>CADCPA010000094.1 GCA_902803135.1 uncultured bacterium
GCCATGTCCTTGATGGCGAGCGAATCGATGCCCATCGCCAGCTGTTCCCGGGCGAGCTTCACGTAGTTCTCGACCGTGTGGACGGGCGAAGTCGTGTAGGAAATCGTACCCTGGGCGTGGCCGCCGTACTTTTTGACGCAGAAAATGGCCTTTTCAAGATTGCGCGGATCGTTCAATGCGTCGAACACGCGGAAGATGTCCATGCCGTTTTCGAACGCGAGGGCGATGAAGCGCTCGACGATGTCGTCCGGATAGTGCTTGTAGCCGAGGAGGTTCTGGCCGCGGAGCAGCATCTGAAGGGGCGTCTTCTTGCAGACGGCCTTGATCTGGCGGAGACGCTCCCACGGGTTTTCGCGGAGGAAGCGCATGCAGACGTCGAAGGTCGCGCCCCCCCAGCACTCGAGCGAGTAGAAACCGGCGTTGTCGATCTTTTCGGCGATCTTGAGAATGTCATCCGTCCGCATACGCGTGGCCCAGAGGGACTGGTGCGCGTCACGCAGGGTGGTGTCGGTAATGCGGACTTTCTTCAAAGCTTCTTTTTTCATGGCGGACATTATAGCATAATTTCACGCGCGCGTACGCAAGGAAATTGATGCACAAGGGGGACCGGCCCCCTGATTAAGGGGACAGGCCCCCTGGTTGAGTTCTTCAAGGTGTCGGAATGAGGTGGCGATTTGCGGCCAAAGATGGTAGACTAATGACATGACACTTACGACAACTCTCTTTGCCGCCATTCTGCTGACCGCGCCGGACGGGTCGCGCGTCTGTTCCGTCACGCCGCCGGAACTTGCGGCCGACGTCCATCTGGAAACGACGAACGTGCTTGGCTGCACCGCCTGGCGTCTGCGCCATGAAGGATCGGGCGAGAAGACGATCGCGGCCGAGGATTGGCTGTTCGACTTCGGCGAGGATCTCGTCTGCTGGCCGGTGAGCCATGCGCAGGGCGAGTATCTGCCGAAGACGCTCTCCACGATCGATCCCGCGAAGCTCCTGCCGGGCCAGACGCGCGCCGCGAAGGGCGGCAAGAACGGCGCCTACGAGTTTCATGTGCCCGGCTCGTCCGAAGCGCCGCTGACGATCGAAGGTCCGACCTTTACCGCCGTCGTGGGCGATGCGGGCGTGCGCGACTTCTCGCGCCTCCGCCTCGTGTCGGGTCCGCGGCCGGGCACGGTCAAGGCCGTACTGGAAGGTCCCTCCACCGTGACGCTGCCCTATGTGACGCCGTGGCGCTATCTCAACGTCGCGACGGACTGCTCCGCGCTCGCCCAGTCGCAGATGTCCGTGCTGGCGGCGCTGAACGAACCCAGCCGCGTGAAGGACACGAGCTGGATCCGTCCGGGCAAGGTGTTGCGCGTCTCCAGGCTCACGACGGAATCGGCGCTCGTCTGCGTCGATTTCGCGGCGCGGAACGGACTGGCGTATGTCGAACTCGACTCGGGGTGGTACGGCGACGAGCGCACGGGCAATCCGCTCAAGCCGGGACTGTCCCCCGAAAAGCTGGCACGGGGCGAGGAACTCGACGTCTTCAAGGTGATTGCGGCGGCGAAGGCGAAGGGCCTCGGCGTCATCTTCTACGTGAATCGCGAACCGCTCAAGAAGAACGCCGCGGAGATCTTCGATACGCTGAAGCGCTGGGGCGTCGACGGCATCAAGTACGGGTTCGTCAACGTGGGCGGACAGAAATGGCGCAAGCAGGTCGTCGAGTGGATCGAGATGTGCGCCGCGCGCCAGCTGATGGTCGACATCCACGACGAGTTCCGTCTGACGGGCCTGCAGTACACCTATCCGCACGTGCTCACCGTGGAAGGCATCCACGGCAACGAGGAGATGCCGTGCGCGAGCCATGACGCGGCGCTCGTCTACACACGCTATCTTGACGGACCCGGCGACTACACGCCCTGCTGGCGTTTCGGCCGCGTCAAGAACTCCCTCGCGCACCAGCTCGCGATGCCGGCGGTGTATACGAGCGGCTGGCAGTTTCTTTTCTGGTACTCGCGCCCCGAGGAGATCGACGCGCGGGAGCCCGCCCTCGCGTTCTGGAGGGAGATTCCGACGGTGTTCGACGATGTCCGCTTCCTGCAGGGCAAGATCGGCGAATCGGCCGTGGTGGCGCGCCGCGCGGGGATGAAGTGGTTTGTCGGCTGCCTCAACGCAGGCGAGGTGCGCACGTTCTCCGTGCCGCTCGCATTTGCGGGCGCGGGAACGAAGAAGGTGCGCCTCTTCCGCGATGCGGATCCGTCCGTCGAGAAGCCACTCGCGCCGATTGCCGTCGAGGAGCGCGTCCTCACGGGGGCGGACAGCCTGACGGTCACCGCCGCATCCAACGGCGGCTGGGCGGCCATCGTCGAAGACAAATAACGACACGCACGGAGAGGAACGATGCTGGGCACTTTGCTTCTTGCGGCGACGTTCGCGAACCCGGTTCTGCCGGCGGACTTCAGCGACCTCGACTGCATTCAGCAGGGCGGACGCTACTACGCCATCTCGAGCACGCTGCACTGTTCGCCGGGGATGTCCGTTCTGGAGTCGACGGACATGGTCGACTGGCAGGTGACGGGGCATGTCGTGCCGGATACGTCCGTCTTCGGCGAGGACTGGACCTGGAAACGCATGCACCGCTATGGACATGGCGTCTGGGCGGGGACGATTCGCGCATGGAAAGGCCGGTTCTACTGCTATTTCGGCACGCCGGACGAAGGCATTTTCGTCGCCACGGCCGAGCAGCCGGAAGGACCCTGGTCGGCCCCCCGCAAGATGGCGTTCTTCGGCCACGGCTGGGACGACACGGGCGTTCTCTTCGAGGGCGACAAGGGCTATCTCGCCGCGACGCATTTCGCCGACGGCTACAAGACGTACATCTTCGATCTGACGCCGGACGCCCTGGAGGTCGTGCCGGAGAGCCGCGTGCTTGTCAACGAGGGCGCGGGACGCGAGGCGAACAAGCTCTACAAGTGGAACGGCATCTACTACCACCTCTACAGCGAGGTCGGGGGCGGCGGACGCCGATTGATGATGCAGCGCGCGAAGAGCCCGAAGGGACCCTACACGGAGAAGCGCATCCTCTCGTATCCGCAGGTCGAAGCGGACGAACCCAATCAGGGCGGCTTCCTCACGGACGACGCCGGCAACTGGTTCTTCTTCACCCACCACGGGCACGGCCAGTGGTACGGCCGCGCCGCAAGCCTCCTGCCCGTGACGTGGATCGACGGCTGGCCGGTGGTCGGCAAGCCCGACGAGAAGGGCATTGGCACGATGGTGTGGCATCCGGAGCGTCCGGTCGTCAGGCGTCCGCTCCCGCGCAAAGTCCGGCCGCAGGGCTTCCTGTCGCCGGATTGGGGCTGGAACCATGCGCCGCGGAAGGACTGGTACGCCTGTACGGACGCGGCGCTCGTCCTCAAGCCGTTCCGTCCCCTCAAGACGGAGGACTTCTTCACCGTCGGCAACGTCTACTCCCGCCGCGCCGAACGTCGGGACGAGGCGTCCTGCGTCGTCACGCTGGAGGCCTCCCGCCTCGTGGATGGCAACCGCGCCGGGCTCTGCCATTTCGGCGGCGAGGCGTATGAGTTTGGCGTGGAGGTCGCAGACGGCACGCGACGCCTCTACTTCCGGCGGAACTGGAAGGAGCCCGAGATTCTGGCGGAGAACGTGCCGCCGCGGCTTCTGTTGAAGACGACGTGGGACCGGAACGGCCGTGCGCGCTTTGCCTATTCGACGGGCGGCGCCGCCTTCGTCGCGTACGCGCCTGACGTGCAGCTGACGTGGGGCGCGTACCGCGGCGACCGCGTGGGGCTCTACGCCTATGCCTGCCGGGAGGAGTCCGGCGAGGCGTGCTTCCAACTCGTCCCGTAAGCACATGAAACGCGTACGGGAAATGGAACGAGGCGGCGCGTTCGGCTTTTGCCATACTCAATTTTCCAAGCAAGAGGAGACAACATGACGAAGAAGACGGCGAAACCCGCGACGAAGGCGGCGACGAAGGATCCGCGTCCCGGTTGGGACGAGTATTTCATGGAAATCGCGGAAGTCGTTTCCAAGCGCTCCAACTGCTCGCGGCGGCGGGTGGCGGCGGTGATCGTGAAGGACAACCATCTGCTTTCGACGGGCTACAACGGCACGCCGCGCGGGGTGAAGAACTGTTTCGACGGCGGGTGCCCGCGCTGTGCTGGCCATGCGCCGAGCGGCACGGGCCTCGACGAGTGCCTCTGCGTGCACGCCGAGCAGAACGCCATCTGCCAGGCGGCGCGCTATGGCCTGGACGTCTCCGGCGGCAAGATCTACATCACGATTTCCCCGTGCCTCACGTGCGCGAAACTCATCATCAACGCGGGCATCAAGGAAGTCGTCTACGGCGGCGACTACACGGCGTTCCTCGGCACCGTGAAGGCGATGTTCAAGTCCGCCGGCGTCAAATGCCGCGCGTTCAAGAAGCGGTAGCCGGCGGCTTGCCGTTCGCCGCCAGAAACGCCTTGGCGATCTGGTCGGCCGCCGTATCGAGCTGGCGGCGGCGGAACTCGCCGAAAAGCGGCAGGTGGAGCGGCGCCTTGCGGACGATTTCGGCGGTCTCCAGGCGGAGACTCTCCCAGATCTGGTCGAGATTGTCGTGGTAGCCCACGGCAATCCGTTTTTTATACTCCGTGGCGAAGATGTCGTCGACAGCGCGGGCGAGAAGCAGGCGCGAGAGCTGGACGACGAGCCGCGCGGCGTAGTAGGCGGCGAAAAGGACGAGCACGCCGGCAAGACCGCCGATGATCTGCGCGGTCGTCGTGCCGACGGAGGCGACCTTCGGCAGCAGCAGGCTCAATCCGTAATAGGAGACCGGCACGAGGAGAACGCCGCCGAGCAGCGTCGCCGCGACGCGCACCGCCA
>CADCPA010000095.1 GCA_902803135.1 uncultured bacterium
GAACTTGTAGCCGCGCTTGTACTCGAACTTCTCGACCGCCTTCATGAGGCCGGTGTTGCCCTCCTGGATGAGGTCGAGGAAGCTGAGACCGCGGTTCATGTACTTCTTCACGATGGAAATCACGAGACGGAGATTGGCCTCGACCATCCGCTGGCGGGCGTCGATGCCCTCCGTGAGAATCGACAGCATTTCGCCGAACGTGTTGAGGAACTCCTCCGGCGGCATGCCGAACTTGGCCTCGAGGGCCTCGATCTTCGCGCGCACCTCGTCGAGCTCGCGGCGTTCGCGCGGCTTGATCTGGCGCAGGCCGAGAAGCGTCTGCTTCCGCTTCAGCATTTCCTTGTAGGGAAGATAGATCGTGTCCTTCGCCTCCATGCAGAGCGTCTCGAGGACCTTCTGCTTGAAGTTGAGGTCGACAAACGCCTGGCAGAGCTTCGCCCGCGCGTTCTGGACGCTTTTTTCCGCGCCCCGGATCTGGGCCGGCGTCGACTTCTTGTTGCGCGTGACGGTGCGATACTTCGCGTAGGCGTCGTCAATCGTCTTGCTGACTTCGGCCAGCAGCTTGCGATAGGCCGGCAGCTGCTCCATGTAGGCGTCGCGGTTGTCTTCGAACTTGTCCGTCACCACGCGGTCAAATCGCTCCTGCATGCCCTCGAGCTTGTCCAGAAGGCCCATGTACATGACGGGCGCAAACGCGAAGCGGTTGAACATGTCCTTCGTCTTCGCCTCGGCGACCTCGATCTTCTGGCAGATGTCGACTTCCTGCTCGCGGCTGAGCAGCGGCACCTGGCCCATCTGGTGGAGGTACATGCGGATCGGATCGTCGAAGAGTTCCTGCGTACGGGCCGCGGCGAAGCGGCTGTCGCCCTTCTTGTCCTTGTTCGCGAGGTAGGTCTCGACCTCTTCGGCGCGGATGACCGCCACGTTGAGCTGCTGGAGGATGGAAAGGTATTCGTCGGCGGTCGACTCGTCCTGCACCGTCGCCGGCACGATCTGGTTGAGTTCGTCGTACGTGACGTAGCCGCCGTTCTTCTCGGCGCGCTGCTTCACTTCCTGGATGACCGCATTGCGCTCTTCGGCACCGAGCACGCTGTGGCCGGCGAAAGCCGCCATGTCGGCCGGATCGAACTCGTCGCCGTAGCCGGTCGTCGGCATCGGAAACGTGTCGTCCATCATGATCTCTTCGAGCTCCGCGGCATCGGGCACGTCGGCGGCGTCGGCCGGCGAACGCTCCTCGTCGCCCAGCGCCTCGTCGGCAACCTTCTCGATGTCGAGCTCGCGGGCTTCGACCTCCGCGGCCTCGGCTTCGGCTTCGTCTTCGGGCGTCGCGATCTCAAAGCGGGCAACCTTCTCCTCGAGACCGTCGTCAAGGTCGTCCGTCTCGGAAGAGACATCTTCTTCTACATCCGCGTCATCGACGGAAGGGCGCCGCTCGCTCTTCTTCTTTTTGCCGTCCTTCTTGTCGCTCCGGGACGGCGCGGCGACCTTCTTTTTCGCAACCTTCTTTCCGGATGCGCTCGATTTCACGTTTTTCTTTGCTGCCATAAGTATCCAGACTCCTCCAGACTACAATACTATTATATGCCGAAAAGTCAAGAGGATATGATAACATTTTTTCGGATTTTGTGCAAGGATTTGATTGGGGTTGATTTCAGGGAACATTTTTGATAGACTATTTTCCGTTTTTCGCCGCATCTGGCGAATCTAAAAGGAGAATGAGCCGTGACAAGTCCCGCCCCTGCCGAAAAGTCCGCCTACGCCGCCGCCGGCGTCAACATTGACGCGAAGATGGCTGCCCTGAAGGCCGTCAAGACGATGGTCGCGACGACGAAGACGGTCAATGTCGTAGGCGGAATCGGCTCCTTTGGCGGCCTCTGCCGCCTGCCGCAGGGCAGCCCCAAGGACACGCTGCTCGTCGCCTCGACGGACGGCGTCGGCACGAAGCTCAAGGTCGCCGTGATGATGAAGAAGCACGACACGGTCGGCCAGGACATCGTCAACCACTGCGTGAACGACATCCTCGTGCAGGGTGCGAAGCCCCTCTTCTTCATGGACTACGTCGGTGCCTCGAAGATCGACGGCGGCGTCTTCCAGCAGCTCGTCTCCGGTCTCTGCAAGGCCTGCAAGGAAAACAACATGGCGCTTCTCGGCGGCGAAACGGCCGAGCTTCCGGGCCTCTATCCGGCGAACGAGTACGACCTCGCGGGCACGATCGTGGGCACGGTTTCGAAGAGCCAGGTCATCACGGGCCAGTCCATCCGCGCCGGAGACGTCGTCGTCGGCCTTCCTTCGGGCGGTCTCCAGACGAACGGCTACTCGCTCGCGCGCAAGGTTTTCTTCGACATCTGCCAGATGTCCCCGCTCGACAAGCTGCCGGGCACGAACCAGACGGTCGGCGAAGCCCTTCTCGCCGTGCACCGCAGCTTCCTCAAGCCGGTCGCCCGCCTTCTTGAGAACAAGATCAAGATCAACGGCATGGCCCACATCACGGGCGGCGGCTTCCAGGACAACATTCCGCGCGTGCTCCCGAAGGCCGTGGCGTGCGAAATCGACCGCACGGCCTGGGAGGTTCCGACGATCTTCAAGTTCATCGAGCGCCAGGGCAAGGTCGACCATGACGAGATGTACCGCGTGTTCAACATGGGCGTCGGCTATGTGCTGATCGTGCCGAAGACCTCTCTGCCGCGTCTGAAGACGGTGTTCAAGAACCTCAAGCAGACCTGGTATCAAATCGGCGTCATCCGCGTGAAGAAGCCGGGCATGGAGCAGGTGTACTTCTCCAAGTAAACCGGAAGAAGATTGCTGTGGGCTTCAGCGCGCGAAGGTCGCCATCTTCACGACCGGGGGCGCCTGCGGACCGGGCTTGCGCACGAAAACCATCGTGTTGCCCGGCGGCACGGTCAGAGGTACTTGCTGTCCGTCGGCCTGGAGGACGAGGCGCCCGTCGGCCGGACGCGTCACACGCACGCATTTGACCGTCTTGGGCAGCGCGGTCCAGCTGCGGAGATCCGCCGCCGTCGTCGTGAGCGCCCACGTCGCGACGCCGACCTGCGCGGCGCGCAGTCCGGCCTCATGCCGCCAGTCCTTCGTATTGTCCGCCGCGACGCCCAGCGCCACCTGCGTGCCGACCTTGACGATCGTGCGCGTGATTTCGCGCGCAAGCGCACCGCGCATGTACACGTCGAACTCGGTCCGAATCAGGTGGTCGACGTCCGCTTCGTCTACAAACGGCACGGCGGCACCATCCGCCTGCACGCTCCAGCGCGCCGCCCCCGCGCCGCGCGGACGCAGACGCGGAAACGCCATGCCCGCATACATCACGTAGCGGTTCGCGTACGGCAGCAGGACGAGGGGAAGGTCGATGCGCCATTCCTCGCGGGCCGGGCACAGACCGTCTTCGACCCAGATCCAGACCTGGTTCGATGGCTTGACGCTGCGCTCGCACTCCGCAAGGTCGCGCGCAGCCGTCGTCCGCGGCGCCAGTTCCGCCGCCGTCTTGAGCGCACCGCGGCCGCCGTCGCCGTTGAGCCAGCGGAAGACGCCGCTGACGTGCTGCGCGTAGGCGTTCAGGTAGTCCGCCGCAGCCAGCGTGGCGAGGTTGCCCGACTTGGCCGGATCGAATCCGCACTGGGTGCGAACCTGCTCCGCGAACGCCGAATTGCCCATCACCGTCGCCGTGAGCTGTGCCGGATTGCCCGCGGGGGCCGCCTCCTGCTTGGCCGCATAGGCGGCGGCATCGGCCGACATCCGCTTCTCGGCCGCCGCGACGTCCTTGCGACGCTCCCAGATCCAGTTTTCCTGGTGCTGGAGCGCACGGTTGAGTTCCGTGCGCGCCGCCGAGGCCTTGCCGAGGCACAGGAAGTCGATTGCCTTGTAGAGGCAGGTGAACACACGGTCCTGGCCGCCGCCGTCGTACGGGAACGCCCGGTCGTTCGTCATCATCGCGAGACCGCCGCTGGCGCCCTGCTCGAAGACCGACTTGGCGTCGTTTTTCTGCATCATGTCCTCCGCGGCGTCAAAGTGCGCGTTCGCCTGTTCCCGTCCGCCGGACATGTAGTAGCCGCTGCCCGCCATGAGATGCCAGAAGAGGCACGAATCGTCCCCCTTTGCCGCTAACTCGGCGGACTCGCCCGGCAGGTTGCCGTAGGCGCCGGCCACGGCATTGCGCTCGTAGTCGTCGAGGACGTCTTTCGTCGTCCGACAACCCGCGAGGCAAACCGCGGCCAACGCCGTCGCCGCAATCGCATGCACCTTCATCGCGAGCCCCTCTTTGTCACCAGGCGACGTTGATCAGCGGAATCGACCACTGCGACTGCGCGAAGTTCAGAAGGCCGATCTGCACGCCCGCCAACGATTCGACGTGGTTGACGAGACCGATCTGCAGACCGGTCGCGTGCGTCGCCACATTGACAAGACCGATCTGCACGCCCGTCGCATCGGCCGACGCATAGTTGCCGAAGAGGTTGACGGCAAGGCCGCAGAAGTCGCCCGAATTCGAGAAGAGACCGCTGTCGAAGCCGCGCGTCGCGGCATAGGAGCCCCAACCGAGGTTGATGCGCACGCCCTTCACGGACGACTCGAAGTTCGGACAGCTCCACGGCAGAATCGTCAAACCGACTGCCGTCTCGTAAGCCCGATAGCCGTAGCCGTTTCCGGCGCCGCGCGCCACGAACACCACGTCATGGGGATTCGAGCCCGTCGCATGGTCGTTCGCCACGCCTTCGCCGGGCAGGAGCTGGGCGCACGCGGCCATCGCCGCGCCGCAGATCGCCGCTGAGACAAGTTTCTTCATGGCAAGATCCTTTCCTGAAAGAAATGAATGGTCAGAAACCGACGTTGACGGGCTGGGCAACCGGGACCGGCGCCGGCTGGACCGGCTGAGCCGCCGCGGCCGCCGCGGCCCGCGCCTTCTGGATCCGGTCGAAGTCGGCCGGGGCGAGACGATGCTGGATGGAATCGGCGATCGCCTGCGCCGCCGCCTCGCCCGAGGTGGACGAGAAAAGCTGCGCCGTGCCGCCGAAGCGGGAGGCGTCAAGACGGACGACGTCCGTCCACGCAATCTCCGTCGTCGGCGCCGTCACACAGCGGAAACGCACTTCGGCGAACACCACGCTCGGCGGCGGCAGCGGCAGTCCCGTGACATAGTCCTTCCCCGGAGAGGCGACATCGGAGAACACGACGTCCGCCACGACGAGGTAGTCGGTCGCCAGCTTCTTCGAGAGGCGGCACACGTCCCGCGGATCCGCATTGGGGTCGGACACGATGCGCGCGAGCTCGCGGTCGATTTCCGGACCGAACTTGCGGTCGAGCACGCGGAAGCTGCCGCACTGCGTCAACGCGATGTTGAGATGCTCGGCCACGTCGTCCATCCACGTGCGGGCGGGAATCTGCACGCCGAAAACGCTGACCGCATCAAACTTGGAGATGAACGGCGCCACGGCGATGCGGGCCTTCTTCCGCGGATAGACGCCGTCCCCGTTGTCGGTTCCCGGCCGCGCCTCAATCTCTGGCGGCGGCGGGGGAGGCGGCGGCACGAACGCGTCCGCATCGTCATAGAAGCGGAGCACATCCTTGATTTTCGCCTTGCCGGAGATCAAGCGGGCCGAGGACGTATTCTTGCCCACGTCGGTCACTTCGCACACGCCGACGGTCTTTTCCTTGTAGACCGTGTCGCCGGTATCGTCGTCGACGATCGCCTTGCGACGGCGCACTTCGTACTGCTCGCCCTTGTTGATGAAGTCCGCGCCATAGCTCAGCGTCAGGTCGTTCGGATCGAAGTCGTCGTCGTCGGGATCGCCCATGATGTACATCGGATAGTCGCGCATGAGAATCGCCAGCGCCACGCGCTGGACCACATGCACGAGCATGTCCTTGGGCGTTTGGCAGTACTGCGTAACGCGGAGCGTCTCCGCCTCGTAGGGCTGCTGCGTGCGCAGATCGGTCGCCCGCAGGGAGACTGTCGCGAGATACTCGGCCATGGGCGTATCCTGAATCGTGCGGGATTTCCCGGTCTTCTGAAGCTGCACGATCTCGCCGCGCATCGCATAGCCGGCGGGGATGAGGTCGACTTTGGCGCCGAAGCCTTCCTCGCGTGCGGCGATGTCGAACGCATCGCGGTCCAGACACTTGTACTTGCGGGCCTGCACGAGCTTCGTGAGCAGCAGGTTGTCAATCCCCTCGAAGGCGGTACGGTCGACGCCCGTCTGATAGGAGATCTTGTCGAGCACCAGCCACTTGGGCGCCTTGGGGGCGGCCGGAGCGGTCTGGAAGAGAGCGCCCGCCAGGGCGGCCGCCAGGACCAGTTTGCGGAGAATCTTCATGTTTCCACCTCGATTCGTTCTGACGTCGCTCATTCGTCGGCCGCGGCCGCGACGGGCTTCTCGGATTTCGCCGGCTTCGCATCGTCGTCGTCGTCCGCATCGGCGGCCGGCTTCTTCTTGAACACCAGCTTGACCGCCTTGGAGGGCGTCGCCTCGTCGATCACGACCAGGCGCTCGATCGGCTTGCAGCCGTCCAGCTTCGCCACGATGGCGTGTTCGACCGCGAGCACGCGCACGGGACCGTCCGCATCCACGGTCTTGCCGTCGACCATCACCGTGACCTCGTCTTCGTCCGCACCGGCCGGCACCTTCACCTTGAAGTTCAGCGTGGTCGTAAAGAAGGCGACGACATCCGCGGCAATCTGCTCGCAGGCGCTTTCCACCAGCTTGCGCGCCGGATCGGCAACCTCGCTTTTCACGACGTTGTTCACGCGACTGCTCCATTCAGCCGTCCCCTTGAACGCCATCAGCACGTTGCCCTTCGTATCGCGGACCTTGCCGACATAGGGCTGCGTGAAGGTCGTCGTCTTGACCTGCGTTCCCTTTCCGTTCACGGTAATCGTCTTCGAATCCTCTTCGCGGTCGCCGAGTGCAACCGTGAGAATGCACGTCGCGCCGGCGATTGCACTCGCGTCATTGCCGTTGATCGCCTGCTCGACGAGGCCCATGTCGGCGTTGCTGCGATCGACGACCTGGATCAGCTTGCCCGCCTGCTTCGACAGCGACGCCTGCAGGTAGTCCTTCGCCAGCGGCACATAGCGCGTCGCCGCGTCGGTGAGCACCTTCGTGCGAAGCGCGCGCAGCAAGTTCGCGTTTTCCGCGTTCTGCCGTTCGAGTTCGGTCGTGGCACGCAGATATTCAAGATGGCGCGTCTGCCAATTGAGGACGACGACGTCCCGCGCGAGATCCGGACGCGTCAGCTTGTCGCCTTCCGAAAGCGTCGGGGACTTCTCCAGGTTGGTCTGGGACTGAAGCTGCTCGCCCAGCCACTTGTCCACCTGCGTCATCGACTCGATCGTGCCGAATCCGGCCACCATCAGACGCATCTTCTTCGGACCGGCCTTGGCAATCGCGAGCTGGGCCTCCGTCAGACCTTCCTCGGCCTGCGCAGACAGGCAGACGCCCACAACGGCGGCCAGGGCGAACAGAAACAGTTTCGTCATTTTCATCGTCATTTCCTTTCCGTTGATTCGTTTTACAAACTCAGTTCATCGCATTTCCGCGATCGACTTCCTTGCGCAGCGGAATGCGCTTCTGCCAGATTTCCAGTCCGCGCAGCTGCTGGTTGGGATGGTACGGCGTGCAGACCATCGTGAGGTTCAGCGAGAACTCCTGATAGACGTCGCCGTTGTCCTTGCGCATGTTGCGCTGCGTGAGACGGCCTTCCAGCAGGAATTCCGGCAACGCCCCCGTCTGGCCGGCGATGGACGCCATGTGCTCGTTGTAGATGATGAAGGAGCCGTGGTTCATCAGCTTCTCCTTCAGCGACATGCCGATCGATTCGGACAGCATGTCGGCGGCGTTGCCGCGCGACAGCGTATCATTGACAATGGGCTTGACGTTGATCACGCGACGGCCCTCGCCCTGGTGGTAGCGCCGGCTGCACGAATCGATGTCCTGAACCGCCTTCGAAACCGCATACGAGATGTCGTCCTGCGAGAAGCCCGCCACGACTTCGGCCTGCTCGCCTTCGTAGACCACGCGCGACGCCGTCATGCACCCCGCCAGGCCGATCATCGCAGCACCGCACACACACATCCAGACATTGCTCTTCATTCTGACTCCTTTTCGTTCTTGTTAAAAAACATCGGCAATCGCGGATCAACGCGCCCGCTTGACATAGAAACGCATGTCCGCCGCATCACGGCTCGGCGCGACCTGCTTGAGGCCGGCGATTTCCTGCGGCTGGATGCCCGTGCCGAACCACGGCCGGTCGTCCGCCTCGATCTCGACGCCGGCGCCGTCCAGCCAGACGACCTTCCAGTCGACGCGGAGCGGACGGCGTGTGTTGTTCACGACATTCGCCTGGAACGTGGCGAAGCCCGAATCCCCCTTGACGCACCGCACATCCGTCACGTACAGGGACGTTCCCAGATCCTCCGCCACCGTGACACGGCGGTCCATCGGCGGGATCGGCGTGGACACGCACCCCGTCAGAGCGGCCAGCACGGCACAACCCAGAACTGTGAATACCTTCTTCATTTCGACTTCTCCTCGTTCGTGTTCATGTTTGCAAGCGGTGCGGACGCGCCGTCCGCTCTATTCCTGACCGTCAAATAGTCTTCATCCTCCCGGCAGGAGCCAAAGGCGCCCTCCAGGACACGCCGCAGCGCCGCCCGGTCGATCACCAGCGCCGTCAGCTCGTCGTCCTTCTCGGACAGAACCTTCACATTGCGCACCAGCGCATCGCCGGCGAGCACCGCCTTGACTTTCGCCAGATCGTCGGATGCGATCACCAGTTCCTCCGGCGCATCGGCTCCCAGAATCTCGATTCGCGCGCCATGGTCCAGCTGAAAGACGTCCGTCTTGAGAAACGCCTGCAGCGACAACGCCAGAAGCCGCATCCGCTTGATGGAGGCGCGCAGCGTGAATTCCTCACCCCAGGCGTCGCGGTTCTGCTGGATTGAAACATCCGGCAGCAGCTTGCCCAGAAGCGCCCCGACCGATTCGCCGGTCTGACCGCGCACGACGATGTGGCAGTCGCGCGCCATGCCCGCGTCCGGCGGAAGCGGACGCGGCGACAGCGCCTTGACGCGGGAATGCGCATCCGCCGGCCCCGCGACGGGCGGAACGTCGGGCGCTCGCGGACGCAGCCGCAGCGGATCGTCGAAGTACACGCCCACGGCAATCGTCAATGCGACCAGGGCCAAAGCGACACCGCCGTTCAGCATCCAGATGCGGCGACGGCGGCCCGCGGCGGACGCAACCGTCGCCGCCACTTTGCGCTGGCCGTCGTAGCCGTCGCCCACATAGTCGACCATGTCCTGGAGAATCGTCCCCGCCTCCACGGCGAAACACTCGAGATAGGCATAGGGCAGGCGACCGTAGCCCTTCGCGCCCCAGTCTTCTCCGAGGGAGTTGCGCACGAGAAACCAGCCGCCGCCCGGTGCGTCGGAGGAGTCTTCATAACCGACGATCAGCAGGCCGTGACGTCCGCGCCAGGCATTCGTCGAGACAAGGCGGCCGTCCTCGGCCTCCTCGCTCCCAGGCAGCGCATACGTCTCGCCGTCGCAGCCTTCAAAGAAATCCACGGTGACGACAACCGGCATCGCACGGCGTCCGTTCACCCCCGCGAGAATGGCACGGACCTCGTCGACATTGTTGGGGGTCGCGAGCAAATAGAGTCCGTGCGCCATACGCCGCTTCGCCGCATCTTCGTCCGCCCCCGGCGGCACCTCGAGCGCGGCGGAAACCGTTTCGCCGAAAACCGAGACGGTGCGGCTCGCCGCATACGGCCAAAGCGCATAGCGGCACACGCCGCGCGTCTCCACCGCATGGAAGCAGCTCATCAGCAGGCACCCCGGCATGCGGCCGAACCGAGCCTTGACCTCGTCCTCGAAACGGATTCGATACGGCTTGACCACGGATGCATCCATGCCGCCGTTCGCATCGGCCAGGAGACGGAGCTGCAGCAGCTCGTTGTGGTAGACCGCTTCGAAGCCGGGGTCGAGCGGCGCCCCCGTGCGCAACGCCTCGAGGTTCCGCATCAGGCCCTTGTACTCGATGTCCTTCGTAACCGCATAAAGGTACTGAACGCTCAGACGGTTCTTGCAGTCGCCATAATATTCCAGAAGCGCCGTCACCGCAGAGGCGACGCACGTTCCCTGCAATGCCTGACGATAAACGGGCGGCATGAACGCGACAAGCGAGACGGACGACGGCAGTCGGCGGGAAAGATCCGCCGAATGATACCGTCCCTCCCGCCATGCACGCAGATATTCGGCCTGCGCCGGGGGAAATGTATGTCGCGTTTCGCCCATGACAGCCTATCAGAAAAACAGGAGCCGACCGGACCGGCGTCTCCCATCGGCTCCGGTGAGACTCACGTCGGTATCCTTGATGCCGGCCAGGAACAACCCAAACGGCATCTCGGCGCGCCCCGCCACGAGGGGAAGCGAGACCCCGGCCAGCGTGAAGACGCCGGCCGCAGCGGCCCCCGTACGATCCACCACCGAAAGCGCCAGCATCGTCTCCGTCTTCGCCCGCGGCGGCACGACAAGTTCAGCCCGCCACGAGCCCGCCGCATCGGCATCGCCCTCGCTGGCAAAGACAAAGCGCACTTCTTCGTCCGGAGCCTCGACAGACGCCGTCGATGCCGACTCGCCCGCCGCAAGGGCGAAACCGGAACCGGCCGGGAAGAGCACCTTCATCTGCCGCTCTTTCACAAACGCGGCCAGCCGTTCCGCAACGACCACAGGGTGGGGTCGGCAGTAGTCCGCGGTGAAGCGGTCGATGAACGACCGTTTCTCAGCCGTCATTTCGATCGTATCCTCAAGCGCGTTCCTCATGTTCCACCTTCAGTTTCCGCATGTCTTTCAGAGCCCGCGAGAACGCCTGGTCGACGTTGGCCTCGGAGGTCATCCCGAGCATGCTTTTGATTTCGGTCGAAGACAGGTTCATGCGGAGCTTCAGCAGGTGTACATAGGCGCGCATCGGATTCTTCTTCCAAAGGTCCCCGAAACACTTTTGAACGAGTTCCCACTCTTCCCGCCGGCGCACCGCAGGGTCTTCGGCGGGATTGGCATCCTGACCGCGCAAATCTGACACCCGTTTCGAAACTTTTTCCTCGAAACTGCGGCCGCCCTCGTCCTCGGCGCTTTCCGAACCCGCACCTTCGAGCGAAACCAGGCGTTCATCGGGGCGGGCCTTGTGCACATAGCCGCGCACATAGGTGCGAAGCCACCCCCAGAGGCTGCCGCCGTCATCGCGATAGAGGTCGATCTTGCGGCCGCCGACCATCTC
>CADCPA010000096.1 GCA_902803135.1 uncultured bacterium
CCCTTGCTTTCAGTTGTTGTCAATCCACCATCCGGGCGGTACTTGGTAATTGAGATGCCCGGTGTCAAGGTAGTCCGTCACCTTCATGTCATGCCCCACCATTCTGAGTGCGTTGGCAAACTGGATGTCGTACATCGGCGACGCGCCGCGCACCGGCGTACCCCATGCGGCGGACGAGCCATAGCGGAACATCTTCACCCAGTCGCTTCCGCGCAGATGGTGCCAAGTCGTCTCAATGATGCCGAAACCGCCGATCTTGGCGACGAAGTCGGCCATCGGCTTCATCGCATTGTAGTTCATCCATGGACATCCGGCGACGGAAAAGCCCTTCCCCTTGAAGTACGTCATGGTCGGCCAATCCTTGCGCGTCTCCTTCATATTGCCGTACGAATACTGCCAGTCGCAGATTATGACATCCCTTGGAAGCGTGTCCGCCAGCGTCGCCGTGAGTTTCGCCCCGGACTTCACATAGCCCTTCCAGCGCGGATCGTTCCGGTCCAACAGCATGTCGTGCCAGATCATCGCCCTCGCACCATGCTCCTTTGCGAACGCCGCAAGGTTCGTGATGTGTTCGCATACGAGTTCGCCGTAGGGACGCTTCCTGCATTCTGGACAGCTTGGCGGCTGCGCTTCGTCGCATCCAAGGTGGATGTACGGCGGATTGCCGAAGTCGCCCAGCAGCTCACCGACCAGATCCCGGAGGACGCGCTGCGTCTCGGGATTTGAAAGGCACCAGTTCCAGCCCCCCGGCTCGAAAAGCGGCTCGTATTCGGGGTGAAGATCCAGCACCGAATGCTTGAGCGTACAACCGCGCGCCGCTCCGGCATGTCCATACGCGGCAATCTGCGGGATGAGCGTGATGCCGAGGTCTCGTCCGATTGCGACCAGCCGCCGCACCTCCTCCTTCGTCATTCGTGCATCCGGCCAACCCCACCATGGATGCCTCTCGCTTCTGTACATTCCCCACGGTTCGAGGATCGCGTAATTGAACTTGAGGAGCGCCGCGAGACGAATCGCGCGCTCGATCTGCTGTGGGCGCAACTCCGGGAACCAGCAGAGATGCACGGCGCGGAACGCCAGATGCGGATGGTCGTCTATCGTCAGTGTCGGCAGGATCCGCCCCTCCGTCTTCAGGGTGCCGCGCTTCGCGATCGTCAGCTGGCGGATTGAGTACGCCGCCCACCTGACACCGGCAAGCGAACGTGCCGCGATGCGGACGCCCGAAGCGTCGGCACGTACCGCATACGCCTCGTCGCCGGGCGGGAGATCCGCGTTTGCCGCAGCCGCATCCCCCGCCTTGACCTTCGGCGACTGGTCGCCGTACCATTCGGCAAAATGATTGGTCAACCAGCCGACCGCCGCCGCATCGGGACAGTCCACGACAACCGTTGTCGCGGCGTCGAACGCGACAGGGCGATCCATCTCGCTCGTGAACTTCACCGGCATCGGCAGCGGCGCAAGCTCGATGGCATCGGGATTCGCCTCGTTGCCGGCCAATGCCGTAGCGGAAAAAAAGATTGCCGCCGCAAAAAACAATCTGCCAAAAATCATTTCGAACCTCTTTCCTCACGATAGCTTTAGACCCTGAGTCAGCCCCCCGGCCGGGTCGGACATCCCTCTCGAAGCACGAATGTAGAATAACTTATTTCGGGTCGAAAGTCAATCGTCTCGCGGCGGCGTTTGCGCCGACATGGTGATAGAAACGCGCCGTTTTAGGGTGTTTGATACGCTTCGCCGGTTCCGGGCAGGCGCGTGACTGCCGCGAGGACGAGCTTGCGAAGCAAAGCGTCGAGTTTTTCGACGGACTTGACGCCCGGCGAGGTCTCAAGCGCGCTGTTGACGTCGATGATGTCCGCACCGGTCGCGGCGGCGGCCGCGATGTTCTCCGCCGATATCCCGCCGGCGAGGACGACCCGACGCCCCGCGCGTTTCAGTTCCGCGACGAGCGACCAGTCGGCCAGGCGGCTTTCAGTACCGCGCCTCCCATCGAGAAGCACGGCGTCCTCGCCGCCGTCGTCCGCGGACTTGTGAAGGCGCCAGATTTCGTAGCCTGCCGCCTTGAGTTCCCCAACTTCATACGCACCGTAATCTCCGTGCAATTGGATCACGTCGAGGGGAATGTCCCGGGCGATTTCCGCAATTCCCACGGCCGTCTGCTCCACGAATACGCCGACGAAACGCGGGCGCGCAGTCCCAACGGCTAAGCTGCGCTCGACCGCGCCCCGTATCTCCCGCGCCCTCGCCGGCGTCACGCGGCGGGGCGAACTCTCGGCGAAAATGAAGCCGAGATAGTCCACGCCCCGCTGTGCCGCCGCGCAGGCGAATGCCACGTCTGTCACGCCGCAGACCTTCAGTTCAGGCACGGCGGCCTCCCCTCTGCCACGCACTTGACGAGCGCGGAACCGACAATGAAGCCGTCCGCATGGCGCGACACTTCGTCGGCCTGCGCGCGCGTGGAGATTCCGAACCCTGCCGCGATGGGCAGATGCGCCACCGCGCGTATGGCGTCCAACCTTTTTGCGAGGTCGGGCGGAAGCTCCGTTCTTTCGCCGGTCGTTCCCTTGACGGTGATCACGTAGAGGAACGAGTCGCCGATACCGTCTTCGCTCTCCTTGACGCGTTCAAGCGGCGTGTTGGGGGCAATCAGCGGAACGAACCCCACGCCGTACGGACGCAGGCGCGAAAGAAGCTCGTCGCGTTCCTCGAGCGGAAGATCGACCACGAGCACCGCATCGATTCCGGCGTCCGCCACGGCTCTGGCGAATGCGTCCAGACCCATCGAGAACACGGGATTGTAGTACGAGAAGAGCACGAGTCCCGTTTCGGGATGCTTCGTTCTGAGCCGTTCGGCCAGCGCAATGACGTCGGACAGCGTGACGCCGTTCTTGAGCGCCTCGTATGCGGCGGAGCGTATCACGCCGCCGTCGGCGAACGGATCGGAGAATGGAACGCCCAGCTCCAGGA
The DNA here is from genome assembly GCA_902803135.1 of uncultured bacterium. Taxonomy (GTDB): domain Bacteria; phylum Verrucomicrobiota; class Kiritimatiellia; order RFP12; family UBA1067; genus RUG572. The sequence goes on from CADCPA010000096.1 coordinate 2,965, forward strand.
TGTCCGCACCGTTCGCAATCGCCTCTTCGGCGGCGCGTTCGCTCGCCTCGATTGTCGGAAAGCCCATCGTGAGGTACGCGACAAACGCGCCGCGTCCCTCGCTTTTCGCCTTTGAGAAACAGTTTTTGATTCGGTTGTTCATTTGGTTGCCTCTCTTGACATGAGACGTTAGGCGCGTGACGAGTAGGGGTGTGCGGCCTTGTAGCGCATGATGTTCTCCATGTCCTTGTCGCCACGGCCGGAGAGATTGACGAGCAGGAGCTTGTCCTTGCCGAGTTTCGGCGCGCGCTTGATGGCCTCGGCGAGCGCGTGGCTCGACTCTAGTGCCGGAATGATGCCCTCGAACCGGCAGAGCGCCTCAAACGCGGCGACGGCCTCGTCGTCGTTGATGACGGCGTACTCCGCGCGGCCCGTGTCGTGGAGATGGCAGTGTTCGGGTCCGACGCCGGGATAGTCCAGTCCCGCCGAGACGGAATACGTGTCGATGACATTGCCGTCGTCGGTCTGGAGAAGCATCGTCTTCGCGCCATGCAGCACGCCGAGCCGGCCGCCGTTGATCGACGCCGCGTGTTCGCCTGTCGCGAGCCCCTTGCCGCCGGCCTCGACTCCGACGAGCCGAACCGCCGCGTCGTCGATGAAGCCGGCGAAGAGCCCGATCGCGTTCGAGCCGCCGCCGACACAGGCGATCGCCTCGTCGGGAAGCCGGCCGTACTTCTCGAGACACTGCCTGCGCGCCTCGCGTCCGATGACGCTCTGGAAGTCGCGCACCATTTCGGGATAGGGCGCGGGACCCGCCACCGTGCCGATCACGTAGAACGTGTCGTCGCAGTTGGAGACCCAGTCGCGGAGCGCCTCGTTCATCGCGTCCTTCAGCGTCGCGCTGCCTTCTGACACCGCATGCACCTTCGCGCCCAGCAGCTTCATCCGCTCGACGTTCGGGGCTTGCCGCTCGACGTCCACCGCGCCCATATAGACCTCGCACGGCATGCCGAAGAGCGCCGCGACCGTCGCCGTGGCGACGCCGTGCATCCCCGCGCCCGTCTCGGCGATCAGTCGCCGCTTGCCCATGCGCTTCGCGAGAAGCGCCTGTCCAATCGTGTTGTTGACCTTGTGCGCGCCGGTGTGGTTGAGGTCTTCCCGTTTCAGGAGGATCGTCGCCCCGCCGAGATGTTCCGAGAGCCGCCGCGCGCACGTGAGCGGACTTTCCCGGCCCACGTAGTCGTGCAGCAGTTCCTCGAACTCGCGTCTGAACGACGGGTCCGTTTTCGCCGCCTCGTAGGCGGTTTCCAATTCCTTGAGCGGTGCCATGAGCGTTTCCGCCACATATTGCCCGCCGTAATTTCCGTAGTGTGTTTTCATCGTGGTTGGTGGTTGGGGATTATTGGTGATTGATGGAACTTTCGATTGAGAGTTTTACGAACGGCCAATCAAGTCTCCGAGTTTCGATTCCGGCCGCTCGGCGCGCATCAGCGCCGTGCCGATCAGAAAGCCGTCGGCACCGGCCGCCGTGGCGCGATGCACTGCCTCCGAGTTGTGGATTCCGGATTCCGCGATGCGCACGCACGGACGCGGAATCCGGCCGATGAGCGACTCCAGAAGCGATGTGTCGCAAGCGAAGTTGCGCAAGTTCCGGCAGTTGACGCCGACGATTCTCGCGCCCGCGCGGACGGCGTTCTCGATTTCACGTTCGTCATGCGTCTCGACAAGCGCGCACATGCCAAGTTCGTGCGTCAAGTCGAGGAGTGTGCGGAGGTCGTCCGGTCCCAGCACGGCCGCGATCAGCAGAACGGCATCCGCACCTGCGGCCCGGGCGGCGGCGATCTGGTAGCGCGTCGTGATGAAGTCCTTGTAGAGAAGGGGAATCCCCGTTTCGCGGCGCACGGCGGAGAGATAGCGTTCGTCGCCGAGGAAGCGGTGCGGTTCGCACAGCACCGAAAGCGCCGCCGCGCCCGCGCGCTCAAGTTCGCGTGCCAACTCCACAGGACGGAAATCCTCGCGGATCATTCCCTCGCTTGGACTGGCGCGCTTCAGCTCCGCAATGACGTGCGTTCCGCCGCCCGCGAATGCGGACGCGAAGTCGCGCACGGCAGGAGCCGACGCCGCACGACGCATCATTTCGTCGAAAGGAACGAGCGCTTCGCGTTGTTTCGCATCCACGCGCCGCCGCGCGGAAAGTTCTTCAAGAATGTCGTTGGACGCTTTCATCGCATTGCCTCCAGCATGGCATCGAGCTTGGCCAAGGCGCGGCCGGAATCGATGGATTCCGCTGCGCGTTGGAGCGCATCCATGTAGGTCGCCGCCTTGTCGGCGACCAGAATCACGGCGGCGGCGTTCTCGATTGCGGCGGCGCGGTAGCCGGCGCGCACCGAGCCGTCCAGCACGCCGCGCAGGAGACGCGCGTTGGTGGCGGCGTCGGAGCCCTTGATGTCGGCGACGGCATGTCGCTCGCCGAGCAGGGCGCCGGCGTCGAGAAGTGTATTCTTGACGACGCCATTTTCGAGAGAGGAGACGAATGTGTAGCTCCAAGGGCTGATTTCGTCAAGCCCGCCTTCGCCTGCGACGACCATCGTACGCGTCGAGCCGAGCCGTCGGAATGTTTCGGAGAAGAGCAGGGCCGTTCGTTCGTTCGGCACGCCGATCACCTGTCGTTTCGTCCCTGCCGGATTCGTCAGCGGCCCCAGCAGGTTGAAGAGCGTCCGGAAGCCGAGCGTGCGCCTCACGCTCGCCGCGAAACGCATGGCGGGATGGAGGGTTCGCGCAAAAAGGAACCCGATGCCCGTTTCGCGGACGCACCGCGCGACCTTCGCCGCGTCTGCCGAAAGGTTGCAGCCGAGTGCGCGGAGAACGTCCGCCGATCCGCAAGACGATGTGGAGGCGATGTTGCCGTGTTTCGCGACGGTGACGCCCGCCCCTGCCGCGATGAACGCCGCCGTGGTCGAAACGTTGAACGTCCCCGCGCCGTCTCCGCCAGTTCCCACGATGTCGACGGCGTCGAGTGCGCCGAGGTCGATCTTGACGCTCGCGTCTCGCATCGCCCGCGCGGCGCCGGTCAGCGTGTCGGCGGTTACCGGCGTCCGGGCGAGGGCGGTGAGAAACGCCGCGAGTTCCGGTTCGCCGACTTCACCAGCCATGATCGCCGAGAAGAACCCCTCCGACTCCTCCTCGCTTGGCGCGGTGCCGTCGAGCGCGCGGGCGAGAATCGCCTTTCTGACGGATTGCGTTGCGCTCTTGCGGACGTGGCGGCCTGTCGCGAGGCCGATGAGATTCGCGAGCTGGCGCGCGCCCTGCGGCGTGCCGATGGATTCAGGGTGGTACTGGACCGACTCGATCGGCAGCGTCTTGTGCCGAAGGCCCATGATCTCGCCGTCCTCGCTTTCGGCCGTCACCTCAAGGCAGTCCGGGAGCGTCGCGCGCTCGACCGCGAGCGAATGGTAGCGCATCGCCTCGAAGCCCTGGTCGAGTCCGGCGAAGAGTCCGCGTCCGTCATGCCGGATGCGGCTCGTCTTGCCGTGCATCAGCCGCTTGGCCCTGACGATCCGTCCGCCGAACGCCTGCGCGATGGACTGGTGCCCGAGGCAGACGCCGAAGAGCGGCACCTTGCCCGCAAAGGCGCGGATCGCCTCCAGCGTGACGCCGGCGGAGTCGGGATTGCCCGGACCCGGCGAAAACAGGATCGCTTCGGGCGCGAGCGCCGCAATTCCGGCGACGTCGATTGCGTCATTCCGCACGACCTTCACATCCGCGCCGAGGGCGCCGAGACCCTGCACGAGGTTGTAGGTGAACGAGTCGTAGTTGTCGATTGTCAGTATCATTGCAGTTCCTCCGCGAACTTGACGGCCTCGAAGACGGCCTTTGCCTTGTTGACGGTCTCCTCGTACTCGCGTTCCGGGGCGGAATCGGCCACGATTCCCGCGCCGGAGCGCATCGTCAGCGTCGTGCCCTCCTTGACGAGCGTGCGGATGACGATTGCGAAGTCCATGTCGCCGGTGAGCGAGAAGTAGCCCGCCGCACCGCCGTAGATTCCGCGCGGCGACTTCTCGTATTCCGCGATGATTTCCATCGCCCTGACCTTCGGCGCGCCGGAGAGCGTGCCGGCCGGGAACGCCGACTTGAGGAGCGAAAAGGCGTCCTCTCCGGCGGCGAGCGTTCCCGTGACGGTGCTGACGAGGTGCATGACGTGGGAATAGCGCTCGACGCGCGCGAAGCTCTCCACCTTGACGCTGCCGATCTCGCAAACGCGGCCAAGGTCGTTTCGTCCGAGGTCGACGAGCATCGTGTGTTCGGCCATCTCCTTCGGATCGCGCTTCAGCTCGCGTTCAAGTTCCGCGTCGCGGACCGGCGTTTCGCCGCGCGGACGCGTCCCCGCGATGGGTGCGGTGGAGGCGGTCCGCTCCGAAAGTTTCACGAGTTCCTCGGGCGACGAGCCAATCAGGGTCTTCCCGCCGATCCGCATGAAGAAGTTGTACGGCGAGGGATTGATCATGCGAAGGGCGCGGTAGAGCGCAAGCCCCGGCACATCGGTCTTTGCCGTGAACTTCTGGGACGGGACGATCTGGATGACCTCGCCTGCGGCAATCGCGGCCTTGCATTTTTCGACCATCGCGCAGAACTCGTCCTTGGTCATTTCGCTCGTGAATGCCTCGCATTCCCCGTTCCCCGTTCCCCGCTCCCCGTTCCCCGTTGTTCCCCGCTCCCCATTCCCCGCCACCCGTGCAATCGATTCCGCGCTCAACATCTTGTCGTAGATCGTCTCGATCCGGCGCATCGCACCGTCGTAGGCGTCGGGCGTTGTGGCGTCCGCCATCACGACCACCATGACCGTATCCCGCACGTTGTCGAACACAAGGAACGCGTCACACACGAGAAACGACATTGGCGGCGTCGCGCTTTCGCACGTGAGCTTCACCTTTGGCTCGAAGAGCGTCACGGCGTCGTAGGCGATGTAGCCGACGGCACCGCCCTGAAACGGCGGCAGCTCCGGTGCGGATACGTAACGGCAGTCGGCAAAGCGCCTTCGCAAGTCGTCCAGTGCATCCGCGCCTTCGGCCTTTGCGCAGGGCTCGATTCCGAGGAAGGAATACCTCCCGCGCGTTTCGCCGCCCGCGACGCTTTCAAGGAGGAAGCACTCCTCGTCTTCGCCGAGGCGCGAAAGTGCGGCGACGGGCGTCTCGCGGTCGGCGAGAAACTCCCTGAACACCGCGACGCGTCTTGATTCCGCCGCGCGGTGATCGAACTCTTCTCTTGTCAGTTTTTTCAGCATGGATTTCTCTTTCTCAAAAAACAAATCGGGCCGGATCTCCTCGAATGAGATTCGGCCCGAATGCGTTTAGTGTCTGTACTTTTGCGACTATGACACAGCAAGCGCTGCAGGACCGAACCCGCAACGCCACCACCAGCACGCGCCAAAGTATCTTTTGTTGCTCATCACGCAACAGTATACCACATCGCGGGTCCCGATGCAATAGCCAATTTTACGAAAAAGCGGAAAACCACGTGCAGCCACCGCCCCGTTCGGGTTGATTTTGGCGATTAAGGTTGTTGTTTCGGAAGAATCGCCCCGTTCGGGTTGACGGGCGTCGCGGAAAATGATAGAATCCGCTTCAAAATGAAGACGACATCTATGACTGACATTGCGGCGATTGTGCGCAACGAGCGAAGGCGGCAGGGGGCAACTCAAGTCGAGTTGTCCGCATCCCACAGGTCACGAATGGGATGCTCGTGCAATGGAACTTTGCGGATATGAGATTGGCCCTGAAATAGGGCGCAGCGGAATGGGCGTGGTGCATCGCGGCACGCGGCGTGCGGATTCGGTGCCCGTCGCGCTGAAGTTCTTCGCCGTGGAGGCGGGCGCGCATGTGGACGTCCTTGCGCGCAAGTTTGCGGACGAAGCGCGTCTTCTGGCCGCGCTCGACCATCCGAATCTCGTGAAGGTGCTCGACTTCGGCTCTGCGTCCGATGGACGCCTCTGGATCGCGATGGAATACGTGGCGGGGCCCGGCGGTGTGCCGTCCGCGCTTTCCGCCAGGCTCTCCATCTCTCCGCCCGGACCGGAGGAGGTGCGCCGCATCTACTCGCAGCTTCGCGCTGCGCTCGCGTACTGCCATTCGAAGGGCGTGGTGCATGGCGACGTGAAGGCCGAGAACGTGCTTCTCGCCGAAGACGGCACGGTGAAGCTTGCGGACTTCGGCATTGCGCGCGTCTTGAACACGGAAACGCGCCGCGAGGCCGGCCTTGCCTCATCGGTCACGCTCACCGGCGCGTATTGCACGCCGTACGTCCTCGCGCCCGAATGCCGCGAAGGCGGCAAGCCGACTTTCGCCTCCGACGTCTATTCGTTCGGCGTTCTGCTCTACAAGCTCGTCGCCGGCATCTGGTATGAAGGTTCCGCGCGTCTTCTCGAGCAGGCTCACGTGTTTGCGCCTCTCTGGGCGCCTGTTCTCCGGCGGATGCTCGAGCACGAACCGTCGCGGCGCATCGCCTCTGCGGAAGAGCTGCCGAAGGATCCTGTGGCGGCCGAACTTCGCCGCCTCCGCATCAGACGCATCTTCGCGGGCGTGGCGCTTGCGGTGGCGGTCGTCGCCGTGATCGCCGCGATCGGCATTGTCGCCTACGCGCGGGGCGAGGCCGCTGCAAACGAGCGCGCGCGCGAAGAGATGCTGGCGCAGGAGATGGCGCGTCTGCCCGCGTCGCGGAATCCCGCCTATCGCAATCATCCCGTCGTGATGCGCGCGCGGAAGGTGTTCGGCACGAACGACTTCGACTATGTGGAGGAGGCGGCTCTCGTGGGCACGAACAAGCTTGTGCTTGCGCGGCCCATCGCGTACGGAACGCTGCATCTTCCGGATACGAACGGCACGGTGAACGTGTTCGCGCCGCCGGGGCATCTGGGGCCGCTGATCTACATCGACAAGCCGGACGGCGACATCTGGTGGGGGCTTCATCTCGTGAGAGACAGGCCGTACATGACGGCCAAGATAGGGGAGCACCTGATTTCCGTCGTCGAGCGGAAGCCGGTGTCGCCGCCGCAGGATCGGCGCAGCGAGGCGAAGTGAGGGTGCGCGCGATGCCGGTTTTCCCAGACACGCCGAAGACTCTTCTCGGCGAGCTGGCCCTGAAGGGCGTGCTCGACGAGGAGAAGTGGCGCCGGTTCGACGAGCTGTACCGTCCGGTGGTGCGCGAGTTCATCGTGCAGCGCTTCCCGTCGCTTGCGGGCGGCGTGGACGACTTGGCGCAGGAGACGATGGTGCGCCTTGTGGCGACGCTGCGCGAAGGGCGGTATGACGCCGCGCGGGCGCGTTTCTGCACGTTTCTGGGGGTGGTGGCGTTCAACCTGGCGGTGAACGCGCTGCGGCGCGACAGCCGCTATGCGTCGCTGCCGCTGGAGACGGTCGATTGGGCGGCGGAGCGTCCGGTGCCCAGTGCCGCCTGCGAGATGATCGACAGGCAGTGGCGTGAGGCGTGCTACCGCGCGGCGAGGAGGAAGGTGCTGCACCACATGCCGCTGCCGCCGCACTATGCGGACGTATGGCGCGCGCTCGAGAAGGGCGAGGAGACGGATGCCGTGGCGCTGCGGCTGGGCGTGACGCCCGCCTTTGTGCGCCAGGTCAAGCACCGCGTCACGAAGCTCATCGCCGCCGTCGTCGCCACCTACGGCGAGTGACGCAAACTTCCCCCTTTTCCCGCTTGCGGCTCTGCGTGGATTGTGATATCATTTTCGTAAACAGCCGTTCCGTAAACAGCCGTTCCGTAAAAAGCGGTTTACGAGACTGTGCAAAGGATGTGGCCATGAAGTTTTTTGACCGAAAAGAAGAGCTTGCGCTTTTGCGCAGGATACGCGAAGAGTCCAGAGGCTCGGCGCGGATGACAATTCTCAAGGGACGCCGGAGAATCGGCAAGACTTCGCTTCTGCAGAAGGCCTATGGCGATGAAGATTTTCTCTACTTCTTTGTAGCCCGCAAGAACGAGGCGGACTTGTGCGGGGACTTTGCCGCGGAGATATCGCGATATCTTGGACTGACTCTTCCCGGCGGCGCCTCATCCTTTGAGTCGGTGTTCCGCTTTCTTCTTGAAGTCGCCCAGACACGTCCCATCACGTTGGTCATCGACGAGTTCCAGGATTTTCTGCGGATCAACGGTTCGGTGTTCAGCGCCATGCAGCGTGACTGGGACAGATTGAAGGGCTCGGCGCGGATCAACCTAGTGGTGAGCGGCAGTATCAACCGCATGATGGAGCAGATATTTTCCGCCGACCAGCCGTTGTATGGAAGGGCGACGAACGAGATCGACCTGATGCCGTTCACCACGAGAAGCTTGAAGGATATACTTGCCTTCCATTCGCCGGGGCATTCCAAGGAATCGCTTCTGGCTTTGTGGACTTTTACAGGCGGAGTGGCCAAATACGTGGAGCTGCTTATGGACCAGGGAGCGTATACCCTTGAATCCATGGTCAAGGCAATGGTTTCCGAGGGATCAATAATCCCCGGTGAAGGTAGAGTGCTTTTGGTGGACGAGTTCGGCAGGGACTACGCAACCTACTTCTCCATTCTTTCCCTCATCGCAAGCGGAAAGACAAGTCGGGCGGAGATACAGAGCGTGCTGGGGGAGGACATTGGAGGATATCTGACGAAGCTCGATTCCGAATACAGACTGATTGCCAAGAACGTCCCGTTTGCATCTAACGGGCGCAACCGAAACATGCGTTATGTGCTGAACGACAACTTCTACAGGTTCTGGTTTCGTTTCATCTGCAAGTATCAGGCGTTGTTGGAGCTGCGCGCCTATGGGCGGCTTCGCGAGACTGTCATGCGCGACTACAGCGTGTTCAGCGGCAAGGCGCTTGAGGGGTATTTTGTGCGGAAGCTGGCGGAATCGGGACGTTATACGCGCATTGGGAACTGGTGGAACCGCAAAGGTGAAAGCGAGATCGACATTGTGGCTGTTGACGACCTTTCAAAGAAAGTCGACTTCTTTGAAGTCAAGCGCGAAGCAGTGCGCTTCGACAGGGAACTTCTTGCGCGCAAGGCAGCGGAGTTCTTTACTGTCGCCGGCTCTCTTGCCAAATACAAGATGCGTTGCAGATGCCTCTCTTTGGATGACATGTGATTGAGCGCCTGATGACTTGAAGACTCAGGGCGGCTACGGAACTCAAGTTTCAAGTTTCAGGTTTCAGGTCTCATGTCTCAAGTCTCAGGTCTCAGGCTGGGATCCGCCAAAGAGTTTCCCCAAAATTTTGAAGAACCGACCTTATCTCGTCACACTTCGTCTCCTGGATTGTATAATTGTAGTTGAGAACGAGGCGGGAGAGATTCGCCCCACGTTCGTGCTTGTGCGCGGGCGGAGAGGTGTGATATACTCTTGTTCGTTGTTGGAGACAGGGAGAAATCTGTCTCCGGCGTTGACTTCTCAACTGCTGGAAACTGCTACATTCTTGAGGTTGGAAGGAAGTCGAGCGGACCGCTCCTTTTTCGGGTGCGCCGTCTCGTTCTCTTCCAACCGGGTTGTAGCAGACCTCCAGCGAAGAGCAGACGGCGCACCTGGTTTTCTATCCACCCAATAAAAGGAGAAAAGATGAGAAAAGCAATTATGAAGTTTGTATTTGCGGTATCTGCCGCAGTTACGATCACGGCGGCATATTGCCAAGATGTGACCCCAGATTCCACGGAGGAGACACCTCTTGTGGTCAATGATGGAGGTGTTGAGGTGGTACGAGAGGCAGAGGCCGCAGCATTAGGAGAAAAACCAAGGGCTCCCAGAAATGCGTTTGACGAAGTCAAATCATGGTTAAAGAATAAAGACTGGAAGTACAACAAGTGGGATGGCAAGAAAAAACGCTTGATTGTGGTTGTGAGTGAATCGTTTGACTGCGAGGATCCAGCAGCGACAAAAGATGTTATGGTGCAACGCGATATGGCGACGAAGCGTGCAGTACTTCAGGCCAAAGCAGAAATCATTGAGTTTGTAAAGTCTGACGTGGATGCCGAAGATATTGTTGAGATGTTTGGGGGCAATGCGCCGAACATTTCCGAGGCTGCGAAACAGGACGTGCAAAAGAAGGCCGCTGCAATCAAGGTACCCCTCACGCAAAAGTCCATGGTTACAGTTACTGCAGCAATGCCTTTGTTCGGTGCAACCTGCATTCGCCAGTCGGAGTCTTGGAATCGTGGCAAGTACCAGATTGCGCTTGCGATGGCCTGGTCGCCCGCTCTAGAAAGGGCTGCGCGTGCTGTATTGACCGGTGAGGACGTTAAGTGTAGTCCAAAGCCTATCGCAAAATCTGTTGAGGACTGGCTTGAGGCAGCGAATCCCGCGTTTATGAGTGGTCCGATTCAATTTCTCGATGCCGATGGCAGCCGCTGGTTCCTTGGCGTATCGGCATGTGTTGCTGATGAAAACCTCCCTGCGCTTACTTTGAAGCAGAACAAGCGCATTGCTGATCTTTCCGCAAGGCAGATGTTGGTATTTTCACTCTGGGGTGATGTGAAAGCGTATAAAAAGATGCAGCAGGAACTCACGACCACATTAATTGACGGCAAGTCGAATACGGAAACGGCGCAGTGGATGGAATCTAAAATCAGTCAGACAGTTGAGAATCTTCCCTTACGTGGAATTACCCGACTTTTCAATGACGAAGTCGACCATCCGATCATAGGCGGCAAAGTATACGTGTCCATTTATGGTATAAACTCTGCACAAGCCACGACGGCATTGAAAATCGAAGCCATAAATTTTGCCACACGTGCCGAAGTCGAACGTGTGAAGACGATAGAACGTGGACGTGCTGCCGCCAACAAGGGACTTGTTGAAAATGCGACGAACGACCCAAGGGATTTTCAAAAGGGGCAAGACGCACAGAATAAGAATCTTGGTGTCGAAGTTGAAGGCCGCAAGGGGAAACAGATTCTTCAGAAGAAGGAAGATCCAAAGAATACGCCGAAGAAATCCAAAGCAGGTGTGTTCAATGGCGGAGCAGATCCAGATGATGACTTCTAATCAAGGGTCTGGTCGGTGCGTTTAATTGTTCTAACAATGCTCGCTTGCAATGTGGCGGTATCTTCCCCGCCCATTGCAAGCGGTACCATAGTGGTTACCAATGCCGTAGGAAGTGTATCGAATGCCGTGATGGCTGTGTCTAATTCCGTTTCTGCAGTCAGGAATGACGTTGCTGTTTCGACGAATAACGTTTCTATGTCAAAAACAACGTCCAAGAGCGTTGTGCCTGTTTTCGTTGTCTGTAAAGATGTACCTACAGATTCCTTTGATCTAATGGACTGGGCAGAGAGTCTTGTCGGGGCAAAGCAGGGCGTGTATGTGAAGAATGGTTATCTTCTTGTTGTCGTACGGGGTGTGGATGACGGCGGGTTGGGCAGAATACAGGGTCATTTTACGGCATGTCGGTTTTTGAGGTCACATTTCAGGAATCTGCCAGAACGATTCCAGGTAGGGAATCGAATCGACGTTGACGACGATGGCGATGAGAATGGGCGAACGCTTGTTGTTGAATTTAATGAGAACGAAATTTTAGGGCTTTGCCACAATAACGCTTCAAAGACAGAGCAAAAACAGCAGAACGATCAAAGACAACGGAACAATCTGAAAGAGAGGAAATGAAATTATGAATTTCGTAAGGAAAGGTCTTTCTATAGTATTCGCTTGTGTGGCAGCCTGTCTGTTCGCACAGGGTACAATCCGCCTTGGATCAACAGGCGTGGCAGAGGAGGAAGTCGCGTCAGGCAACGCGGTCAAAGTGCGTGGAAGGGGCATTGGCACTAACAAGACAGAGGCGTTGAAGGATGCATATCGTGATGCAATTGAACAGGCCGTTGGCATATACGTTGACGCCGAGCAGATGGCCGCAAATAATAAACTTGTCAAGGATCAGATTCTAACCCAGTCCAATGCGTATATCGAAAAGTTCGATATGATTGAGGAAACTGTGGCCGCCAATGGTCTCGTGACCATACGGATCCTCGCCACAGTCAATAAATCGGCTCTTACAAAGCGGCTGACCGATGTTATGCCCGCACAGACCTTCAAGCTGGGAAACGACGCTCAGAATGTCCATGCAAAAATGGTAACGAAGGAAAAAAGGGATGTTGCCGCCGCAGCACTTCTCAAGAAGACATTGGAAGACCTTGATCCTGTCAAGCAGTTGATTCGATTCACACTTGCCGACAATAAACTGCTTGTTCATGAGTATAATACCTACAGTGAAAAGTACACAGGATATTTTTACCGTTTCAAATTCGAAGTGAACGATGAGAAATACAACGAGGAATTCTTACCAATGCTCCTTGCAACACTTGATCAGATAACGCTGGAACCAGTTAAGATGTTGCACTGGTCTCGTGGAGTGGCTTCGATTGCGGATGAAGAGAACAGAAATGCGCAAAAGTATATTGAGGGGGATAAGAAATTGTTGTCTTTTGGGCATGATTTCGAGTTGAAGAAGAATAGAGTACGCGAAACACGAGGGATGTTATGTCCTCAGGGGTTCTCGGGTCATTATTGGGGTTTGATTCGAATGCCGCTAACTTAAGCGAAAAGAACGATTATTTACCGGCATTTTATCTAATCTGAATGTTCATGGTACAAAATCGAAGACGGAC
>CADCPA010000097.1 GCA_902803135.1 uncultured bacterium
CACGATGTCGATCTTCTCGCCGTTGAGCTCGCGCACGATGTTGCGCACGCGCGCGCCCTTCAGGCCCACGCACGCGCCCACGGGATCGACCTTCTCGTCCAACGTGCGCACCGCCAGCTTCGTACGATAGCCGGCGTCGCGCGCCAGCCCCATGATTTCCACCACGCCGTCGGCGATTTCGGAAACTTCCAGGCGGAAGAGGGTCCGCACGAACTCGGGCGACGAACGACTCAGCGTCACCGCCGGACCCGTCGCATCCTCGCGCACGCCCTTGACGACCGCGCGGATCGAATCGCCCACGCTGTATTCTTCGGTCGGAATGCGCTCCTTGCCGGGGAGGAACATCTCCGTCTTGCCCACCTGCACGTAGAGGTCGCGACGGCTGACCGCCGTCACCGTGCCGCTCACAATCTCGCCGCAGCGGCCGCGGAAGTCGTTGAAGGTATTGGAACGCTCCGCCTCGCGGATCTTCTGCATGATCATCTGGCGCGACGTCTGCGCCGCAATGCGGCCCAGGCGCGAAGCCGGCATCTCGATTTCAATCGTATCGCCCTCGGCGATGCCGGGCTTGAGGCGCTGCGCGCGGGCCAGCGAAATGAAACCCGTGCCGGTTTCTTCGTCGGAGACGACCATCGTGTCGTAGACGTGGATGGTGAGAGTCTTGCGGTCGATGGCCACACGGAGGTCGTTCGTCACGCCGGGATTCCGACGCGCCGCCTGCTGAATCGCCTGTTCGATTGCGACAAGCACGATTTCGCGGTCGACGCCGCGTTCGCGCTCGATAAAGGTCACAATCGCCAGCAAATCATTATTCATGGCCATGATGCACGTTCCTCTCTTGTCAAAAAACAACAAACAACCTCGGTGATTCGCTGAACCACCGTGAAATAACCAGATAATGATAGCGCAATTCGGATCGAATGTCAATGGGCGAGTTGAAAAAACCAAGTTACCCGCCCTTTCGCACTGCACGTTCCGCGCAGACGGGGTGTTACTTCAGCTTGGCCCAGCTCGGGGGCAGGTTCTTGAGCACCTCGATGTGCCCGAACCGCTTGGGCTCGGGCACCCGGGGGAGCGTTTTGACCCAGGCGGCCATCTTCGCGATGCCCTCGTCGAGGGGCACGTTGCGGATGAGGTCGCCGAAGACGCGCTTGACCTTCTCGTGGTTCGAGTAGGCCGTGACCACTTCGTTGCGGGCGGCGAGATGCCGGATGGCCGAAGACGGCGCCCCCATCGCCGCGCAGACGGCCGCCGCCAGGGCGTTGACGGTCCAGGGCTTGTCGGCGCCGATGTTGTAGACCTCGTTCCAGGTCTCGGGGCGCTCGATGCACGCGGCGATGACGGGCGCGACGTCGTCGATGTAGCTGAACGCGCGCACCTGTTCGCCGTCGCCGAAGATCGTCAGCGGCTGTCCGGCGAGGATCTGGCGCATGAAGATGCCGATCACATTGCGGTAGGGGTCGCCGATGTTCTGGTGTTCGCCGTACACGTTGTGCGGACGGAAGATCACGTAGTTCAGACCGAACATCTCGCGGGACTCTTTCAGATCGAGCTCCATCGCGTACTTCGAGATGCCGTAGGGATCTTCCGGCATCGGCACGAGCTCCTCGACCATCGGCGTCTGATTGCGTCCGTACACGGCGATCGAGCTCGTGAACACGAAGCACTTCACCGTACCGGCATTCACGGCCGCGTTCACCAGGTTCACGCTGCCGACGAGATTGTTCCGGTAGTTGAAGTTCTTGATGAAATGCGAAAGCCCTTCCGCCGCATACGCCGCCAGGTGGAAGACGTAGGCGAAGCGCGCGCGGGCGAACAGGTCGTCCACCAGCGCGGCGTCCTGCACGCTGCCCTTCACGAACTCGGCACCTGCCGGGATGTTCTCGACGAAGCCGCCCGACAGGTCGTCGAGCACGACGACGCGATAGCCCGCCTTCACGAGCCACTTCGCGACATGCGATCCGATGAATCCGGCACCGCCGGTAACCAACACGTTTTCCATTGTCCTCTCCTCCGGCCAATCAGATGTTGCCGCGGACCATGCCGATGAAGTCCCGCAGCGAGTGGTGTTTCATGACAATCCGGAACAGCTGCGCGTCCGACATGACGCGCGAACCCTGCACGACCGCGCGGGCGGCGCGGATCTCCGGCTTGAGGCCGCGCAGCTCGCGCCTCGCCCACCGGTGCGCCCGCCAGGCGACGCCCTTGCCCCGCAGCAGCTGCACGAGCGACTGCGCCAGGCAGGCCAGCTCGAACACGGGCACGATTGTGAGCCGTCCCCGCCAGCCGAAGCAGGTCTGAAACGAAAAGCGGATGTTGCGGTAGAACTTGCGCAGAATGTCCTCCCGCGTATAGAACTTGCTCATCGTCGCCCCGTGCGCATGGTCGATGAACGGGGTCGGCACATACCAGACCTCCCAGCCCGCCAACCAGGCGCGATGGCAGAAATCCACCTCTTCGTAATACGTGTGGAAGAAATCGTAGAAGAGGCGTCCGCCCGTCGAGTCGACGACGCCACGGCGGATCATGAACATCGCGCCGTACGCGGCGAAGCAGCGGCGCGCCTCGCGGGCGACGGGATCCTCCGCCGGCTTGAGCCAGCCCGGCGTCACCGTCGTGCCGAGCGGCGTCAGGAACGCGCCGCAGCCGTTCAGCGAGCCGTCCACGCCCGGCTCGCCGTTCTTGACGAGGAGCGTGCCCTGGATGATGCCCGCCTTCGGATGCGCGTCCATGAACGCCAGCATCGCCGGGAACGGATTGTCGTGGAAGACGATGTCCGAATTGACAAGCGTGACGAATTCCTTCGTGCACAGCGGATAGCCGAAATTGTTAGCCCCGGCAAACCCGCCGTTCCGCGGCATCACGGCGAACTTCACGCCGTACTTCGCGTAGGACTCGGCCAGTTCGCGGGTGGCCGGATCGCCGGCCGCGTCGTCGACGAGGACCGTCTCGGGCAGCTCGCCGCCGAAGGTCCTGAGCATGGACTCGACGCACTGCCGGACGAGGTCGGCGTTGCGATAGGCCGTGATGAGCACGGAAAAACGGTCAAGCAGACGTTCGGACATGGCGTTAGATCCTCGGAACGACCAGCGTCGGACGCGCCGTCGTCAGAAGATTGAGAAGTTCGACGACGATCCGGCCGGAGATGAAGAGGCTCGCCGACGTAATCTTGTCAAGCGTATCCTGCGGCGTGTGCCAATAGTCGTTGAGACCGGGCTTGGAGCCGTAGTCGAAGTCGATGAGGTCGAGCGCAGGAAAGCCGGCGTCGAAGAAGGCCGCGTGGTCGTCGACGACCTGGATGTCGTCGCGGAAGGTGAGGCGGCTCGTGAAGCCGGCCTTGTCCGCCGCCTGGCGCGCCAGCTGGCGCAGGGACGGCGTGCTGTTCTGGGGCACGACGATGTTCAGGTCGCGGTCGCCCAGCATGTCCAGGCAAATCGCCGCCTTCACCGTGCGCCCTTTCGCGCGGAACTGCTTCACCAGATGGCGCGACCCCTGGAAGCCGTCGTTGTCCGCATACCCTTCCCGCGACTCTTCGCCGTCGGTCCAGACGAGACAGAGGTTCTCCTGCAGGCGAACCGACCGCCGCAGCACGCCGGCGAGGGCGACCAGCAGGCCGGACGTCGAGGCGCCGTCGTTCGCACCCTGGTAGCCGGCGATGCCGGGTTTCGTGTCGAAATGCGACATCAGGACAATCCACGGCGCGCTTGGATCGCGCGCGGGAAATTCGACAACGACATTGGCAAAGGAACGGATCTCGTTCCGGCTCTGCGCCACAAAGGGATCCAAACGGGCCGGCAGTCCCAGACGGCGCAGCTGGAGAAGAATGAAATCGGCCGCCCGCCGCCCCGACGGCGTCCCCGCATCGCGGGGCGTGCAGGCCCGGACCAGCTCCGTCGCGGCCGTCAAGGCGTTCCGCGCATCGGACGGCTTGAAAGAGAGCCCGTCCGCTTCACCTGCAAACGGGAACAGCGAAAGAACGAGACACAGGCCGAACGTCTTCACGCCCCGCCCTTTCGCCTTCATCAGCTGACGCTCGCGTTTCAACGTGCATCAATCCATCTTCACGCCGAGCATGCCGAGAATGCGGTCGAGATCGTCATTGTCGATGAAATCGATCTCGAGCACGCCTTTGACATGTTTGCCGTTCGCATGCGTCATGCCGCTCGTGAGGCGCACCGCGCACCCGAGGTGCTTGTGGATCTCCTCGTTGAGCTGGCGGCAGTAGGCCTCGGGAATGTCGGGAATGCCCTGTCTGCGTTCGACGGCCGGCGCATGGGCCTTCGCGACGCGGCGCTCGAGTTCGCGCACCGTGATGCCCGGCACGAGACGGCCCGTCCGCGGGTCGGCGAACGCCACGCACGCATCGGCGAGTTCGCGCACTTCGGCGGGGTTGCCGTACTTCGAGAGCACGCCCTGGAGCACCTTCGCATGGCCGAGGGTGATCGCCCCGCGGCGCACGTAGTCGCGCACTTCCATCGGCAGGTCGAGCAGACCGACGAGGTTCGCCACCGACGAACGGTTCTTCTTGCCGACGCGACGCGCCACTTCGTCATACGTGAGGTTGAAGCGCGTCTTCAGCGACTGATAGCCTTCGGCCTCTTCGATCGGATTGAGATTGTCGCGCTGGAGGTTTTCCGTGATGGCCATCACGGCCGCCACGTCGTCCTCGACCTGGCGCAACACGACAGGCACGAGCTTGAGGCCCGCCTCGAGCGCCGCGCGCTGACGGCGCTCGCCGCAGATCAGCTCGAACTTTCCGTCGGGCAGACGGCGGCAGGTCAGCGGCTGGATGATGCCATTCTCGCGGATCGACTCGACGAGTTCGTCCAGCTCCTCGCGCCGGAATTCCGTACGCGGCTGGAACGGACACCGCACGATGTCCTGCGGGGGCACCTGGTAGACCTTCTCCGCCTCGTTGACGGGCGCCGAAGCCGGGACCGTCGCCGCAGCCGCCGGCGTCGCCGGCGCGGCGGCCGGAACCGTCGAAGCCACGGGCGCAACCGGCACGTGGGACGGCACGCTCGGCGTAATCAGCGCATCGAGTCCGCCGCCGAGGCCGCGGCCGACATGGCCGAGACCGCCGTGCTTCTGCTGGCTCTTCATCGCCGCGCGGTTCGGCGGCTTGGGACCGGACGCCTTCTTGAGAAAGGGATTGTCCGGAATCGAATGCTTTTTCGGCTTTGAGGCGCTCATGGATACATCCCCGGAAGATTGAGACCCGTATTTTCAGGAAGGCCGAACAGCACGTTCATGTTCTGCAGCGCCTGGCCGGCCTGGCCCTTCACGAGATTGTCGATGATCGAAACGATGCGGAGCTTGCCGACGCGGCGGTCCACCGAGACGACGATCTCGCACCGGTTCGTGCCGCGCACGCTCATCGTACCCGTCGCCGCTGTGGACGGCAGCACGCGCACAAAGGCGCTGTCCTTGTAGAAGTCGCGGTAGACGGCAAGCACGTCCTCTTCCGTCACGTCCGTCGTCAGATCTCCGTAGAGCGTCGAGAGAATGCCGCGCGAAATCGGCAGCACCTGCGCCGTGAAGATGAGCTTCACGTCTTCGCCCGCCTGAAGCGACAGCTCGCGCTCGACTTCGCACACATGCTGGTGGCCGCTCAGACGATACGCGTTGATCTGCTCGCAACGCTCCGGATAGTGGAACTGGGCCTTCGGCTTCTTGCCCGCGCCCGACACGCCGCTCTTGCAGTCGCACACGATCGAATGCGGTTTCACGAGATGCGCCTTCATCGCCGGCGCCAGGCCGAGGATGCAGCTCGTCGCAAAGCAGCCCGGATTGCCCACGAGATTCGCCTTCGCGATTTCCGCGCGGTGGAGCTCCGGCAGACCGTACACGTTCGTACCGAGCAGCTCGGGGGACAGGTGGTTCGGATCCTTGCCGAGACGCGTCGCATAGTCCTGATAGGCCGCCAGCGTCGTAAAGCGGAAGTCGCCCGAATAGTCGATGACCTTGGCGCCCTTCGCCAGCTCGGCCTTCGCGTCCGCCATGCCCACGCGATCCGGCGTCGAGAAGAAGACGACATCGAAATTGCCCTGCGCCTCCGGCGCGTCCGCGGCAAAGATCATCTGGTCGCAATAGCCCGCCAAATGCGGATAGACCTCCGAAATCCGCTTGCCCGCATCCTCGCGCGCAACCAGCACGCCGATTTCCGCATACGGGTGGCGAAGCAGCAAATCGATGATGCCGAGCCCACCGTATCCGGTGGCGCCGACGACCTTGACCTTGATCTTCTTGTTCATATGAGCGGGTATTCTATCATAAACGAACGCGTTTGTGAGGGGTGTTTAGCGGTTTTTTGGCGCGAACACCTGAATTTCCCAAATTCCGGGATCGCCGGCGAGAATGGAAAGGCGCAGCAGCCGAATCTGCTGCCCGACGTGGGCGACATGCGGCGAACGACACGGCTGGCCCGTCTCCTCGGCCAGCGGACGCCAGGTCGTTCCGTCAAGGCTGCCCTCGAGCTTCCAGTTGTGGCCGAAGGCCGGCTGCGTGAAGAAGATCTTCACGTCGTCGACGTCCCGCGGCGTGCCGAAGTCCGCCAAAATCCACGGCGACTTGTCCCTGCCGTCGGCGACCCAGCGCGTTCCGTTGTCGCCGTCGCCGGCCAGCTGCGCGTCGTAGGCCGCCGTCCGCGACAGGCCGGGGTCGCTGCGGCCGCGCACCTGACGCGGACCGCGCACGGACGAGGCCTTCCACACGGCCGTCGGCGCGAGGTTGGTCCGCGTCTCGGTGTTCGGCCCCAGATAGCCGACGCCCTGCCGGTTCGGCACGACGCGCACGATGCGGCCTTCTTCGTCGAAGTCAAGCCGGTTCGCCATCACCTGGCGCGTCGTGCCGCCCTCGCCGTATTCGAGATAGACGAGGTAGTACTGCCCGTCGGACTCGAACACGTTGCCGTGCCCCGGTCCCCAGACGTCGCCCGGATAGTTGCTCTGCACGACAAACGGATCCTGCGGGTCCGTCCAGCCCGACAGCGGCGACTCCTTCGACATCATGTAGGCATAGCTGTAGCTGTCGCACCCGCCGATGGTGTACAGATAGTAGTAGATGCCCTTGCGCTTGAAGAGGCACGGACCTTCGGAATAGCCCGGAACCGCCGTCCTGAGCTCCAACGTCGGACCTTCGATCTTCGTACGCGCGGCATTCAGCTTCGCAATCCGCCGCTGGCGCCAGACGATATAGGCAGAACCGTCCTCGTCCACGAAGGGATCGCCGTCGATGTCCGGCGCCACGGTCGCCGCCTGGATCTGCGCCCGGTTCAGCGGACCGTTGACGGCCTCGTCCCCGGCGACCGTCTCCGCGAAGCGGAACGGACCTTCCGGACGGTCGGCGACCAGCAGCACCGTCAGTGCCGGGTCGTTCTTCGGATCGACGAGCGTGACATAGAGATGGTAGCGGCCGTTCGTGCCGATGACCTTGCCCGGCGCCCAATAACGGTAGAAGCCATGATGTTTCCGCCCGTCGGGGTCAACCCGGGCCAGCACCTCCTTCCGCCAGTCGACACCGTCGATCACGGAACCCTCGAACGACCAGTTCACAAAATCTTTCGATTTCCAGACCACCGGCACGCCCGCCTGGTCGAGCTCCCGGTCGATATCCGTCGTCCCATAGAGGTAGAACGTATCGCCGAACCGGCTGACCGACGGGTCGGCGATCCAGTCCGGCAGAATGGGATTGAAATCCTGCGCCCCTGCCAACAGGGCACAGCCCAGAACAAGAGAAAGAAATTGTGCGCGTTTCATGAAACAGAGTATACCACGGCCAGGCGAGTCCCGTCAATGGCCTGCCGAGACGGGGCTAGCGGATGAGGAAGACCGTTGCGGGAGGCCCGAGAACGAGTTCAATCGCCGTAAGGTCTGCCGAACGGACCAGCCGGGCGGCCCGCCCCTGCACGCCTTCGAGACGCGGCACGAGCGCCATCCAAAACGCCGCGGGAACCGTGTCCGCCACAACGAGCGGATAGACGCCCGCCGGGGCGTCGGGCGTCACGCGGACGACCAGCGTGCGCGCCCCTTCCTCCGCAGCCCACTCCACGGCCGCTCGGAGATCCAACCGGTCGACCCCTTCGGACCCGACCGACAGGCGGATTTCGCTTCCAGCGCCCCAGACGAAATTCGTCGCCGCAACTTCCTGGACGGCCGGATGCGAGAAGTCGAGCACGCTTCCGCCCGCGAGGTTGAACGACCGGGAAAGGCAGCGGCCTTCGACGGCATAGGCGCCCGCGTGCACCACGGTCGCGCCGGCATGCAGATCGTCCAGTGCCAGTCGCAGCACGCCCGCCCCCTTCTTCTCCACAGTTCCGGGCCCGCCAAACTGCAGCGCGGCCGGATCGTCGCCCAACGTGAGGGACTGTCCCCCTGCCACGTCAAACGTACACCCTTCCCGGTCGACAAAGAGAACCGCCCGCGATCCTTCGTCCCCCGCCGCGCCGGCGACGACCGACGTGCCAACCGGTTCAACGGTCGTACCCTTGAGCACGACGGCGGCCGCACCGCGATCGAGGAAGCCTTGCACGGGGAAACGCCCGTCCTCCGCCTCCGGCCGCCATACGAGCCGGCATGCCCCAAAGCCCATGCCGGCGCCGCTCCGCGAACGCAGTCCCGCCACAGACACGGTCCCCGTGCCCTCCATCAGGCCGTAGACGCCCGACAGCACGCCGGCATAGTCGAGCGCGCCGTCGACAATGGCCGTCCATGTCCGCCCCCCATCGTCCACAATCGGCCCCCGAACCGAAATCTTCACGCCCGCGGGGATCGTGAGCGGCTTCGAAGGCGTGAAAACGCCCAGCGCCAATGTCGCGGCCGTTTCCCCGGCGCACTGCAGCGCATTCGTCGCCACGCTGGCCCGCGAAACGGCATTCGTCAATTCAGAGGCGCCGTGCAACGCCAGAAAGGCACCTGACGCGACGGCAAGGTTCGTCACGCCCGGAGCCGTCACATTCTTCAAAGTCAGGCAGCCCTCGACGATCGTCAGGGCAGAAGGTCCCAGTAGCTCCTGTCGCCCCGCCAGACACAACCGGCCGAGGCCCTTCTTCACCATGTTTCCTGACGCCGCCAACGGCGCAGCGCACGTGACGGACACCCGCTCCGGCACCAACCACTCGCCCGTTTCGCAGCCGATCCTTCCTCCCTCAAAGGTCGTCGTCGCGCCGAACACAAAACCTGCGACCGTCAGATCCGGCAGGTCGTTCGTCACACAGTTGACCTCGGCAGCCTCGAAAACGGCTGTCCGACCGGCCTTCCACGGACCATGCTCGCCTGTGACCAGGTCGTACCAGCCCCGGGCATCCGACCACAGACCCGCGCCGCCTTTCCAGCGCAGGGCCGCGCCCGCTTCGTAATACGTCGTATCCGCAACCTGCCCCACAAGCGGCGTTCCCGCCAAATCTACCACCTGGGCGCCCGCCTCAAGCAGCACGCGTCCGCCTTTCGGCACGAGCGGATGAAGACCCGAAGCCGACGCCGGAATGCGCAGCGTCGCACCGGCGCGCACGACCAGTTCCGATACCTGGACGCACGGCACCTCACGCAAGACGAGCGTCGCACCCTCGGCGACTTCAAGCCCTCCCGCAAGGACGTCCGCCGCCGCGACCTCGACTTCACCGAAACCCGAGAGAACGAGCCGTCCCGCCTCGACATCGACCAACTGCGCCCCCAACGTCAGACGCGCCCCGGCTTCCAGCTGGAACGTCGTCGTTCCGACAAGCGAAATCGTCCCCCGTTCGTTCCCGCCGGACGTTCCCACCTCGCAGGTTCCCGCCACCTGCAAGACGAACGGCGCATACGCCTCGCCCGCCTTCTTGCCCCAGGCCAGGCGGGCCGCCGGTTCGACAAGCAGCCGTCCGGGCGTCTGTTCCGTGCCGGCCAGGCAAATCGACCGCGCCAGATGTTCGCCGCCGTCGGTCCGGCCCGTCCGCGGCGACACGGCCCACACGAGCGTCCCGTTCGTCACCGCAACCAGCGGCTCGGACCCCGCTTCAACTGATTCGGCCGTCTCCAGAACAAGCGTTCCGTCCCTCACGGCAAACGTCGGCGGCGCCCCCGCCGGATCGAGCAGGCGAACGCGCTTCCGACCGCCCGTTACGACGACGGCCTGGCAATTGGACACGCCGCCCAGGTAGAACGCCTCAGGACCCGCCAGCGACAGGCGTCCGGGCCCTTCACCGGTAAAACGGAGACAACGGCCGATTCCTCCGCCGCAGGAGACAGATAAGTCAGTTCCGGCAAACTCGAGGGTCTCGAGCACACGAAACGTCGCCGAGCCCTCCACAGACGCGATCCCGGTTCCCGCAACGGTTGCCGACACGGCGACCCGATCCTCGCCGCAGACGGTCGTCCCGGACAAATTGTGCGTGCGCGCCACGGCCGGCAAGCCGACGGTCGGATCGCCGAAGAAGAACTGTTCGCACAGGAGAAAAACGGCGTCGGACGAAGTGGCCAGCGGATCTTCCAGAACCGCCCGCCGACGGGCCTGCAGAAAGGCGCGGCCCAGCGATTCCGACGCCGGATCGAACACGCATTCCGTCAACCGCGTCGCGTGCGTGGTCGAGAAGCCATCGTCAAGCGCATACGGCTTCACCCAGCTGCCCATGCCATCCCGGCTGTTGAAGACGCCGGTCACCGCGCCGCCGTACGGCGAACAGACGGCCGCCGCGCCGAGACAGGGAACGGCATACACGGCCTTGTTGGACGTAATCGTATCATCCACCATGCCCGTACGGCAAGGCACGGCGAATTCGGCGAAGAGGGAGAGCCCGGTCGCGCGCGCGTAGTGGTCGCGCGTCACCCAGTTCCGTCCGCCGCCGGAGAGCGCCACACGCGCGCTGCCGTGCGACCGGCACGAGGAGAAGACGGTATCCTGCGCCAGAAAGGCCTCGCGGGCGTCGTCAAGCGTCGCGTAACGTCCGGCAAACAGCGGCTGGTCGGACGAATAGATTCCTTCGACCTCCGCAACCGGCCATGTGGACATCACACGGGTGCGAAAGGTTTCGCGCAGCACGAATTCGGAATCGCACACGGCCGACGCATGTTCCGGACGCCACACGTTGGGAAGTCCGTCGAAGAACTGGAATTCGCGGCAGGCGTTTCCAAATGACGGGCTGCCGGCCGGATCGGAGAGCATGTGGAGTCCGCCGAGGGCGCCGAGACGGACGGTTCCGCGAAAGGACGGCCCTTCCGCACGGGCGACTTTCGCCGCATAGTTCGTCACCTGCTGCGCGGCAGACAGCACCGGTCCGTTTCCGTAGGCGAACGGCAGTGCGGGGAAGCGTCCCACGACGACATCGGCGGAGAGGTCGACGCCCGCCGCACGGTCGGCTGCGGTCAGATAGACGCCGTCGCCGTCGGCATCCCAGGGCGCGCCGCCCTCATCCGAATCGACACAGGCATAATAGAAGTCGCTCGGCGTCGTTTCGGTTTCAGACATCACCGAGCCGACGACACCGACACAGACCCCCGGAACGGCATTTGAGAGCGAAAGCCGTTCGCCCGTCAGGAGGAAGATCGGCGCCTCCGATTTCGTCGCATCGATCCACGCGCCGCCGAGCAGATAATTCGTCGTGCCGGCCTGCGCGGCCGCACGGATGAAGGCGTGCAGAGATTCGGCGGCGTTGCGGCAGGATTTCCCCTCGCCGAACGGATAGGCGGCGTAGACGTCCTGCGTGTCGACGACGTCGATTGCGCGCCCCGTGGCCAGCCGACGCTGCGTCGCATAGTAGTCCCACGAATCTTTCAGCGCCGGCGGCGAGACGATCAGCAAGTCCGAAGCCAACGCCGCCCCTGAAGCCAGGAGCAGCGCGAATCTGACCGTCATCGCCTTCATGCCGCAACACCGTCTGCGAGCCTGCGCCGCGGTCCGTTTACGGCACCAGGGTCACCCGGCCGCAGCCGGCGGACGAATCGCCCGGCTGCGCCCCCCAGACCATTTCGCCCCGTTCCGCCGCGCCGTCGCCGTCGACGAGCACGAGATTGCAGCCGAAGCGCGCGCCCCTCGCGGGCGTGAAGCCGGGCAGCTCGCCCCAGGGAATCGCAAGGTCGTAGATCGTCCGCGTGCCTTCGCGACGGAAGTTCACCCGGTAGACGGACGAATCTCGCGCGAGCTGCCCCGCCTTGAGTCCGCCCGCATACTTCGCCGGCCGGAACAGCGTCGTCGCCCCGGAACCGCCGCCCGGCGCCGCGAGGCTCAAATACCAGCGCAGCTGGTCGGAGGCGACCGAGCCATCGGGATTCAGCCGCGGGAAAATCGAGAGCGCGAGCACGTCGCCCGTCAATTCGCCGCCGGCATCGGCCGATTCGGACGCAAACGCCTGCGCAGCGAGGACGTCGTCCTCGACCGTGCACGTCAATGTCAGCCCTGCGTCGTCCCAGGCGAACATCGCAACGCCCGAGAGGTTCTTCGGCTGCCACGTGTAGTCCTTCGACGCCTGCAGCTGATTGTCACAGCACAGCGGCACGGCCGAGGAACGCGTCGTACCGCCCTTCCGCGCCGCGAAGGCGACGAAGTCCGTACCGTGGTCGAGCGAGAACATCACATTGTCGACCCAGGTCCGGCCCGTGCCGGAAGCGACCGGCGAGAGCGTGAGGCTCTTCGTGTTCGCCTTCGTCGCGAAGCGCTTCACCATCAGCCGCCAGCCCGCGCTCCCCGCGTCGCCCATCGAGAAGACGGACGGCATCGTGTACAACTTGGGCTGGGTCCCGTCCGAGAACGATTCGGTCAGGTTCGAGCCGCCGCCCTGCTTCTCGCCGCGCATCCAGCATGTGTAGAGGTAGGTCTGTCCGGGCACGGGAATGTCCACGTTCTGCCAGACGGTCTTCCACTGGTTGGCGCCCGTCCCCTTCAGACACAACGCCATCCCGGTTCCGTCCGGTGCCGGGCCGCATGTCTCCTTGCCGCCCCATGACGCAAGACCGTCTTCAAAATCGGCGTTCCGCGCCAAGTTGCCATAGGCCTTCGGGTCGACCAAGCAGAGCGACAGGGGTTTCGCGACAATTCCGGCAGAAGGCCGCTTCATCCCCGAGACGTCACACGACACCCGCACCGCAAACTTCAGCACGTTTACCAATTTCGCGCCGTGCTTCGGCCGAACCGCCAACGTGCGGGAGGCGGTTTCGCCCGGCGCCAGCTTGACTGTCACAGACTCCACCGTTCCCCACGGCAACTGAGCGGACAATGTCAATCTGCACGGCTCGTCGTACACGTTGCGCACCTGGACGGGAATCTGCCAGACGGTTTCGTCCGCCGGCACCACGACTTGCGGTTCCGCCCCGGGCACAGTCCCGCCGCCGATCTGGACGGCG
>CADCPA010000098.1 GCA_902803135.1 uncultured bacterium
AATCCGCAGCAACAGCACGTCTTCCAGCTCGCGCCCCGGCTCCGTCGCCCGCAGACCGAACCAGACGGCCAGGACGCCCATGGTTCCGCCGAGCAGCGAGAGTCCATGGGCGATCACCCAGTCGGAAATGTCGACCAGCATCCGCGTCATCTCGGGCAATTCAGCACCGCCCGCCTGCAGGAAGGCGGAAATTTTCGGGATGACCGACACGACAAGAAACGCCGAAACGCCCAGCGTCATCAGGACGGCGAGAATCGGATAGACGAGCGCGTTGACGACGAGCGCGCGCAAATTGCGCCGCGCCTCGAGCTGTTCGCCGGCCCGCGTGAGCGCCACGTCGAGTTCGCCGCTCTGCTCGCCAACACGGGCGAGGCGCACGACGAGTTCGGAGAAGCGACGGCCTTGCGCGGCAAGCGCATCGGCGAACGCGTCGCCGGCGAGCACGCGGTCGCGCACGCGGCGCCAGGCGCGTCCCGCCCGCGGACGCCGCGCCTGTTCGGACACGGTCTCCAACGCCATCAGCAGCGACACGCCGCTTTTGAGCATGGACGCCAGCTGGCGGAGGCCCATCTCCACGTCGAAGCTCGTCATCGGCAGCAGCCAGGCCGGATGGAAGGCCGGCGGCAAGGCGCCCGGCACATTCGCCGCGACGACTTGCAGGACGAGATATCCTTCCGTGCGCAACTGGGCGGCGACAGCCGTCGGAGAGTCCGCCTCGCGCAGAATCTCCCGCCGGGTGCCCTCGGCCTCCTTGACTGTCGCCGAATAGTACATTTATCAAAGGCCCAGCACGTGCAGCGTTTCAGACACGGTCGTGATGCCCGCACGGCACTTCGCCCGTGCGTCGTCCGCCAGCGTACGCATGCCCTTCGACCGCGCCAGGGCGAAAAGTTCCGTTTCGTGGATGCCCGCCGCGATGCGCGACGCGCATTCGGCGTCTGGCAGGAAGAGTTCGAAGAGACCGACGCGTCCGCGGTAGCCGCGGCCCGCGCAGTGGACGCATCCTTTCGGACGGTACACGTTCTGCCCTTCCCATTCGGGCACACCGAGCGCAGCCGCCGTCACCGCGGTCAGCGGCTCGGCTTCACGGCAGTGCGGACACAGCGCGCGCACGAGACGCTGCGCGGCCGCCAGGCGCAGCGTGGCGCCGGCCAGATGCGGCGCAAGTCCCATGTCAACCAGACGCGTCACGGCGCTCACCGCGTCGTTCGTATGAAGCGTCGAAAGCACGAGGTGGCCCGTCAACGCCGCCTTTACGGCCGTGTCAAGCGATTCCGCGTCGCGGATTTCGCCGATCATGATCACATCGGGATCATGGCGAAGCAATGAACGCAATGCCTTGGAGAAGTTTACTTTGTCCGCACTGTCGACCTCGGCCTGACCGACGCCGGGAATCTCGTATTCGATCGGGTCTTCGACCGTGAGGATGTTGAGCGCGCGGCGGCTCAGCAGTTGCTGGATGGCCGCGTAGAGCGTCGTCGTCTTGCCGCTGCCGGTCGGACCCGTGAGGAGAACGAGTCCGTGCGGACGCATCAGCACGTCGTCAAAGACCGCACGGTCGTCCACCGCAAGTCCCAGACCGTCGAGCGTCAACCGCGCCCCGTCCGTCTCGAGGAGACGCAGCGTCACGCGTTCGCCATGCCGCACGGGCAGGGTCGCCATGCGCACGTCGAGGGGATTCATCTGCTGCGCGCCCGCGCCCGTCATGCGCCAGGTAAACGCACCGTCCTGCGGGGCGCGGCGTTCGGCGATGTCGAGGCCGGCCAGCACCTTGAGACGGCTCGTCACCGCGGGCTGGAGCGCCGCGGGAATCGTCGCCACGTCCTCGAGTTCGCCGTCCGTGCGGAAGCGCACGCGCAGGCCGTCGCGGCCCGGATCGAAATGGACGTCGCTCGCGTGCCGCAGCAGCGCCGCGCGCAACAGGCGGTCGACCTGCGCAACCGGCTCTTCGACAGCGGCGGCGGTGGACATGCCGGCGCGATTTTCCCCGTAGAGCTTCAACAGCTCCGCGCGCAGTTGCGTGGAGTCGGCCTTGTAGACCTTCACCGCGCAGCCGACTTCGCGTTCCACAAGCGCGCAGGTCTGGGCGTCGTCCGGATCCGCCATCGCCACGGCAAAGGCGCCGTCCACGCGCGAAAGCGGCAGCACGAGCCGGCGCAGCGCAAAGGCCGCAGGCAGCTTCACGACGCAGGCCGGATCGACGACGACCGTAGAGAGATCGAGCTGTTCAGCCATTTTCAAAGCCCCTTCCGATCCAGACACGGCGACGCAGCGACTCGGGATTGCGCGAAAGCGCGAACGCCGTGACCTCCGCGATGCGCCCCCTGCCGAGCAGGTCCGCCAGCGACTGGTCGAGCGCCACCATACCCTGATTGGCGCTCGTCTCCATCACCGAATAGAGCTGCGCCGAACGCCCCGTCGCAATCAAGTTCGCGACGGCCGTCGTATTCACGAGCAACTCGCAGGCGGCGGCGCGTCCGCCCGTCACCGCGGGCAGCAGATGCTGGGCGAAAATGCCGCGCAAGACGAGGGCGAGCTGGTGGCGCACACCTTCCTGCTCGGCCGCCGGAAAGGCGGAGACAAGACGCTCCACCGCGCCGGCGCAGTCGCCCGCATGCAGCGTCGCGAAAACGAGATGCCCCGTCTCCGCCGCCGTGATGGCCGTGCGGATCGTCTCGAGATCGCGCATCTCGCCGACGAGAATCACATCGGGATCCTGGCGCAGCGCCTCGATGAGCGCCCCGTTGAAGCTCCGCGCGTCGCGCCCCACCTGACGCTGGTTCACGAGACACTTCCGTGAAACATGTCGAAACTCGACCGGGTCCTCGATCGTGATGATGTGCCCTTGGCGGGTACGGTTGATCTGGTCGATCAGCGTCGCGAGCGTCGTCGACTTGCCGCTGCCTGTCGGCCCCGTCACGACGACAAGACCGTCCGTGCAGGTGCAGAAATTGGCCAGCTGCGGCGGCAGACCGAGCGCGTCCAGCGAACGGAACTCGTTGTCGAGGCGGCGCAGGGCGACGGCCGTCGAGCCGCAGTCGCGGTAGAGGTTGAAGCGGTAGCGCGAACCGCCGGGGGACGTAATCGCGCCGTCGATCGCGCCGTCGCGCAACAGGGTCGTACGCACGCGCTCCGTGCCGTCCGGACACCCCAGCGGCAGCGTTTCAAGGCCGAGTTCCATCGCCAGCGCGTCAACCCCTTCGCCATCTAGACGCGCAAAGGACGGGTTCGGCACGAGCTGCCCCTGCAGGCGGAAACGCGGCAGCTCGCCGGCGGCGAGATGCACGTCGCTCGCCTGCGTCGCTTCGCACTGTTCGAAAATCTTCGCGAGCTGTTCACTCAGAGCCATAGCGTCATCTCCCAGCGGCAGGTGCGTCCGTCGACGTTCAGCGAGACAGATTCGGGCACGACCGGGGCCTGACGGTCGGCGAACGTCTTGAGGACGGACGTCACGGCCGCGTAGTCCGCCTCCAGCACGAACTGGCGCATCTCGGGCGCGGGACAACGCCCCGTCGCCCGCAGCACCGCGTCGCCGCGCGCGTCCTCGGGCGGCGTTTCGGCCTGCGGCGGCTGCACGTGAACGACCTTCGCGCCGACCGAGGTGAACACGGCGAGGACCGCATCCTGGCGCGCCGCGGCGGTCGACTCGGGATCGCCCTTCACGGCGACTTCCGGCGACTTCTCCGCCTTTTCCGCGGCCAGCTCGGCCTCGGCGTCCGCCAAACGTTGCTGAAGGCGCCGCTTCTCCGCCGGGAAGGCGTCTTTGTCCGGCAGGTTACGCTGCTCCGCCGCAAGGGCGGCCGTCCGCACCGCCAACGGCTGGCGCACGAGCCACACGTAGGCGGCCAGCAGCGCCAGCGGCAGCACGACCGCCAGAAATATCTTGTCTTTTGTCCGTACCTGAATCATTTCAAATCCCAATTTCAATTTTCATTTTCATCGGCTTGTTTTCCCCGTGCCGATTCAGACAGTCCCCGATTCACGCATTTACTTGAACTGGCCTTCGGGATCGAAGACGAGGTCGCATTCGAAGGTCACAGTGCCGCCGTTCGCCGGCGCCTCGATCGCGCCAGGCGTCAGCTGCCAGCCGCTCTTCGGCGGCTTCAGCGCCTCGGACAGACGCACGAAGGTGCGCGTCGCCGCGTCGGCGGAAAGCGCAAGGCCCGTGAGATGGACCGAATAGGCGCCGGTCGCCTGGAGATTCTTGAGCACGCTCTCGTCCGTACACGCGCTCGGCACAGCCTCGAGAAAAACGCGCCAGGCCGCGCGCAACACTTCCGCGTTCTGCTGGGCGCGGGCCGCGTCCATGCGCTGTGTGCGCAACGCGGATGTCTCGCGCTGGACGGCGGCGATCTTCGCATTCAAGGCCTCCCGCTCGTCCTGCAACAGGCGCTGGAAGGCAACCTCGCGCGCGAGGCGCGTCGCGTCGTTTTGCAGCGCGACGTAGTCCCAGCCGACCGCAAGAACGGCCAGCACGGCGGCACAGGCGGCGAGCAGCGACAGCCGAACGTGCAGTCCGCCCGAAGCCTTGACGGCGATCCATGGCAGCGTCTCAAGCGTTTCACCCGCGGCGGCCTCCGGCACGGCGGTCACGGCACGGATGACGCGCTTCGCCTTGCGGGCCCGCGCCACCTCGTCCAGCAGGTCGCTCGTGCGCACCTGCACGACGTCGAAGACGGCGCGGGCCGCGTCCGGCGCATTCACGCGCTTCCAGGCCAGACGCCCTTTCGCGCGGGGGATGCCGCTGAACGGCTCGATTTCAAAGCAAAGCGCCGCCGCCAGTTCGTCGTCGGACAATCCCGCCACCTGCGCAGACGGGAGGTTGACGTGCTGGCGAAAGCACGTCGGAGTTGCAAGGACCTCTTCGGGCGTGATCTTCTTCATTAGGGTACCCAAACCTTCATCTGCACGGTGCGGCCGCCAGGCGGCACTTCAACCGTCTCCTGGGCGCGTTTCCGTCCGCCGACATCGACGACGAGCGTACACGCGCCCGGCGGCAGACCGTTGAACGAAAATGTCGCGAACGACCCCTCCGTGAGCGTCACTGTCGCCACGTCGCCGGTAATCGCGCCGCCGCAGGGCATGTACCAGCGGCAACGCACCGTGCCGTCGATGCCGACCGGCCCCGCCCCGTTCACGAATTGCGCCGTGACGGCAAGCGGATTGATCCGACCGCCCGGCGGAAGAAAGTCCACCACGCCGTCGCGCGCGGCTTCGGAGGAGGGCGTGATCCGGTCGTCGGGCCGTGCATCGGCGCCGAGGTGGCGCACGCGGCCGATTGCATCGCCTTCCTGCGCGGCCGGCTCGCCGGCGGATGTGAAGAGACGGACGAACCCGGCGTCGTCCCGCGTTTCAAACGGATTGCCCCAGGCATCCAGAAGACGGGTGCGGCCGAACGGCAGACGGAGGTAGGGACCGCGCCAACCGCAGGGCACGACGACCGTCTCGTCGGCAAGCGCAGTCTGAACGGACGCCGGCACGACGAGATTCGTCGCCGCAGCGGTCCGCAGGGCAAACGGCGCAACGCCCGCCGGACGCTGCCAGAGTTCGGCCAGGGTCTGTACGACGCGTCCCGCCTCGTTCGTCGCGGGAACCGCACGCGGCAGGCGCCCCAGATCCATCAGAAATCCCGATGCCGCGCCACCCGGTTCGCGCGCCCACACGGCCGCCCGGACCTCCTCCAGCTGGCGGTCCGCCTGACGACGCCGATGCGATGCTTGCACTTTCCCCATCTCACGCACGGCAAGATGGGTCAATAACGCGAGAATCACGAGCACCACGACCAATTCGATCAAGGTGAACCCGCGAGCCGGCGATCTCAAAACGGAAGTTGGCATCATAAGGTTAAACGCACGAAGTCTGCTCTCGGTTCACGGCTACGGTGCAACACGCCGCGCTTGTCTCAAGGACCTTTTTCGCACGCCAGCCGCCCCAGACAAAGGGATGCCACGGACGGATGTTGCGCACGACCTTCACGACGCGGTCGTTGCGGTCGAGGAACGTGGCGTCGATCGGAAAACGCATGAAAAAGGTATGGATCGCGTTGCAATGGAGAATCAGCAGGCCCGTACCGGGCTCGAGGCCGCGGCGGCCGATCAGCCCCCGCGCACGCTGGAAGAACGTCGTTGCGACTTCGGCGCAAACGCCCTGAACGGTCACCTTCTCCATGTCGTCTCCGTTTCCTTCCCGTCCGCGAAGAGAGACAGGAGCAGTTCGTTGGAAAGCGCGGTTCCCATGGCGTTCTCCAGCAGGTCCTCGCTCACCGTACGCTTGTTTTTGTGCAGATCGAGGATGCGTTCCTCGACCGTATCCGCCACCACGACGCGGTAGACCGTGACGGGCAGCTGCTGGCCGATGCGGTGGGCGCGGTCGGCCGCCTGGTCCTCCACGGCGGGATTCCACCAGGGATCGAGCAGTACGACGTAGTTCGCCGCCGTCAGGTTGAGACCCATGCCACCCGCCTTGAGCGAAATCAGGAAGAAGTCGCCCTCGCCGCCCTGGAACGCGTCCACGGCCGCGGTCCGCTCCGCCGCCGGCGTCGAACCGTCCAGATACTGGAACGTCCACTTGCGGTCCTCGATCGCCTCGCGTACGATGTCGAGGAAGTCCACGAACTGGCTGAACACGAGCACGCGATGGCCGGCCTCGCGGAGTTCGCCGAGCAGTTCCAGCACGGCTTCGAGCTTGGCCGCCTCCCGGGCTTCGGGGAAGACGAGGGACGGATGGCAGCAGAAGCGGCGCAGGCGCATGAGGGCGGAGAGAATCGAGATGCGGTTCTCCGTCTCGCCCTTCGCCTGCAGATTGCCCAGCGCGTCCACGCGACAGGCCTCGTAGGCCGCCCGCTCTTCCGGACCGAGCTCCACGCGCAGCGTAACCTCGGTCTTTTCCGGCAGTTCCTTCAGCACGTCGCGCTTGAGGCGGCGCAGCACGAACGGTTCGACCAAACGCTTCAGGAGCGGCGACGCCATGCCCCCTTCCACAAAACGGTCCTCGAAGTTCTTCGCCGTGCCGAGCAGCCCCGGGTTGAGGAACGAAAAGATGCTCGCGAATTCCGCCAGGCGGTTTTCGACGGGCGTACCCGTGGCCGCCACGCGGAATTTCGCCTTCAGCTTGCGCGCGATCTGCGCCCGCTGCGTACCGGCGTTCTTGACCGCC
This sequence comes from uncultured bacterium, assembly GCA_902803135.1. Classification (GTDB taxonomy): domain Bacteria; phylum Verrucomicrobiota; class Kiritimatiellia; order RFP12; family UBA1067; genus RUG572. The sequence continues at coordinate 7,156 of CADCPA010000098.1, forward strand.
TGCGCCTCGTCGAGCACCACGCCGTTCCAATCAACCGCCTCGAAGATCTCCGCACGCGACACCACCAGTCCGTAGCTGGCGATGACGACGTCGCGGGAATTCAGCCTCGGCAGGTTCTTTTCCTCCCCGGGCGTGACGACGTGCAGCGTCGGCGCAAAGCGTTCGACCTCGCGGATCCAGTTGTGGCAGACGGAGGCCGGTACGACGACGAGCGAAGGACCTTCGACCGCCCGCGCCAGCAGGAGGGCGATCAGTTCCACGGTCTTGCCAAGGCCCATGTCGTCCGCCAGGCACGCGCCAAACCCACAGGCGGCGAGACGGGACAGCCAGGCAAAGCCCTCTTCCTGATACGGACGCAACGTGCCCTTGAAGCGACGCGGAACCTCGACTCGCGCCGCAAACGCGGTCTGGATCGACGCGGCGCGGGAGGCCAAGGTCTCGGGCAGCGACGGCAGATTCCCGTCCGGACGCGAAAACGCCTTGGCCAGCATCGGAAGCGCCGCGGCCGAAAGGCCGACCCCGTCCTTCGCCCCCGAGGGATTCAACGCCGCGGCCAGAGCATCCAGCCGCCGCAGCAGCTCGTTGCTCAGATAGACATAGTCGTTCTCGCCGAAGCGCACATAGTTGCCTTCGCGGTTGGCCAAAGCATGGAGCAGATCAAGGAGCTTGACCACGCGGCCGTCGTCCAGGGCGACGTCGCCGCCGACCTCGAACCAGTCCACGCCGCTCGCCTCGATCTTGACGCCGCGCGGAGACGGCGTCGTCAACCGCATCTTCTCGCCTTCCGGCCATTCGAGCTTGATGCCGCCCAGCGCCTTCAACGTGCGCAGCGCCTCCAGGGCCTCTTCGGCATCGGAAATCAGCCAGCGGTTTTTCGCCGTCGCCCAGGCGTCGAACGACTCGAGGGCCGCGCGCACGCTCGACGCGGCGGCTTCCTCCGCCGCCAGATCGCGCACCAGCAGCACCGTGCGGCCGCCCCGCAGCAGCACCAGGCGTTCGGCCAGACCGATGCCGGGTTCGCACACGGCGACGGCGCGGTTGGCGATCGGTTCCACCACGAGCGAGAGCGAAAGGACGTCGTTCGCATAGACCAGGCGCACGTGCGGAGTCGTGTCGCCGACGACGCGCGCGACCTCGCTGCCGGCCTCCGACGCGAAGTCGCCGACGACGGACATCTCGCCGACGAGCCGCACGAGCAGCGTCTTCGCCTCGGCAAGGCCTTCCGCCGGCACGACGAGACGCCCGTCCGTTCCGTGTTCGGCAAAGATCGCCGCCACGTCGCGCATACGCTTGGTGATTGCATGGTAGAGGAAGCGCCCCGTCTCCACACTGCGGATGACCGAAGCCGCATTCTCCGCCGCCATCAGCCACGGCGGCAGCGACAGCTCCATTCCGCCGTCGTCCGTCTTCCTCGTCGACAATTCGCAGAGGGTGCGCGTCAGCGTCATCGGCGCCACGACCTCGTCCTCGCCGGACAGACCGAGCGCCATCAGCAGACGGGGGTGTCCACATAGCAGACCCAGCGTCTCGTCCGGCACGCTGTAGGGCATCCGGGGATTGTAGCCGCGTTTCAGGAGCGTCTGGAGGATCTCCATGTCGCAGGTCGTCAGGCAGGCGCGATACCGGGCGCCGGCAAGGCTCTTCAACGTCAGACGGCGGTCGTCGCTTCCGTCGTCGGCGCCGCGCGGACCCCGATAGACCGGCAGCAGCCGCGCGCAGAGGAAGCAGTCCTCGCCGCCCCGACCCGCCGGCGTCCAGGTCAACACCCAGCCGATCGTCCCGTTCAGTACCTGCTCGACAGGCTTGTCCCGACCGTCCGGCAGACGGTCGTTGAGCGCGCGCAGCGCCGCCTTCCATTTCGGTTCCTCCGCCACGCGCTTCACGAGCGGCACGGCCCCGCCCTCGTCCAGAATCTGCGCGAAGGCGTCCAGCCCGTTCAACTCCGGCTTCATCCGCCGCACTTCCGCCACATGGAGCGCCGCCAACGTCGAGTAGCCCGCCAGATAAAGCGCCTTCGCCTTCGCCAGGACATCCGCCGACTCGTCCACGGCCGAGGGCTGCCACATCGGCGAGCACGCCCCCATCAGACGCCGGACGAGCGCGGTGCGCAGACGGTCCACGTCATGGAGCGCGCTGCGACCGGCCGGATGCCAGTTCAGGAGATCCGCCACCTCGCGTTTCAGCTCCTTCGCATACTTCGACACCCGCACCATCGGCGCCCCTTCGCGCAGCGCAAGCGCGAGGCCGAGCGCCCACACCGGAGTCGAAACGTCGGTGGAGAACACGCCGCGGAACGAGTCCGCCCCGCTGGCAAACGCCTTCTCGGCTTCGGGGAAGTCGCCGCTGAAGACATCCCGGCACAGCGCGGCAAACCGTTCGGCAGGCGAGCCGCGGGAAAGCAGCGAGACCGCGTTCGTGAGGAAATCCCGACGGCCCGTCCACACGGCCAGCGCACAGTAGGCGCAGAGCGAGGAGACGGAGACCCGCAGCTTGTCCTGCGCGAACACCTTGCGCGCGGCCAGCAACGCGAATCGCACGTCGTGCCCCGACAGGAAGCCGAATTCGAACAGAACGGCCAGCAACTGGTCGGCACCGGCGCCGGACAGGTCTTCCGCCGGCAAAGGCTCCAGTGGCGCGAGCAGACGGCAGAGATGGGAGACGGCGCTCCAATGCACCGAGGCCAGCGGATAGCGCGCGCCCTGGGGCACGCCGCCGATGGCGCACGGACCGCCGACCAACAGCGCCTTCAGCGTTTCCGCGATCTGCCAGACCTGCTTCGGATCCACGTAATTGCGCACCGCGGCCGCCAGTTCGGCCCCCAGCCAGTCGCCGGCGTGGCCGTTCAGCAGCACGGCCGGTGTCGGCCACCAGCCCAGTTTGGACGCGTCTGCGCCGAGCTGACGCAGCGCGCGCAGCGAGAAATCCGCGGCCAGACGGTAGGCCGTGCCGAACACCCCCCTTGCGGCCACGCCCTTCTCGAAGACCTTTTCGTCTTCCAGCGTGCGGAACAGCTGTTCGACGGCCGTGGCCGTCACGGCCGTGCGGCCCGTCACGGCGCCGATGTAGCTGGAGACGACCGCCGCCGTGTGGTTGCCGGGGAAGGCGACGAAGAAGAACAGCAGCAGACGTTCTCCGCGGGTCAGTTCCCGCAGGTCTTTCGAGTGGAGGGTGCGCGGCAGGAGAGCGTTCATCGTCAATCCAGCGTCTTCGAATCCATCAGTTCGACGAGGCGGTCCCACGGTGCACGCTGGATCGTGCGTGCGAGCTGGGAAAGTCTCAGCCGGCGCGTGTCGTTCTCGGGCGAGGACTGGGCCGGCAGCTCGCCCTGGCGGCGATGTACGGCGGCGATCCAGATCTTGCGCAGCAGCATTTCGAGAATCTTCTCGGCGGACATTTCGGACAGCCCGGAGCCTTCGTGTCCGAGCAGAATCCGGTCGAGCCAGGCGCACGAGACCGGATCGAGCGTCAGGCGCATCTCGGCAAAGGCGTCCGCGGAACCCGAAAGTCCGAGCCGCCAGGCCGCGACGAACTGCCGCGTAAAGACATGGTTGAGCACGACGTCCGGCAGGAAGGCGTTCACGGAACCGGCGATCGCCCGATCGCCCTCGTGTTCAAAGAGAAACTCGCACAGCGCCATCTCGAGCGTCGACGGCGGATTGTTGACCGGCGCCGCGGCATCGAACGACGCCGGATCCGGGACCTTCGCGACCGGGACGGGCGCGGGCGACGGTTTCGGCGCAGCCGGCGCAGGAGACGGCGCATGCCAGGCCCCTGATGCCGCCTTGGCTTTGACGTGCGCCAGGTCTTCTTCGAGCGCCGACACGGGAACCTTGAGCAGCTCCGCCGCCTCGGCGACGAGCGAGGCCCGCATGATGGCGGAGGGACACTGCGCGAGCGTTTCCAGCACGGCGCGGCTCACGCGGGTGACGGCGTCGATCGTGTCCGGACGCTCTTCCTTCGCCCGCAGCGTGCGGACTTGGAACTGCGTAATCGACTCGGCATTCTCGAGGCAGGCGCGAAAAGCCGCGGGCCCCTTGTCGCGCAAGAGCGAATCGGGGTCTTCGCCGTCAGGCAGCGTCGCCACGCGAACCGGAATCTGGGCCGCAAGGAACTCGCCGCCCGTCCGGATGGCGGCCTTCTGTCCGGCGCCGTCCGCATCGAATACGAGCACGACCGAGTCGGCGCATTTCTTCAAGATCTGGACATGTTCCGCCGTAAACGCCGTGCCTTGGCTGGCCACGGCCGTCGTAAAGCCGCAGGCATGGCAGCGGATGACGTCGATCTGCCCTTCGCAGACGATGGCCTCGCGGTGCGGCGCCTTGACGATGTTCGCCGCGGCCTGGTCGAACGCAAAGAGGATGTTCGACTTCTTGAAGACGGGCGTCTCGGGCGAATTGACGTACTTGGCGACTTTCTTGTCGTTCGTGAGGATGCGCCCGGAAAAGGCGACGGGGCGGCCGGCACGATCGCGGATTGTGAACATGAGGCGGCCGGCGAACCGGTTGTAGGGGCGTCCGTTCGCGTGCTTGCTCTTCAGCAGCACGCCGGCGGCGTCCATCTCGTCCGCCGTGAATCCGTACTTCCGCGCCCACTTCTCAAGCGCCTCGTACGACACGGGCGCATAGCCGATGCAGAAGCGCTCGACGACCTCGTCGGTGAGCTTGCGGCGGACGAGGTAGGCGCGGGCCGCCTCGGCCTCCTTCGCGACCTTGAGGCACCGATGGAAGAACTCGGCGAGCTCGGCATGCAGCTTGTAGAGGCGGTTGCGCATCCCCGCCAGGGGATCCTCCTCCTCCTCGATCGCGACGCCGCACTGCCGGGCCAGCCGCTTCACGGCTTCGACGAAGCCGAGTCCTTCGCGCTTCATGAGGAAAGTGAAGGCATTGCCCTTCTCGCCGCAACCGAAGCAATGGTAGTAGCCCTGGTTGGGATGGATGATGAAGCTCGGCGTCTTCTCGTGGTGGAACGGACAGCACGCCTTGTAGTCCGCCCCCGCGCGCCGCACGTCGACGCCGCAGGAGGAAATCAGCTCGGCCAGATCAATCCGCGACTTGATTTCGTCGATGATGTGTTGTGGTATTGAGGATGCCATGTGACGCTCATTATTCCGAAATGCGACCATTTGCCAGGGTCAATTCTTTCGCGGCGAGACGGGCGGCGAACGCACGGTCGTGCGTGGCGACGAGAATCGCCGCCGGCTGGGCCGCCAGCACGTCCGCCAGACGCATCTTCTCGGCTTCGTCCAGCACCGCCGTCGGCTCGTCGAGCAGCAGCAGGTCGGGCTGTGCGGCGAGCAGACCCGCGATCGCGACGCGCTGGCGCTGTCCGCGCGAGAGGGAGGCGATCGGACGGTTCCCGGCCGGCAGGCCGAGCGCGGCCAGCAGCTCGTCCACCCGGGCCGCCATCTCCGCCGGCTTCAGGCCCTGCCGCTCGAAGGCATGCCCCACGTCTTCGCGCACGGTCGGGAAAAGGAACTGGTCGTCGGGATTCTCGAACAGGACGCCCATGCGGCGGCGCTGCGCCCGCAGTGCACGCCCCTTCGGCGCCTGTCCGAAGACGGCGACTTCGCCCGTATACGGCACGAAGCCGGCGACCACGGACAGGAGCGTCGTCTTGCCGCTGCCGTTGGCGCCGAGGAGCGCGACGCGTTCGCCGCGGGCGAGCTCGAGCTTTCCGATGTTCAGCGACGGCTCCGTCGCGCCCGCGTAGTGCACGGACACCTCCTGCAGCCGCACGACGGGTCCGGCTTCCCCTTCCGGAGCCGTTCCGCGCGTGCCATGCGCACGGCGCAGTTCGAGTGCGCGCGCCAGCATCTCCGCGTCGCGGCTCAGCGCTTCAAACCAGCGCAAGGCCTGGGCGCAGACGAGGACGAGTCCTTCCGGCAGATGGAAGCGGCGCAGCGCCTTGAGGAAGCGCACCTCGCAGATGCCGTCGCGGCGCGAAGCCGCAGCGACGAAGACCGGAATGAACGCGAGCATCGCCACCACGCCCGGCCAGCCGATCAGGAACGAGGCAACCGTGAGCGTGCCCCCGGGCAGCGTGGGGAAATACTGCACGAGGCACCAGACGAGTCCCGTATGGAGAACCCGTCCGGCCACCAGCACGACGGCCAGCGCGAGCAACGCGCGCAGATAGCCCGTCCGCACGGCGGCAGGTCCCTTCGACGGGCGCCCGATCCAGCCGAGCACGCCGACCTGGACCGCCAGCTCGAAGCTGATGACGCCGGCCATCGGCGGCCAGAGGAGCGGCATGCCCGTGAGCACCGCGCTCGCCCACGGCACGACGAAGGCGACCGGCAGGGCGCGAGGAACCGGCACGAGAAAGGCCAGCGCCATGAGCGGCCAGTACATGGGCAGAAACAGGGTACCGGCCAAACCGAAAGCATGGAACAGAGTCGGAAACGCAAGGGAAAGAGCTCCAAAGAGCCCACAATAGGCATAATCACGGGTCTTCATACAGTTCAAGGCAAGGCAAATCTCCTGTGGATGCACTATTATACCATAAAACAGAACAAAGGACAGGAGAGGAACGAAGTCGTCGATCAGGCGGCGCCGCCTCGGGACAAGTCAAACGTCCGCCCGCAGAAGCGGACGGACGTTTCTTCGCTCGACGGCGTGTCGAGGGCCGTTTAACGACAGAGCGTGTAGAGAACGCCTGCGACGACCGCAGAGCCGATGACGCCCGAGACGTTCGGACCCATCGCCTGCATGCGGATGAAGTTGGTCGGATTCTCCGAAAGCGACACC
>CADCPA010000099.1 GCA_902803135.1 uncultured bacterium
AGCCGCCAGTTCTTCTTCAACGACATCGTTCATCCTGCCTTTCATTCCGCGCAGAACCTCCACCAACTGATCGCCTGTGATGGATGCTGCGTCGAAGGCGGGAAGCTCGGCAAGTTCAATACCCGGCACGAACCGGTCCACCTTCACGATGAAATTCGAGCTAAAGGTGCAGCCAAGTTCCTTGACGACAGTATCTATGGAGAATTTCACGCCTGCCGTTTTCCGCGCGAAATCCTTCAGCTCCTCGGTCTCGCCTGGAACGTCCAGCGTGAACCAGCAAAGTCGGTCGTCGCCCGGACACAGCAACATCCTTCCCGGATCGGTCATGTCGCATTCGAGATGCCACTCGTCCTTCCCGAAGCGGTATGCCGCCCGCTTCAGTCCATGAAACACGAAGCGACGCCCCTCAAGCTGTCTTGCCAGGTTCTGCCGCTGCCGCAGACTCGGAACCTTCTTAACTCCGGCGAGCAGACCGACGAGGTCGTCGCCGCTGATCTTGTCCGCGTCGAACACCGGCATGTCGGGCTCGCCGCGGAACATCTGGCACCCAGACAGAAACACGGACAGGAACAGGAACGATGCGACAGCGCCGCAAACCGGCGTTTTTAGATTTGTCATATCCGATCACTCCACATTTTTGACAGAATGAATCATACCATATTCTCGAGATGCCGCCTTTGCCGTGCAAAGCAGGGCGCCGTCACTCATGGAAGACCTCCGCCTGGAACGTCTCGAACGTCGCGCCTTCGCGCCAGGCGTCGGCGTCGAGCCCCGCCTTCTTCGAGAGATACGAGAGCGTCGTCGGCAAGTCCCAGCCCTGCTCGGGCGCGACTTGCGGAAGGAACACGGCGAAGCATCCGCCCTTCTCCAGCGTCATGCCGTCGCGTCCGAGGACGATGTCCCTCCACGACGCGACGCGCTTCGGCGGCGTGAGCGCCGAGACTTCGACGCGGAGGTTCGCGAGCTCGCGCTCGGAGACCGGCATGAAGCGCGGATCGTGCAGCGCCGAGTCGACCGCGCGCGCGGCGACGGCGTCGACGAGGGGACGCGACGGGAGTATTTCCCCGATGCAGCCGCGCAAGGCGCCGGTCAGCTTGTCGTTCAGCGTCACGAACGCGCCCATCTTCGCGCGCGTCGCCGCTGGCGCGTCCGCCGTCGCCTTTCCGCCGCGCGTCCGATCCCCGCGCACGGCGCGCTCAAGCGATTCGCGCGCAACGCGCAGGAGATACGCGCGATCTGCCGCGGAGAGAACCGCGCCAGTCTCGCCCTTCCACTCGGCGTGCCCGCATGCGGCGACGTAGCAGACGAACCGCCTGAAGTCGCGCTCGGCATCGCCGGAGGTCGCGTACTTGAGGCGGGCGAGGACGGTTCCCTTCGGTGCCGCGCGCAAAGCAAGCTCGATCGGAACGTGTCCGCAGATCGTCGCGCCGGTTCGCCTGACGAACGCGGCGAATCCGTCCGCGTCGCCCTTCACGATGAAGGCGCACGCCTCATCGTCGACGGACGCGACGCGCTTGCGGACGTCCTCGCCGCCCTTCGTCCCGTATGGCGCATAGGAAAAGTCGTCGCCGTAGTGCGTGAAGTCGGACGATACGACCAGCAACGTCTTGTCGTCCATCAGGCGCAAAAGCGCACGGGCGCACATTCCCATCTGATCGGCCCCGAACGAGCCCATGACGAGCGGTACCACGGTGAAGCCGTTGTCCAGCGCGAGTTGCAGCAGCGGGAACTCGATCTGCGCGGCGTGTTCGCCGCGGTGGACGCGGTCAGCGCGTGCGACGGGTGCAAGGAGCGAGAGGCGGTCCAACCATTCACGGTCGATCTTGATTGTGCCGAGCGGTGTCGAAACGGCGTCGGATTCCGGCGCGACAAGGCGGTTCTCGATCCAGGCGCGGTGGCTCGGCGCCAAGACCACGACGCGCGTGAACGCCGCTCCGCGGACGCGCCGCACGGCCGCCCATGCCACCGCGCCGGAATACGCCCAGCCGGCATGCGGAAGGATCAGCACATTGGGCGCATCGCCCTTCTCGACAGCTCCGCAGCCGCGCTCCCATTCCTCGGCAACCTTGCGGATATCCCGCTCCGTTCCCGGGTACCACGCCCCGGCAATCGTGCTTTCAAGTGTCATCTGCAAGCCCTTTCGCCCATCGACGCAAAGAACGATTCGATCTTCACATCTGTCTGCGAATCTGCCCACGGGCCTGCGCCCTGCGGCGAAGGCTCAGCGGACGATGATAACCGACCCGGGAGGATTGTTGAGCGTCAAGACCGTACGGCCCTCCGAATCCACGGAGCACTCGGGGTAGAGGCGCTCGCCGTTGCTGACGGCGCTCCACCTGGCCATGGAGACCGCCGGCGCGCCCATGCGCGAAAGCGTGTACGGCACCCTGCACACCATCTCGCCGTCGCCGCCGGAATCCTCACCGTGCCGCCCGACGTGTAGTACACGCCTTCGAACGAGACCGGCTTGTGTTCGCCTTCGTAGTTGGCCGCGTCGTTGTAGTCGTGCGGCCCTTCGCCGACCGGCTGCCAGAGGTAGCTCGTGTAGCCCCAGCGGTCAATGGTCGCCGCGGCAGGCAGAGCCAGCATGGTGGCGACGAGCGGCAAAGGGAGATATCTCGTCAAAACGCGCAATCCCCCGAATCTCCCGGGCACGCGGAACGACGACTTCGGCGAGAATCCCTTCAGGTCCATATTCGACTCCTTGATTTCACGGTTTATACAAATCGTTGCCGACAGTCTCATTCTATCATAAACGGATAGTTCGAATCACGCAAAATTTTCCATGAAAATTGCGCCGTTGTCAAATGGGCGTCAAGTAGGTCAAGGAGCTGAGGCGCCTTCCACTTCGCGGGAGAGCTTGAGAGGGTAGTCGGTCGTGACGCGGTCGGCGCCCTTCGCCGCGCACGCGTCCCATGTCGTCTTGTCCTGACACATCCACAGGCACACGGTCAGCCCGGCCTTGTGGGCCTTCTCCACCATCTCCTTCGTCGTGCCCGCAAGCGGCGCGACGCTGCAGCAGCCGAGCTGCGTGGCCGTCTCGATGTGCTCGTCGGCAAGCGGCTTGCCGACGATCAGTCCGATCGGCGCGTCGGGATCGACCTGGCGCATCGTTGAAAGCGTCTTGACGCTGAAGCTCGTGAACGCGTAAGTCCCCGGCTTCATGAGCTCCTTGGACATCGCGCTCAACTTGCGGCAGTAGTCTTCGAGAACGGATGGCGTATAGAACGCGCCCGGACTCGCCTTCATCTCGATCTCCATGAAAATGTCCGCGCGGCCACGCATCGCCTTCAGCACGTCGGAGAGCGCCGGCACCTGTTCGGACGACTTCTTCAGTCGAAGCTGGCGGAGCTCCGCGAATGTCATGGCCTCCACCGCTCCCTTGCCATCGGTCGTACGCGCCACGTCGGCATCGTGCATGACGACGAGGGTGCCGTCCTTTGTGAAGCGGACGTCGAGCTCAAAACCCCTTATGCCGCGCGAAAGGCACATCTCGAAACCGCCGCGCGCATTGTCGTCGTATTCCGCGCGGCCGCCGCGATGCGCCTGGACGAGCGGCCCGCCGGAAGTCTTCAGCTTGGCGTTCGCCGGGACCCCCGGGCTTGCGTATCCAGAAACGGAAACGGCCGCCACAAGCGCGGCAAGGCCAAGTCTCAACAATCCAGTTTTCATCGATTCTCCTCTCATGTCTCAATCGCCAGCATTCCGTTCGTGACAGTATACCTATCATCCGTCAGATTGTCAACGTCTGCCGAATCCGTTCAGTAATGCGTCACTAAATAGCAGGGTGTGGAAACTCCGCTGTTCAGCGACGCATTACCGGCACGGACCACTTTTCCCTTGTCCCTTCTCCGCTGGATATGGTATGATTTAAGCCAACATCAGAAAGGATTAGACCATGCAGACACCTGAAGAGTTCCTTGAATCCAACGGACTGGCCACCGCGTCGCTCGACCGCGAGGCCCTCATTGCCGCCTTCCAGAAGGAAATGGAAGCGGGGCTTGCCGGCGAACCCTCGTCGCTCAAGATGATCCCCACCTTCACGTCCCCCTACGGCGAAATCAAGAAGGACACGCCCGTGACGGTGCTCGACGCCGGCGGCACGAACCTCCGCGGCGCGACGGTGACGATTCCCTCGGCCGGCGACATCACGATCGAGCACAAGGAAAAGGGCGAGATGCCCGGCGCCAAGAGCTTCGTCTCCGAAGAAGATTTCTACAAGGTGCTCACGGACCACGTCAACCGCTGCCGTCCGTTCGCGAAGGATCCGGCCGTCGGCTTCTGCTTCTCCTATCCCGCCGAGGCCTCGGCTGACGGCGACGCGAAGCTCCTCGTGTGGACGAAGCAGATCCAGGCGCCCGCCATCGTCGGCCAGTGGGTCGGCGCGGAAATGGCGAAGCGCCTCGATCCGAAGCCCTCCAAGATCCAGGTCGTGAACGACACGGTCGCCACCCTCCTCGCCGGCAAGGCCACGGAGAAGCCCGGCCAGAAGTTCAGCGCCTATCTCGGCTTCATCCTCGGCACGGGCACGAACGTCGCGTACATCGAGAAGAACACGAACATCCCGAAGCTCGTGAATCCGCCGGAAGGCGCGATGGCGATCAACACGGAGTCCGGCGGCTTCAACAAGATCGCGCAGAGCGCGTTCGACGAGGCGATGGACAAGAAGACGGCCGACTGCGGCAACCAGCGCTTCGAAAAGATGATCGCGGGCGCCTATCTCGGCCGCATCGGTCTGGAAGTGTTCAAGGCCGCCGCCAAGGAAGGCTTCTTCTCCGCCGCCGCCAAGGACGCCGTCCTCGGTCTCGGCGCGCTCGAGAGCTATGACCTCGACAACTTCTGCGCGAAGTACGACAACGGCAAGCCGAATCCGCTGGACAAGGTGTTCGCGGACGAAGCCGATGCCGCGATGGCCCGTCGCCTCGCGACGCCGGTCTTCGAGCGTGCCGCCATCCTCACGGCCGTGCATCTCGCCGCGTTCATCATCAAGACGGGCGGCGGTACGGATCCGAGCGCGCCGGTGTGCGTGTGCATCGACGGCTCCACGTACTACAAGACGCGCGTCGTCTCCTTCCCGGAAATCGTGAAGAAGGAACTCGATGCGATGCTCGCCCAGCGCAACATCGCGTTCGAGCTGACGGTGTGCCCGGACGACGCCCCGATGATCGGTGCCGCCGTAGCCGCGCTCCTCAAGTAGCGCGCCCCGCGTCAGAAACGCAAGAAGGCGAGGCCAATCGGCCTCGCCTTCCTTTTCCCCTCCCGATCAAGCCGCGAATCAGTCCGCGTCGGGATGGGTCGTATAGTACTTGTGCGCCTGGACGATGGCCAAGAGGGCAAAGAGCGCGATCATCAGCTCACCACCCTCTTCGAACGCCGTGAAGAAGGAGGACGTGGCGTCGATCGCCTTGTCCTTCGGCAGCTCCTTCGCGTGACGGACCCACGCGGGCAGACGGTCCATCACCTGCACCATCACGCCGCTCGAACCAAAGCAGCACATCGTCCACGCCACGGGGTGGAGGCTGAAGAAGCCCTTCATCAGCGGCACGAAGAAATACGCCAGCAGCGCCGCGAAAACGCCGAAGAGGAGTGCGAAATAGGCGACGACGAGCGCCTTCGCCCCGAGCGGAATCGCCACCGAGTTCGCCCCGCCCGTCACCGACTTCGTGAGGAACCGCATCTTGAACGGCGTGCCCTTGAAACTCGCCACGACATCCGGATAGCAGGCCGTAAGCGCCGTGATATGCCAGTCGAGCTCCTTTACGATGGCCATGAACGCCACGCACGAAACGGCCGTGCAGAGAAGACGCCGTCGCGTCGCGGAGCCCGTGAACGGACACTTCCACCACACGAGCGGAATGATCGCCGCGTAGAACGGCAGCGTCGCCAGCTCCATGGGAGAGTACCCATCCTCGTCAAAGGCATGATGGAGCGCCGTCGGATCCATGACGACCCACGTGATCAGCAGGGCCGCCAGGCAGGCCAGGAACACGAGGGGCGCGATGAGAAAGGATTTCTTGTCGTTTACAATGTCCATGACGCCTATTATAGCATACTTTAGACTTTTTTTGCACAGTGCACGGAACACAAAAAGACGAGCCGCGGCTCATGTGTCACGGCTCGTCTTTTTCAGGGGAAGCGCCCGCGTGCAGGCTTAGTAGAGCTTCCACTCGCCGCGCGGCGCACGACCGAGTAGGTTCTCCGCGCGCGGATCGCCGAGGATGCGCTCGTGGACGGGATCCCACTTGATCTCGCGGCCCGTCAGGAGGGCGATCTGGCAGAGATGGCCGACCGAGGCCGAACGATGGCCCATTTCGACGTCCGCCGGGCACGTGTCGCGGCGCTTCACCGCATCGATGAAGTCGCGCTGGTGGCCGTTGGACTTGAAGTGGAGTTCGCCGGGCTCGATCTTCGTCTCCTTGATGGCGTTCTTCGAGGCGTTGAGCTGGCCGCGGTTCACGTGGATCCAGTCGCCGTTCTCGCCATACCAGGTGCAGCCGCCGCGCACATCGGAGGCAACCGCCATCTCGATGCCGTTCGCGTACTTGCACTCGACATGGTATTCCTTGAAGGAGTCGTAGATGCCCCCCTCGGGCTCGTAGGGGGCGAAGCCCTTGTACGAAATCGGGCCGGTGTGGTCCATGCCGAGCCCCCATTGCGCGATGTCGCAGTGGTGGCCGATCCAGTCCATGAGCTGGCCGCCGCCCCATTCGAGCACCCAGCGCCAGTCCCA
>CADCPA010000100.1 GCA_902803135.1 uncultured bacterium
GATCGAGTCCGAGGTTCTCGTCGTTCGGATCGCCATCCACGACTGCGACAAGCTTCAGGAAAAGGCGGAGTCGCGCTATCTCCGTCGCCTCGTGCATGATGTCGACGCCATAGAGGTTGCGCAAGATGATGTTCTTGTAGATGAAATACTGGCGGTTCGAACGGTACTTGCCGACGATTTCATCAAGCTCCTCCTTGAAGAGGTTCTTGTTCTTCTCGTGGAACTCCTCCATCCGGTCAAGGCACGCCTCGTAGAGAGGTTCGAGGATGTTCAGCGCGGCGAAGAGAAATGCGCCGGAACCGCAGGTCGGATCGAGAACGGTTACCTTTCTGAGCGCGGCGTAGAAATGCCGCACGAGAAGATGGTCGTCCGTCTTGCGGATCACGTCTTCGGCAAATGTGCGTATGTCGAGATTGTAGGTGATGAAGTCGTTGACGTCGGCGATCTCTCCTGCGGCGATCTTGCGGCGCACCTCCTCGCAGCGCTGACGGCGAGCAACCGTCTCGCGCCAGATTTCGGTGGGAAGCGCATACTCTTCGGATGCCGGCTTGTTCCATTCCGCACGCCGCTTGCGGAGAGTCGATTGCGGCTCGACGGCGACGCCCTTCTCTATCTCCGGAGGGAGAGCCCAGTCGACGCCCTTCTTGACGGCGGGGAAGATGTAGCGGTCGCCGCTCTGCCGCATGTCGAGCAGTTCCTTCAGGGGCTTCCCGTTGGATGCCTCCTTCAGCACCCACGGCACGATGCAGCTGCGGCCAATGTACTCGGTAATGTCTTCCTTCGTGTAGTACGCGCCCATCTGTGCCCGGTCGTTGATGTACTGCTCGAAGATATAGCCGAGGACGTCCGGATTAATGTCGTTCCCAGATGCCGATATCCGCGTGTCGAGGTGCCAACGCCACTGGTCGAAAAAGGCAAACATCCTCTCGAAAGTCTTGTCGGGAATGTCTATGTCCTTGTTCGCCTTCTCGATGGAATGTTCCGCGAACATGCCGCCATTTAGATACGGGATGCGCCCGTATGTCTTGCGGAAATATTCCGTGCGCTTCGCGACCGGCTTGTCGAGTCCGTCTTGGAAGAGGTGCTTCAGGAACGAGCGATAGAAGGAGTCGAACTTGTTTTCGCCGCGCGTCTTCTTCACCCACTTGAGTTTGTCACCCAGATAGTTTTCGTTGTTGTCGAGAAAGCCCTTCTTCTGTATGAAATAGCAGAACATCAGGCGGTTGAGCATGACCGAGGCGTACCACTCGCGGTCCTGCTTGCCGGAAATGTTCAGTATCCCTTCGACAAACTTTTTGTGCTCCTGGCGGAATGCCTGGTAGAACTTCTTCGTGACTTCGGTGGCGTTGACGAGGAACGCCTTGTTGACGCGGTCAACGACGTCGATGATAGTCGGGGAATTGTCGAAAGAGAACGAGATGGCGCGAAGCTTTTCGAGAAGAAACGTCGCCTGGTCGTCCTGAGCGTACTCGATGACGACAAGCTGGCGCTTGTCCACTGCCTTGACTGGCACGGACCACAGATGGCGAAACGCCTCGTTCTCGGAGACAAAAACCATCAGATAGGATTCGAAGAGCTTCCTGATCTTCGCATCGAGGGCCCGACGAATAGAAGAATCGGGAATCTTCGGTGCGCGGCAGACAAGCACACGAAAACCCTTTTGCTGCGCCGCCTCTGCAAACGTGTATTCTGCCTCGCCTACGACAAACTTAACCGAGTGCTTCGACGTGGGGCTACTCCAGCCGCATTCGATGAAGAGTCCGCCGAAGTCGGCGTCATGGAGAAAACCGAGAAATTCGTTCTTATCCATCTATCAGTTCTCCTTTGAAAGTCCCATTGAGCAGATGATGCGGGCGGCGTGAGGCGTCGCGTCCTCGTCCTCTGGAACGATGCAAAGATCATTGGACCTCTGCAGGTCTAGAATCGTCTGGATGATGTCGTCGACCGGCAGATGCTTCTGGAGCATCTTGCCGAGGGCGTTCTTCGCAGATTCCTTCATCGGATAGGAATACACCTGGTCGGCCGCGGCCTTCAGGTTCTGCTCAAAGAGCGGCATCAGGTTCTCGGCAAGCCTGTTCTTGAGAATCGCATATACGCGATACTTCGTGGACGACTTCGAGCCCAGCACGCCGACTGTCGCGCTTGCCTGCATAGAGTCGGAGATCGAGGATATCGCCTTGGCCACAAGTTCATGGTGGTTCTCAAGCGGATCGAGCTTGGGAGTGTCAGCGCTGCAAGCCAACGCACGGAATATCCTGCCGACGGACTGCGATTCGACACCTCCTGCGGCGTTGAGCCACACGAGAACATCGTTGTCGCTCTTCGTGCGCGCGTAGGTGATCACACCTGCGTTGTCCTCTCCGGCAGGTTTCGTGGAATAGACGACGTCTGCCATGCCCTGGATGCGGTCTCTAAGTTGCGGATTGTCCTTCGTTGCGCTTTCCCAAACCTGGAACGCCTGGGACGCAAGATCAACCTCTTCATCCGCCGACTCGTCAAGGATTCCGGCCTTCTCGTTAAAGATGTCCTCAAGGTTCTGCTTGTTGCCCTCGAAGAACACTTCGTCAGACCCGACCGCCTCTGCATTGGCGTTGATGCGGGCATTAAGGCGGTCGCGGAGGCGGATGACGTCGTTGATGCCCTCTTGCGGGAAGAAAGAGTAGCAATAGACCTTCTCAGACTTCTGCCCAATACGGTCAACACGTCCGGCGCGCTGGATGAGGCGGATGATAGCCCAAGGAAGATCGTAGTTCACGACAATGTGCGCATCTTGCAGATTCTGACCTTCTGATAGAATGTCCGTCGAGATCAGAACGCGGGTTTCACGGTCTCGCGAGACGCGTGACCCTACCCCGTTGGAAACCGGAGAGAAAAGACGCACCTGCTCGACAACATCGTCAGAATCGCCGTCCACCTGCACTAGGTTGGCGATTCCGCGCGCCTTGAGCTGTTCGCCTATGTAGTGGGCTGTATCGGAGAACTGCGTGAACACAAGCACCTTTTCGTCGCCATGTTTTTTGGTGATGATCTTCTGGAGCTCGTTCAGCTTCTCGTCCTCGCCTGGTTTCCATTCGCCACACTGTCCGAGCATGGACATGATTATCGCGTTGTCCTTCTTGAGTGCCGTCGAGAGCGACTTCTTGAAAAACGACGGAGATATCCATTTGACGGATGCCGGAGCGGTGGCGACAAGCAGCTCGTATGCGTCCTTGCCGGCCTGCGCGTATTCGGACGGTTCCGTCGTCACCTTGAGAGTCGTTGCACCGGACTCCTCCGTTTCCTCGACGATACCGTCGCCTATTTCAGCGCCGACGCGAAGAGGCAGGTCAAGTCCGTTCTTGATGGCATAGAGATACATGGCATTGCGCACCGCATGACGATAGAGCGACATGAGAAACGCGACGCCGCTCGAATCCATCCTCTTGTAGAAGTTGCTGCGGCAGAAGCCCATCATGCGTTTCCCGGCGCGGGACAGGTTTTCGAGGATCTGCTTCTCCGCGGATTTGGCTTCTGTCGCAGCTTCGGCATCTATGTACTTCTGGAGGCCGTAGCGCGGCAAGGCGAGGTCGCCCATCCAATCGACCATCTGCTCGCAATAGAGACGCTCGAACATATCCCCGGGCGAAGTCTTGAACTTTACGGTCTTGGGGATTCGGTCCGGGAAGTAGTTTTGCGTCCCATCCCTCATCTTGAGGTACTTGCGCCCCGTGTGGCTGTCGGTGAGTGCGTAGTGCTTCTTGATGAACGTTCGCGTACGCCGGACGAGATAGAGCTTCATCAAGTCGCGCCAGTCATCGGCGAAATAGCTCTTCTCGAACGCACTGATGGAGTTGAGCGGCACGCTGCTGTATTTCATCGCAAAGGCCTGCTCGCCGCCCTCAAACGCAATCTGCTGCTCGGGGCGGATGCCGAGGTCGTCGTCAGGATCGACGAACAGCTTGAGCTGGTTCGCAAGATCGGAGAAGTCCTTGTTATACGGCGTTGCAGTCAGCAAAAGAACCTTGTTGCCCTGGTAGGCGAGAAGGTCCTTGATGCGCGCATAGCGCTGCCCTTCGCCATTGCGCAGGTTGTGGCTTTCGTCGATGATCACGAGTCGGTAGTAGCGTTCCTTGCGGACATCGAATTTCTCGGCAACAGACTTAACCCCCATCTTGAGAGCGTACTTATTGGCGTATTCACTCCACATCGTCTGAAGGTTCGGCGGACAGATCACGAGCGTGGAGGCACCGAGTGATTCTTCGTAGAACTTGGCAACGGCGCATGCGGTAATCGTCTTGCCGAGACCGACCACGTCGCCGATCATCGCGCCGCCGCGTTTTTCGAGATGGCGGACCGCAAGCTTCACAGCCGTCTTCTGGAAGTCGAACAGTTCCTTGTCAAACGGCGAGGGAAGATGATATTCCGAAACTCCATGCCGCGCTTCGCGGCTGAGGTGGAACATGATCTTCAAATAGACCTCGTATGGCGTCGGACCGTTGATCGACGCCCAGCTGGCGTCAAGAATGTCGATGAGGTCTTTCGTGATATCAATCGAAAACATATCGTTCCAGCGGTCGTTGAACCATTTGGCGTATTTCTGGTTGTCGTGGAAATCGCCGAACTCGGCATTGAGCTCGCCGTTGCCCTTCATTCCGCTGAACGCCAAGTTGCTCGATCCCATGATCGACATCACGGGATTGGACGTGTCTTTCGGACGATGGGCAAGATAGAGCTTGGCATGGAGAGGATGACGAAGGTGCAATTTGACACACACCTTGCCATCAATAAGCTGCTGACGCAGCTCCCGAAGGGATTCTTCATCCCCCGCAGTCGGAACACCAAGAGTCAACTGTCGCCGAAAATCTGCCGCGACCTGACGACACCAGCGCCTGACGGTTTCATGATCGGGCTGCGACTTCTCAAAGGAATACATTTCGCGGACAAGCTCGGCATTCGGGCGTTGCATGCCGATGAGAAGTCGGCAAAAGCGCTTCACGGGGGAGACAATGCCGCGATCATTTTTCTCCATCGCGTCGCCGCCGGGCAGTGCGGCGACATCGTCTGCGACCTGCTTCCATCCGCGCAGGTTAAAATAGCCAACGCAGAAGTCGGCGCGCTCTACGCCAACATTCGCAAGGATGTCATGAAGTCCATCTTCGAATTTCTTCTCGATGTTGTCAAATATCTTTGACATCGCGCGCTCCTGCCGCTCCGTCCGGCATCCCCAAGGGCGCGCTTTCGCCGGACAAAAAAGCGTGCCTCGTTTCCGATATCTCACACGAGGCACCGCTAAGAGCCCGACAAGAAATACCGAGAACGGGCACGCAGAGTGTACAAAGACACCCCGCGTAGCCACATTTCGAGCTTCTTGTCTGAAAATTAGCGGTTTTCGTGTGAAGCCAAAAATGCGCTTGCGCGCAAATCCGGTGGTTCAAGTGAGAATTTAGGTCAGACCTAAATTTTCACTTGAAACCGATATCAAAGATCAGTTGCCGGCATTACGCGGGGCCTTGCGGCGCCGCCCTCGGCCGACATTCAAATTATACCAAAATCGTGCAGTTTTGGTCAGCGCAAATTCACCGAACAAAAGCAAGTGCGTAGTGGCCGGTTCGCAAAATCTGGCCATCTGGCAGAGATTGGTCGACATGAGATTACGTGGCGGACGAAATCAAGCATGAAGCAATTAGCGCGTTGGAACCTGAAATCCGCCGCGGCAGAAACTAGGCGTCAGAGGTTGCCGCGATTCACGAAATACACGGCGCCGACCATGCAGAGGAAGGCCCACAGATAGTCCCATCGCCATTTCTCGCCCAGGAAGAACATCACGAACGGAATGAAGACGCAGACCGTGATCACCTCCTGGATGATCTTGAGCTGCGGCACCGAGAGCCCCACCAGGTTGCCGAGCCGGTTCGCAGGCACGGCGATGAAGTATTCGGGGAGCGCAATGCTCCAGCTCATGAGCACGATGCCCCAGATCGGCAGATGCGTCGTGGCGCCGTCGGGCGACTTCTTCAGATGCCAATACCAGGCGAAGGTCATGAGCAGATTGCTCAGCACGAGCATCCCGACAGTGAGCGCCACGCCGAGGGGACGTGGAAGATGGGCTAGATTCATTGGTTTCGCCTCCTTCAGGCGCGCTGGCGCACCATTTCGTACATGCACACCGCGGCGGCGACGCCGGCGTTCAACGATTCGATTTCACCGACCATCGGCAGCACGGCGATGAAGTCGCACGTCTCGCGCACGAGGCGCGAAATGCCCGAGCCTTCGGCACCGACGACGAGGCCGCATTTGCCGCGGAAGTCGATGTCCGTGTAGTTCTTCGCATCCTCGCCCCAGTCGAGGCCGGTCATCCACATGCCGGCGTCCTTCAGCTGCTTCATCGCCCGCACGAGATTCACGACATGGGCGACCTTGAGGTATTCGCTCGCCCCGGCGGAAGCCCGCACGGCGGCCGGCGTGACGCCGCAGCCGCGGTCTTCGGGCAGGATGACGCCCGTCACGCCGATGGCGCAGGCCGTACGGAGCACGGACCCCACGTTCTGCGGATCTTCCAGATGGTCGAGCACGACGACCGTCGCGTTCTCGTTCTCGCGCACCTCTTCGAGGATGTCCTCGAAGGCGACATAGGGATAGCCCGTCGTCTTCAGCGCGACGCCCTGGTGGTGGCCGCCGCGCGTGAGCAAGTCGAGGCGCTTGCGGTCCTCGGTGCGCACGACGATGCCGCGGTCGCGCGCCGCCCTGCGCAGACTCGCGATTTCGTCCGCCTCGTTCTTGTCCGGCGGCGGCAGGATCATCTCGCTGAACGTGCGGCGTCCGGCGCGGAGCGCCTCGACGACGGGGTTGCGCCCGTAGATCCATTCGCCGCCCGTGCAGAGTTCGCGCGGGCCGCGGTGATGGGCTTCATAATTCTTGTCGTTTCGCATGCGCTCCCCTACTCTCCGTCTTCACATTCCATCACCACGCGGAAACCCACGTCGTAGACCGCCTGCCATGGCTCGTAACCCATGCGCCAGGAACTCGTGGCATCGCGCGGACGCGAGGCGAACGAGCCGCCGCGCACGGCCTTGCGCGCCTTCGGGTTGCCGTCGTTGCGCCCGTCGCCGTCCACATACGGATAGGGCGCATAGTCCGAACGCGTCCATTCCGCCGCGTTGCCGTGCATGTCGTAGAGGCCCCAGCGGTTGCAGTTCGCGCGGCCCACGAAATTCAACGTGAACCAATCGTCCTGCCACCGCTCCTCGTGGAGCGGGAAGTTCTGCTCGACGCGGAACGGACGGCGGATGCGGATATTGCCGCCGCCTTCGAAACCGACGACCTGGAAGCGCACGTCGCGGTCCGCGAAGTTCGCGAACTTCGAGAAGTCGTCGTCGAGGCCGCCCCACGGGAACGGCGTATCCGTGCCCGCGCGCGCCGCCCATTCCCACTGGGCTTCGGTCGGCAGCGAGGCCTTCACCTTGCATGTCTTCGAGAGCCATTCGCAGAAGCGCATCGCCTCGTTCCACGAGACGCGCACGACCGGCTGGCGGCGGTGGTTGCCGATGTGGCCGGGGAAGACGTGGTCCTTGCCGAACTCGTCTTGGTAGCGCGAGTCGTGCCCGGGGTCGAACACGTTGTACTGCTGGTTCTGGATTTCCATCTCCGAGATCCAGAACGGCTTCGCGATGCGGACGGCCGTCTGCGGACGCTCGTCGGGATAGCCCGTGGCCGAACCCATCAGGAACGCGCCCGCGGGCATGCGGCGGAACGTGAGCGACTGGCCCGCGCCGAGGATGATCGTCTTCGTCGTCACCGGCGCGACTTCGTCGATGGCGCCGATCTGCGCCTTCGCGCTGCCGATGACGTCCATCGGCCAGCCCGAGACCTTCACCGGCGCCGGCGCCGGCTTGACCTTGGACGGAGCGACGGGCTCGATCTTGCGCGCCGCGAGCTTCTTCGCGTAGGCGTCATGCTCTTCTTCCGGGCTGTCGTCCACGTTCGCGTAGGCGATGGCGAGCTCCTTGCGGCGCGCGACCTGGTCCGGCACCGGGTGCTGCACCCAGTTGTCGGGCTGCGCGAGCGAGGGTGGATTCCACTTGCCGTAGAACGGACAGTTGAGGTCGATCCATTCGTAGATCTTGCTCCAGGCCTGTGCGTCGAGCTTCACGCCGAAATGGCCCTTCTCAAGTATCTGCACAAGCGGACTCGTCGAGGCATGGTAGTCCATCACGGGCAGGAGCGTCTCTTCGCTTTCCGGGCCGGGACGGTGGATGTACGGATGCATCACGCGGTAGGCCTCTTCGGCCGACCCCATCCAGAGACGCTTGCCGTTGAGCTTGCCCTCGGCGGCAAAACCGCCCTGGTCGGCCTTCGCCACCGGCGCCTTCTCGCGGTCGCCATGGCAGGTGAGGCAGTACTTCTGCACGACCGGGAACATCTCGTTCGCGAAGCCCCACGGGCGCACCCCGTCGCCGTCCGTCGGCTTGATCCGCTGGATTTCGCCGCGGAAGTACTTTTCATCGGCGATCGTGCGCTTCGTGTCGATGGACGTGCGGTTGTCCTCATGGCAGCCCGTGCACGAGACGCGTTCGCCCGGCATGCCCACGATCCACGAACGCATGAGCTGTACCGCGCGGCCCTGCGCGTCGAGCGGCTGCACGGAGATCGGCGTGTTCGCCGGCATTTCGAAGCAGCAGCTGCCGTCCGCCTCGATGTCCACCGTGCCGAGGATGCGCTTGACGTCCCAGCTGGACTCGACGCGGTCGAGCCCCGTCTTCGAGTGGCCGCCCGTCTTATGGTAGTTGTAATGGTAGCTGAAGAGGCGCAGCTTCTTCACCGTGCCGCGCGGCACCGAGGCGATGCCGGGCCCCTTGTAGATGTCGGCCACATGCACGGAGCAGGTCTTCTGCCCCTTCACGGAGCGGTCCGGGATGATCGGCGGA
Organism: uncultured bacterium; assembly: GCA_902803135.1. Classification (GTDB taxonomy): domain Bacteria; phylum Verrucomicrobiota; class Kiritimatiellia; order RFP12; family UBA1067; genus RUG572. Next base: position 8,904 of record CADCPA010000100.1, read on the forward strand.
CGCTTCCGCGACACGAACGGAATGGCTTCGACGTAGAGACCGTCCTCGGCCTCGGCGATGAGCGTGATGTTGTCGAAGACGTCTACGAGATAGAGCCCCATGAGGGCATCGGGTGCGTTCTTGACCGTTGCGAGCGCGTACTTCCGGTCGAGCGGCCACGGGTGCGAGAAGTAGGGTTTCCCGCGCGCGAACTGGTTCATCGTGTAGGGGTCGGCCATGTCGCCGACGACGTCCTGGCCCCAGCCCGGAAATTCATGCACGAGGCCCGTCTTCTCCTTCGGATAGACGACCGTGGGGATGCGCAGCGTGTGCCCGGCCGGCCCCCAGTCGCGATCCGGCGGATCGTAGCGGAACGGATAGGCGCGCGCGAGCGTGGGGTCGACCTGGAAGAAGCGGCCCACTTCGGCACGGTCGTGGTGTCCGCCGCCGATCATCGTAATCAGGTGGGGATCGCCCGGCACCGAACGCGCGCAGTAGAAGAACGTCGGCACGAAGGAGTTCGAGCCCCACACGGAGAGCTGGCCGATGCCGTCAGGATTCATCGTCATCAGGACGCGCGACCAGTAGTGCGGCTGGTCGGAATATTCCCAGCGCGTGTAGAGGATGCGGCCGTCGTGCGTGATCGTGGGCGTGTAGTCCGAATCCTGCTCGTAGGTGAGCTGGCGGATTTCGCCCGTCTTGCGGTCCTTGCGGTAGATCACGGCCATCGGCATGTTGCCGTCTTCGCACGGCAGGAACTGGTACGCCGCCGTGCCGAGCATCACGAACTGGTCGGGATTCGGCAGATAGCACGCATCCCACCACTGGACGTCCTTGTGCTCCTCGGGCGAAACGAGTTTCGCCTCCTGATACGGCATCTCGGGCGAGAGCGTCGAGAAGTCCGTCCGGATTTCGTAGATGCCGAAGAGGTTGTTGAAGCCGCGGTAGCCCGTGAAGAGGATGCGGGAGGCGTCGAAGTCGAGGTCGATGTCGCGCACGATCGACGTCTTGTCCGCCGGCTTGTAGAGCACGCGGAACGTGGGCGTGCCGCGGAGATTCGACAAGACGCCGATCTCGTTCTCGAAGCCGGTGCGCGGGGCGACCATGTGGTTCTCGGCGTTGAGGCCGGTCATGCCGCTGCCGCGGCCGCCGAAGGCGCCGCGGGGACTTTTGATCTTGCGGTGCACGCAGAGGATCTTGTCGAAGTCGAGGATCGGGTTGGCGAGCATCGCCTGACGGTAGGCCTCGACGCGCGCGACGGCGGCCTTCTTCGCCGCGGCGTCATCGCCGTCCAGCGCGGCCTTCGTCTCGTCGAGCCGCGCGATGAGCGCCTCCACGGCGGGATTGTGCTTGGCGTAATCGTACTTCGGATTCACCTTGAGGTCCGCCATCGCCCGACGCGCTGCCGCGGGCGAGAAGCGCAGCAGCTGCTCCTTTGCACGCCGCACGGCTGCGCGTTCCGCCGCATCCGTCGGCGCCGCAAAGACCGAAGCGGCCGCCAGCGCGACTCCGAACAGGCTCAGACACTTGTTCATCCTCTCCTCCTTATTCCTTGACGGACAAATTGCCACGTGCGGCGTAGAAACCGTCCAGCCAGGCCGCATGGCCCGTGCCGTTCGCGAAAACGTTCTTCGCCGGATCCCAGTCGAAACCCGTGTCGTGCACGTAGCTGAGGTTGGCGAGATTGCAGAGGATCGACGTGCGCGCCCCCACTTCGGCCCGCGAAATCGGCTGCTGGCGCGACGCACAGCATTGCACGAAGTCCGCCGGATGGTTGAGCGACTTGTAGAGCTTGACCTTGGCCTTCTTGAGACCGAACGCCTTCGTCGCCTTGTTGACCGCGTCCAGCAGGCTCTTGTCGTTCGCCGACGGGTCCGACGCGTCCGTCAGCCAGAACGCCGTGCGCGTCAACCCCTCGCCGCCGACGCCCGCATCAAGTCCCGGCAGCTGGTCGCGGTCGGGTCCGCGCCCCTTCCCGCGCCACACGGCGAACTGACCGCGGTTCACGCATACGATGCCTTCGGTGCCGTAGAAGACGACACGCCATTTCGTCTTGCCGTCCGCATGGCGCACCACCGTGCCGTTCGCGTAGACGAAGGACACGCCCTTCTGGCGGCGGCCGCCGCACTTGGGATCGCGAGACGGCGCTTCGGTCGACTTGACGATCTTCACGGGACCGCTTTCGTCCATGCCCAGGCCCCACTGGGCGATGTCGAGCTGATGCGCGCCCCAATCGCCCACGCCGCCCAGACCGAAATAGTCGTGGTTGCGCCAGAAGCCGGGGAAATAGTCGTGGACGCCGCGCGGCGAGAGCTTGTCGGAATACGGCACGCGCGGCGCCGGACCGCACCACAGGTCGAAGTCGACGTCGGGATTCGGGGCGCCTTCCTCGGCCGCGCGGGACGGATCTTCAAAATCGGCCGGCGGACGCGAGGGACCGCCGAAGAGCGTGTCGACGGCCGTGATCCGGCCGATGCCGCCGTTGCGGACGATTTCGCACGCCGTGCGGAACTCAAGGCCCGAGCGTTGCATCGCGCCCGTCTGGAGAATGCGCCCCGTTTTCGCGGAAACGGCCATGATGACTTTCGCCTCGTTGACCGTGTGCGTGAGCGGCTTTTCGCAATAGACGTCCTTGCCCGCCTTCATCGCCTCCACGGCGAGATACGCATGCCAATGGTCGGGCGTCGCGATGCAGACCATGTCGATCGCCGGATCCGCCAGAACCGCATGGAAGTCGGCCACCGCGCGGCAGACGTCCTTCGGCACGCCGAGCTGCGGATTCTTCTCGTAGTACTCGTTCACGACGCGCGTGCGGTCCTCGCGCCGCGCCCTGTCGCAGTCGCAGACCGCGGTCACGACGACATCCTGCCCCAGGAACTGGTGCAGCAGATGACGCCCCTGCTTGCCCGCACCGATCAGCGCAAGCGTCGTTCGGCCGAGCGCGTTCTTCGCCGTTGCCAAATAGGGGAAAGCCAAGGCTCCGGCCAGCCCGCCCTTGACGAAGGCGCGCCGAGGAATCGTTGTGCGGGAGATGTTCATGCCGTCTATTGTACCATAAAGGCGGCAGGCTTTCAAATCTTGCGGGGCGCCGCGATTTTAACCCCTTTCAACGTCGGAGAGACAACTGCCTTCCGCGCGTTGAGAGTATGGCAAGCTGCCACGCGAAGCTCAAGAAGGAACGTCGCATGGGTGCCGACGTTCCTTTCCCCGCCCAAAGAAAAGCGGGCATCCGGAAACCGGATGCCCGCCTGTGTGCACGGCTTGAATGCCATCGCGGCGTTACTGCGCCTCGGGACGCTGACGGCGACCCTGGCCCTGGCCGCGACGGCCCTGGCCACGGCCCATGCCCTGCCCCTGCGGGCCGCGGCCCATGCCCATGCCACCCGGGCCCGGACGCATCTGCGGACGGCCTTCCATCTGGATCTTCTCGATCTTCTCGGCGGTCTCCTTCGCCTTGGCTTCGTCGAGACCGGCTTCCTTGAGCGCGTCGATGATCTTCTTCTGCGTCGCTTCGCGGCGGGCCTTCATCTCGGCCTGCATCTTCTCGCGGAATTCCTTCATCTGCTCGGGGGTCATGCGCTGACCCATGGCAGGACGGCGCGCTTCCGGCTTCGGAGCGGCTTCTTCGTCGGCGGCGAACGCGCAGAGGGCGCCCGCGAGGCACATCGCAATCATGATCTTCTTCATTGTTGTTATCCTTTTTTGTTTGTGGTTACATTGTCTCCCCCAAGGTGGAATACGCAAGGGGTTCCCAAATTCGACACCATAATTGTAGAATTTTTCGTGCAAACTGGCAAGGGAACTATTGTTACCGATTTGCAACTTCTTTTCCCGCTTCGGAGCCCCTCCAGGACGGGCCCTCCGTCATGACTTCGACGTGGCTGGCCGGACGGCATGTTGCCTGAATGCAGGTTGGCGGCAGAAGCAGCCGCGGCGGCAGCGGCACGACTTCTTCTTCCTTGCGCCGACGGCCTCCCGCCGTGTATAATAACCCCATGAAGCCCTTTTCCCTTCTGCTCAAGCCCGTGGGCGGCGCGTGCAATCTCGACTGTCACTACTGCTTCTACAAGAAAGACCATGTCGGCGGACTCATGTCCTTCGACACGGCCGCGCGCATTTTCTCATCCTATGCGGCCCTGCCCTTCGAAGGGAAGGCGATCGCCCTCCAGGGCGGCGAGCCCCTCCTCGCCCTCGGCTCGGGGATTTTTGAGCTGCTGGACAACTACCCGGTCGACAAGTCGCTGCAGACGAACGCGACACTGGTTACGGAAGACTGCGCGGCGATGCTCGCGAGTGGCAACTGGCTCGTGGGCGCGTCCCTCGACGGCCCCGAACCGCTCAACCGCCTGCGCGGCGACTCGTTCGCCGCGACCGTGCGCGGCATCCGCAACCTCGAGGCCGCAGGCGTGGACTACAATCTGCTCACCGTCGTCACGCAGGCGAACGTCGACAAGCCGCGCGAGGTCTACCGCTATCTGCGGGACAACTTCCAAACGCGCTTCCACCAGTACATCGAGTGTTCGGGCCCCTGCGACGACATTGACGCCGGGCAGTGGGGCAACTTTCTCATCGGTCTCTTCGACGAATGGATCAAGCGCGACGCGCATACCGTCTCGATCCGCCTCTTCGACTCGATCGTCTCGCAGCTGCTGCTCGGGGTGCCGACGCAATGCTCCTACGGTCCGGCCTGCGACCAGTACCTCGTCGTCGAGCACGACGGCTCGGTCTATCCCTGCGACTTCCATGTGCGGCCGGACCTCAAGATCGGCAACATCGACACGCACTCGTTCGAGGAGCTGATCGCTTCGCCGATCTTCCAGAAGTTCGCCGCGGCGAAGACGACGATGTGTCCCGCCGCCTGCATCTCCTGCGCCTACCGCGACTTCTGCCACGGGGACTGTCCCCGCCACCGCGCACGTTTCTGCGCCGGGCTCAAGAAATTCTTCGCCCACGCGCTGCCGCGTTTCCGCGAACTCGCGGCGGAATGCAGCCGCCCGTTCTGATTTCGGGCTTTCCTTTCCGCCCGCCGCACCTTGGCCTCTTGCAACATGGTGTCCGTTTATGGTATAGTTTCGCCGGACGAACAGAAAGAGGCGGACGACATGGCCCATTCCATCGGCATCGACATCGGCGGCACGAAGTGCGCGCTTTCCGTGGGCGCCTGCGAAGGCGACACGGTCAAGATCCTCCATCGCGAGGAATTTCCGACCGCCGGACTCGCCTGGCAGCAGGTACTGGAGGAGTTCGCCGCCCGCATCAAGGTCCAGGCACGGGAACATCCGGTCGCCAACATCGGCATCAGCTGCGGCGGTCCGCTCGACTCGCGGCGCGGCGTCATCCTTTCCCCGCCGAATCTGCCGGGCTGGGACAACGTGCCGATCGTCGCCTTCTTCACCGAACGCTTCAACGTGCCCGTGCATCTGCAGAACGACGCGAACGCGTGCGCGTATGCCGAATGGAAGTTCGGCGCAGGGCGCGGCACGCGCAACATGGTGTTCATGACGTTCGGCACCGGCCTCGGCGCCGGCCTCGTGCTCGACGGCAGGCTCTACGCCGGCACGAACGACAATGCGGGCGAAATCGGACACATCCGCCTCGCGCCGACGGGTCCGGTCGGCTACAACAAGGCCGGTAGTGCCGAAGGCTTCTGCTCGGGAGCCGGCATGGCGAAGCTCGCGCGCATCCGCGCGGCGGAGCAGGGCGTGGACCTTCCCGAAGATTTCAACACGAAGGAACTGTTCCGCCGCATCGACGACGGGGACGCCTTCTGCCTCTCGGTCTTCAAGGAATCCGCCGCGAAGCTCGCGACGATCCTCGCCTACACGATCGACATCCTCAACCCCGAGCTGATCGTGCTCGGCGGCGTCTTCATGCGCCAACAAGACCGTTTCCTGAAGGAAATCCTCCCGATACTGAAGGAAGAATCCCTGCCGCTCGCGCTCGGCGTGTGCCGCATCGCGGGCGCGGGACTTTCCGAGAACGTCGGGGACTACGCGGCCCTCGCGGTCGCGAACATGTAGCCGTCCCCACGATCAGGGAAAAACATTCGACCGCACGAAGGTGTAGGTGCGCGTGCCGTCCGGATTCAGGACGATCGCCGCCGAATCGAGGAACCGCACCCAGTTCTCTTCCGTGAAGAGCGGCACCACGCCCTTCGCGTAGAGAAACGCGGCGTTGTAGAGGTCGTGCGTCGTGAAGATGCCGAGACGGCCCGTGAAATGCGCGAGGCACCAGGCCTCGAGCTTTTCCGTCGCGGCATGGAGATTCGCGAAGCCGCGCTGTTCGCCCGTAGCGAAATAGGCGAAGATCTTGTTGTAGAAATCGCCTGTGCGGAAGAGCTCGAAGACCGCGTGACGGTCCGCGAAATAGGGCGTCGTGTTGCCGAGCGTGTCGTCTGCGGGAATGGCCGGCTCGCCGAGCCCCATGCCGCGCGCGATGCCGGCCGCCGTCTGACGCGTGCGGAGGAGCGGACTCGAAATGAACTGTACGCCGTCGGCGCAATCCTTCAACGCGCGGCCAAAATCTTCAGCCATGCGGCGGCCGGCCGGGGTGAGGGGCAGCTTCTCGCAAAACGTGGGGTCGTCGTGGTCCATGTGCGGACGTTCCGCGTGCCGCACCATCAGCAAAACGCGCGCGCCGGCATCAAGCGCGGCGCGCACGTCGTCAAGCGTCCATTCGTTCACGCATTTTTCCACTTGTCCGAATTTTCCCACTTGTCCTATTTGATCAGCGAAAGGAATTCCTGGCGCACCTTTTCATCCGCCCGGAAGCTGCCGAGCATCGCGCTCGTCACCATTTCGGAATTCTGCTTCTCGACGCCGCGCATCATCATGCAGAGGTGGCGGCACTTGAACACGACGCCCACGCCCTCGGCCTGCGTCGCCTCCTGGATCGCTTCGGCGACCTGCTCCGTGAGACGTTCCTGGATCTGGAGACGGCGCGCAAAGCAGTCCATGATGCGGGCGATCTTGGAGACGCCGATCACCTTGCTCTTCGCAATGTAGCCGACCGCGCAGCTGCCGTAGAACGGCAGCAGGTGGTGTTCGCAGAGGGAATAGATCTCGATGTTGCGGAGCACGACCATATGGTTCGCGCCCGCGTCGAAGATCGCGTTGTTGAGGACGCCGCGCGGCGTCTGGCGGCAGCCGCGCGTCAGGAACGCCATCGCCTTCGCGACGCGTTCCGGCGTCTTCAGGAGGCCGTCGCGGCCGGGGTCCTCGCCCAGCTCGACGAGGAGCTGGCGCACGAGGCCCGCGATCTTCTTTTCATCGGGCTGACGAGGGAGAGCCGTTTTTCTCATGACGGGGAACCTTGGAGGCGATTAGATCTTCCAGCCGCCGATGCCCAGCGCGCGGCAGATTTCGGAGACGAGGAGCGCGACGACGAGAACCGGCGCGACGTACTTCACCATCACGACGTAGAGGCCCTTCGACTTCATCGGGCGGCCGCTGCACTCCACTTCGTCGATGACCGACTGGGGCGTCAGCACGTAGCCGACGAACACGCAGGTGGCGGCGGCGACGATCGGCATGAGCGCCGAGTTGGTGATGAAGTCGAAAAAGTCGAGGAACTGCATGCCGAAGAGCTTGACGTCGCCCCAGGCGCCGTAGCCGAGCGCCGAGAACGAAGCGAGGAACAGGATGAGCGCCGTGGTGAAGAAGGTCGCGCTCTTGCGCTCGATGTGGAGAACGTCGCAGACGGACGCCACGCACGCCTCGAAGAGGGAGATGGCCGAGGTCGCGGCGGCAAACGTCACGAGCAGGAAGAACATCAGGCCGATCCAGGGGCCGAACGCGCCGAGCGAGGCGAACACTTTCGGGAGCGTGATGAACATGAGACCCGGGCCCGCATTCATCGCCTCCTTGACCGGCGTGCCCGTCTTGACCGCGAACAGGTAGACGACGGGGATGATCATGAGGCCGGCGATGACGGCAATGAGCGTGTCGAAAATCTCGATGCGGCGCACGCACTTTTCAATCGAGTCTTCCTTGCGCATGTAGGAACCGTAGGTGATCATGATGCCCATCGCGAGGGAGAGCGAGTAGAACATCTGGCCCATGGCGCCGAGGATCGTCTTGGCGAGGAGCGCCAGCGAGAAGCTGCCGGCAGAGTCGCGGAGGCAGTCCATGTTCGGCACGAGGTAGTACTTGAGGCCGTCGCCGGCACCCGGCATGAAGACGACGTAGAGCGAGATGGCCACGGCCATCAGGAAGAGGACCGGCATCATCACGAGGTTGGATTTTTCGATGCCGTTCTTGACGCCGAGCAGGATGACGCCCGCGCAGGCGAGGATGAAGAGCATGCCGTAGCCGAACGGCGCAAACGGCGCGGAGATGAATCCGGAGAAGAACGCGCCGGAGTTCACGGCGGCTTCGCCCATCGGCGCGGCGCCGGTAAAGGCCATGAGGGCGTAGGCCTTGAGGTAGTAGAGCACCCAGCCGCCGATCACGCAGTAGTAGGGCGTGATCAGCACGGGAATGACGGTGCCCAGGAGACCGATGAAGCCCCAGGCGCCATGCAGCTTCGAGTAGGCGGTCAGCTGGGACTGCTGCGTCTTGCGGCCGATCGCGATTTCAGTCAGCATCAGCGTGAAGCCGAACGTGACGACGAGGCAGAGATAGACGAGTATGAACATGCCGCCGCCGTACTGCGCGGCGAGATACGGGAAGCGCCAGAGATTGCCGAGGCCGATGGCGCTCGCCGCGGCCGCGAGGACGAAGGCCAGCTGGCCCGACCAGGATGCTCTTTTCTTTTCCATCTCTTTTTGCCCTTGATGGGAGGTCTCTTGAAATTGCGGAAAGTAAAAACGAAAGGTTGAAGGGCCCTGGACGGCCCTTCAACCTTGTCGCTTCGAGGCGCGATCCAGCTTAGAAGTCGTAGTAGACCGAGAACTGGAAGCGGTGGTCGTCGGCGTCGTCGCCGTACATCGCGTCGTACTTCGTCGTCAGGTACGCGTACTCGACGCCGAAGTGCAGCTGGCGGTTGAACTTGTAGAACGCGTCGATGTACGCACGGTCGTTGTAGAGACGGCCGCCGTCATACTTCGCCTCGCGGTCGGTCGGATCGTCGAAACCGTAGCCGATCGCGAACGCCCAATCGCCGTTCAGATCGTAGCGGAGGTCGAGGAAGCCGCCGATCGTGGAGACTTCGCGGCCCTTGCGCGTCGGATCGCGGAAGCCGACCTTCTGGCCAATGCCCGCCTGGACGCCGCCGAGGTTCTGCCCCGCGAAGAGCTGGCCCGTGAGCGTGAACTTCCTGACCGGCAGACTGCCGGCGATCATGACCAGGTCGCTGTCATATTCGTCGTTCTTGCCGAGGAACGCATCCGCTTCCGCATCATAGCGGCGGCTCTTGTCGCGGCCGTACTGGCCGGCGACGCCGAGCAGCCAACGCTTGCTGGAATCTTTATCTTCCCACGACGGCTTGCGATCATAGACGATCGCGCCTTCAAGCAGGCACCAGCCGCTCTGCTCGTTGTCCTGCGTGCCGTCGTCGTCGCGGTCGCCACCCATGCCGGGGCCGTTCTTCACGAGACCGGCGCGGATTTCGAGCGAACTTTTGTCGTCGAAGTTCCACTTCTTCGTCACGCGGATCTGCGGGCTGCGGCGGTAGGGATAGCCGGTGTTCTCCATCCAGGCGCCGTCGATTTCCTGCGGCTGGACCATCTTCCAAAGGTGCCAGGTCTGACCGAAGAGGAAGTCCCAGCCCTTGTCCTCGTTCGTCAGCTGCCAGTAGAGGTGGCGGACGTGGAAGTCGGTGTGGTTGGCATCGTCGCCGGCGAGGTCGAATTCGAACTTGCCGCCGGTCTTCCAGCCGTTCTCGGACTCAGGCGAGAAGAGGTCGAAACCGAGAATCGAATCGTTCACGCTGAGCGCGGATGTGTGGTCGCCGTTGTGGTTCTTCACGTAGCGGTTGCTGCGCGGCCGCACATAGTCGGTGTACAGCGGGTAGTCGGTGCCGCGCGTGTTGTGTACGCCTTCGAGCACGAGCCAGCCGTACGGACGGAACACGATGCCGTTGTCCGTGAGCGGCTGCCAAATGCCCGCCAGGGAGTCGGCGAGGTAGTACTCCCTGCCCTCCACCTTATAGACTTTGCCGGACTTGCTGACTTCCGTGTCTTCACCCGGCTTGATGGTGCGGACATTGGCGGCCGGCGCGGCGGCCGGTTCGGCCTTCTTGCCTTCGAGCTCGGCGATGCGCTTCGCCTGCGCTTCGATCTTCTCGTTCTGCTGCTGGATGAGCGTCATCAGCTTCTGCAGATCGGCCTGCGTGACGGGATCCGTCGGCGCAGCTTCGACGCAAGCCACCAGACTCGCGCAGAAACCCAATGTGATCAGTGTTTTTCGCATAGTCTATTTCCTTTTTCGTCAACAAAACGCCTGGTGGACCCGCCGGGACTTGAACCCAGGACCAAGGGATTATGAGTCCCCCGCTCTGACCAACTGAGCTACGGGTCCGATCAAGGAATTTCTATTGTACCACAATCGCGATTATTGGGAAAGATTAAATGTCAGACGATTGGCGGAACGGGCGAGCAACAGGGCCACGCACTGCACTTCGATGCCGATGCCGGCGCCCACGTCGTCCATCTTCTCATTCGTCTTGCCCTTCACGGAGACGCAGCCGACGTCGACCTGGAGCAGCTCGGCGAGCCGCGCGCGGATGGTCTCGACGTGGGGCCGCAGCTTCGGGCGCTCGCAGATGACGGTGGCGTCGACGTTGCCGACCGCAAACCCCGCCGCGTGGATTTCGTCGACGACGGCAGCGAGCAGCTTGGACGAATCGGCGCCCTTCCACTGCGGATCGGCATCGGGGAAGTGCGAGCCGATGTCGCCGTGCGCCGCCGCGCCGAGCAGCGCGTCGATGACGGCGTGGATCAAGACGTCCGCATCCGAATGGCCTTTGAGTCCGACCGCGTCGGGAATGAGCACGCCGCCGAGATACAGCGGGCGCCCCTCCTCGAACCGGTGTGAATCATATCCGAATCCAACTCGCATCGTATCCTCCTTGACGGAATCCTGCAGGTGAGGCGCATCAGGCGCGCTCGGACAGCTCCAGCCAGCGCGTCTCGGCGGCATCAAGTTCCCCGCGGGCCTGCGGAAGCCGGGCGGTGAGGGCCAGGGCGCGGGCGTTGTCCCTGGCGAAGACCGTCGGATCGGCCAGCGTCGTCTCAATCTCGGCGATTTCGCCCTCGAGCTTCTCGATCGTCTCGGGCAGCGACTCCAGTTCGCGCTTTTCCTTGTAGCTCAGCTTGCGCGGGGCCGTCGGCTCGTGCTCGGTGGGGTGGAGTTCCCTGGCGAAACCGGGCTCAGGGGACACTCCGCCGCCGATGCGCTCCTCCACGCCGTCATCGACGCGCTGC
>CADCPA010000101.1 GCA_902803135.1 uncultured bacterium
CGTCGCCGGCATCTCGGCCGTGCCGGCATAGAGACGGTAGGTGTACGTTCCGTCGGCCGCCACCTCGCCCGCCGTCACGACGCGCTGAAGAAGCCGCACCGTGCCGTTCGCGTCGATGTGGATCGGGAGACGCAGCTTCACCGTGCCGCCGGTCTCGGTCTCGACAGTCGAACCAGGCGCGACGATGCGGTCGAATTCCACGTCCGCCACCCACAACCCGCCCGGCCACGTCCTGTTCGCGGTTGCGCCCGACGTCTCGCCCGCGAGCGGGACAACCGCCTTCGCGTGCGAAGCGCCGTCCTCCGTGATACGTAGGAGCGCCCCGAACGGCAGTCCCTTCGCGAGCGCGGCAAACGCCGTACGGTCAAGGCCGAACTCCAGCCTCCAGGCCTCGCCGGGGGCGAGATGTTCCTCCGCCACCGGACCGTAGCCGGCGAGCGCGGCGGACCACACGGCGTTCGTCCGCGCGACGTCGGCATCACGCACGTGGAGGCAGCGGGGAAGCTCATCCGGGAGCTGAAGCTCCGCCGCGTTCGCGGCCCGCTCCAGAGTCACGGAGACCGTTCGCGGAGACGTTCCGTCGTTTCGCACCGTGAGCGTCGCTTTGGCGCCGTCCTGCCCGAAGTCGATGCCGTTCATCGACGAGACGAAAAGTACGCCCGACCAGTCGCTCAGGTCGTCGGACGGCAAAAGCAGAACCTCGCCGTCGGAGATGTCGGAGTTCCAGGAGCGCACTTCGATCGTACTGGGCCCGGCGTCGGGGTCGTCGCCCGCGATGCGGTAGTAGGCTCGGGCTTTCACGTCTTCGCAGGGAGAGCCCTCGAGGTACGCGGATATGTCCGTGCGCTGCGTCGTGGAGAAGCCGAAGAAGTTGTGTACGGCGTTCGTGCCGCTCACATGCCACGTCGTGCGCGGCGCGGCGGGAACGCCGCGGATCGTCACGGAATGGCTTTCGTTCGTGCAGTATGTCACAAGGACGGAACCTGCCGGGATGCGCTCGAGCGACGACGCCTCGGGAAAGCCGCGCTTCCACAGCGCCATCGGCGAGCCAATGATCCCGCCGGAATCCCAGTCTGCGCCGAACTGCCGCGTCGCGAGGAACGACGCGGGGTCGTAGAGCCCGACATGGTCGACTGGCCAGTCGGCGAAAAGATCGTCTGCCGTCACTTCCGGCGCAACCTCGACATACACCGCGTTCCATCCATGCGCCAATGCGAGGCTCTGGGTGGCGCATGGCAAGGTCGCCCCCGCGACGAGCGGAAACGCGCATGCAATGGACAGGCAGGCGCCCGGCAGTCGCGCAGCCAGCATTTTTCCGAACATGGCAATGTTCACCTTTCTCCCGTTCATGACTCCCTCAAAGCCTTGGATTCGATAATCCTTGGATTGAAACCTTCTTGCCCCTGTCAAATTGGCTAACTTAGTGTTAATCTATCATATTTACACATCGCGTGTCAATGCGCATGATCCTCTTGCAATAAATCGCACTCCCGATTCCCACGACGGGAGGGAATGTGATATACTAGTCTTCGCAGACTGACAGCAAGGGAGGTGTCAACCATGAAAGAATGTTGCAGGAAATACCTGATTGAACAGTTCGGAGATGATGCGGAGGTCGTGGATGCGATCTACGCCGAGTATGTCTCCTCTGTCGGCGTCAAGCTAGCCGAAGCAGATGCGGCGCTAGTCGCAGACGCGTGGGACACGTTGGACAGGGTGGCCCACACCATCAAGGGCAACTCACTCTCTGTTGGCGACCAGCAGATGGCCGATACGGCCATTGCGCTTCGAAGCGCCGCCAAATTGCAGGAACGCGACCAGACGGCACAGCTCATCGCAGACATGAAGGCGCTCGCGGAACAGCTCTGACTACTACTACGTAGCCATGGCAAGTTTCCTTGAAAGATCTAAGGGCGGCGTGATCTTCAAGATGAAGGACGATCCGCGCATCACGAAGGTGGGCCGCTTCCTCAGGCGCACGAGCATGGACGGGCTGAGGAACGTGTTCATCGGCGACATGAGCCTCGTGGGGCCGCGTCTGCCCGTCCCGAGCGAAGTGGACAACCTATTTCACATAGGAGGTGGAATGGCATGAAGGCGATCTTGACGGTGGTGTTCGCCGCCATTGAGCTTATGGTCGGTGCCGCGCCGATAAAGGTGACGGACTGTGTTCGCAACGCAGAGTTCGACTATTGGGCAGCGGCGGACGTGAAGTTCTGCCACATGGTTTTGCAGCAGCTGTTCCGTGACATCGGCACGGAAACCGAGTATGTGCCGTTCGGCAAGGACGGGAATCTTGTCGAGACCAACGCGGTCGTCATCGCGTCGGCGTTCC
>CADCPA010000102.1 GCA_902803135.1 uncultured bacterium
ACGGCGGCACGAGCGGCGACTGGGCCACGGCCGGCAACTGGCTCGTCGGCGGCGCGGAGGCGACGGCCGCCCCGACGTCGGCCGACACGGTCCGCTTCGAGAACGACGCGCCCGTCACCGTCGCCGGCACGGCCGCGCTCGTGGTCACGAAGATCGTCACCACAACAGGCGCCACGGTGACGTTCGACTGCCCCGTCACGTTCGCAAGCACATACAACGTGCTGAACGCGGCGACGGCGCCGGACTTCGCGGGCGGCGCCACGGCGACAATCCCGGACGATTCGCTCACCGATGCGAACATCCCCTCGCACGAGCTGAAGGGCGACATCACCTTCACCGAGAACTGGACGATTCCGCTGCAGCCGGCCGGAATCCCCTTCATCCTCACGGCGGGCTCCACGCTGCGCGGCAAGGTCGTCACCGCCGCGACCTACGACAGCACCCGGTACTCCCTGCGCATCGACAAGGGCGCGACGGCCACGTTCGACACCGTCGACGTCAAGGCGCATTTCATCTTCAAGCTGAACGGCGGCCGTCTCGTCGCAACCGGCAACCTCAACATGTGGAAGAACGACTGCGGGCAGTACCTCGACAACAACGTCGGCACGGTGGAGGCGAACGCCATCGTCAAGAGCGTGAACAGCGCCGACGGCGGCAACGGCAACATCAACTTCTACGTCACCGACATGCTCGTCGGCGCGGGCGGATTCGGCATGTACCGCAGGGACTACAACCTCGTGTTCCAGAGGAACTCGAAGCTGACGGCGAAGGCGGACCTGACGATCCACCATCCCTGGACCGCCGACGGGCAGCCGGACGGCAAGAACGGCGACTGGGGCCTCAACCTCAACGGCTACACTTTCACCGTCGACACGGCCGAGCACGTCGTGACGTTCGATTCGTGGGTCAGCGCGACCGCCGCCAAGATCGTGAAGGAGGGCGAAGGCGAGCTGATCATGCAGACGTTCTTGAAGCAGCACACCGGCGGCACGATCCTGAACGCCGGCCTCACGACGGTGAAGACCGTGGGCTCGCTCGGCTCCTGCACGGCAACGGTCAACGACGGCGCCACGCTGGTCTTCTCGGATGCCGCGCTTTCCCACGCCTATCCAATCGTCGTCAATGCCGGCGGCACGCTGGCGCACGCTGTTTCGGTGGCCGACACGTCAACGCTCACGTTCGCGGCGGGCACAACGTTGAAGCCCGCCCAGAACACGTTCTTCGACCTTTCCGCCGGAACGCTCGTCCTGCCCGGTTCCGGAACGGTGGCAGTTGACATGACGGACTTCACCTTCGTGAACGGCGTCGCGAACCCCGTTCTCGCCGGCGTGAAGGCTGGCGATGTCGCGAAGTTCACGGCGCTTCTCCCCGACGGCGTGGAGGGCGCGTTCTCCGTGGTCAACGGATTCCTGTGCTTCACGTCCTCCACCGGCGGCAGCGCGGCGGCGGATCTTCTGTGGAATCCCATGGGCGACGCCACGTGGTCCACCGCGGTGGCGGCGTGGCTGAACCCGCAGAACGAGCAGGTGGCGTTCTCGCCCTACGCGAACGCGACTGTCGCGAGCGCGGGGACGATCACGCTGCCGGGGGATGTGGAGGCGAACGACGTCACCATCGCGACGGACGGCGACGTGACGCTGAACGGCGCGGGCAAGCTCGGCGGCACCGGTACGATCGTCAAGACCGGCGACGGAACCTTTACGTTCAACGCGACGGGCGGGTTGGATTCACAGCCCATCATCGTCTCGAACGGCGTGTTCAAGATCGGCGAAGACCTCCACGACAACGCGCTCGGCAGCGCGGCCGATTCTTCGCCGCTCGTGATCGGGAACGGCGCAACGCTGGACATCAACTTCAACGTTGACGGCACCCCGTTCCACACCAACCGCAACATGGTGACGCGTAACAAGCTCATCACCGTTTCCGGCGACGGTCACGACGGCAATGGCGCCATCGTCAACAACGCGTTTAACGGTTACGACACCATCAGCCAGCTCGTGCTTGACGACGACGCTTCGGTTGGCGGCACGGCGCGCTTCGACGTTCGCGGAGCCAAGGCGGAGGCAATCGGCTACGCCCGCAACGACGGCAGCATCTACGGCCCCGAAAAACGGCTCACGGTCAAAAACACCGCGACGTTCGGCATCGTATCTTCAGATGTGACGCTCGGTTCGCTCTACATCGTCGACGGCGGCAAGGTGCAGGTGGAGGGATCCGGAACCTACAACATCGCCGACGGCATCCATCTGGCGAACGGCCATATCAACTTCTACGGTGCCGGTTTCGGCAACGTGCCGATCTCGATTGACTCCGGCGCCAACACCTTTGCGGTCGGATCCGGGACCCCCACGGTCTCCAACCCGATCACGGTTGCGCCCGGCGCCACGCTCACGCACACCGGCGGCAACGCAGTTTACGCCGGCGCAATAAACGGTACGCTGGGATTGTCGGGCGGCTACATGTACTTCAGCAGCGGTGTGCCGGCAACAGGATTCACCGTGAACGGCGCGGTGGATAAAGAAGGCACGCGTGTTTACATGCGCCAGAGCGGCACGTTCACCGACGCGGACATTGCGGCCCAGGTTCTCTGCGCCGGAGATGTCGCTGACACGACGGTCAACGTCACGTTCAACAATTCGACGATCAACGTCCGCGATCTCTTCCTCGGCTGGGGCGGCGTCTGCACGGCGCACCTATCCATCGGTCCGGGCACCACGGCCACGGCGAGCAAGTTCGCCATTGGCGACACCGGCACGAGCACGAGCATGACGCTGGAGAGCGTTCTTTCCGTTGACGGCGGAGCGCTGCACCATACCGGCAACGATCTCTTCATCGCCCACAACGGGCCGCATTCTGACTTGGTGGTCAATTCCGGCACGCTCACGATCGACAAGGCCGTGATCCGTCTGTGCAACAACAATTCCACTCTCGGCGGCGGCAACACGTGGCGATTCATCCAGAACGGCGGTACGTTCAATTACGGCGGCACAGGCTTTTTCGCCAAGTGGGAGGACAACACGGAGGATGGCCAGATCATCTTCAAGGGCGGCGAAATGAACGCCACCGCCAACTGGTCGATTCCGAACTGGATACCGGTGTGCTTCAAGGACGGTGCCGAGGGCGGCTGGACGCTCAATCAGGCAGACGGCACGACGAACACATGGAATACGGCGCTTGTCGGCAGCGGCGACGTGACGCTCAACGGCTCTGCAACGCTTGTGGGCAACAAG
>CADCPA010000103.1 GCA_902803135.1 uncultured bacterium
CGGCAAGGTCGAGGAAACGGTTCCCACCTTCGCCGGCGCGGAGGGTCCGCTCACCATCGGCATCACGTCGAACGGTTCGATCCAGAGCAAGGACAAGATCGTCCTCAAGAGCGAACTCGAAGGCAACAACACCGTCATCTGGGTTGTCGAGGAAGGCATCAACGTCAAAACCGGCGACCTGCTCCTCGAATTCGATTCGGCGGCCCTCGTCGACAAGCGCAACGAACAGGAGATCACGGCCTCGACGGCGCAAGGCAATCTGGTCATCGCCGAAGAGAAACTGGAATTCACCAAGGGCGACTGCGAAGCCAACCTGCTGACGGCCGAAGTGAACCTCGAGCTGGCGAAGATCGCCAAGGAAAAATACGAACTGGGCGACTACCCGCAGACCGAGCGCGAATACAACTCGAACATCGTGCTGGCGGACGAGGAACTCAAGCGCGCCGCCGAGAAGCTGGAATGGTCCCAGCGCCTCGCCAAGGAAGGCTTCCTCACGCGGACCGAACTCCAGGCCGACGAGCTCGCCCTTCGCCAGAAGGAGATCGCCCTCGAGACGGCGAAGACGAAGATGGAGGTACTCACCAACTTCACCGTGCGCCAGCAGCGCGCGACGAACGAATCCGAGCTCCGCAAGGCCACGCGCGCGCTCGAACGCACGAAATTCCAGAACAAATCGCTCATCCGCCAGGCCGAAACCGAAATCTTCCAGCGGACGCGTGAACGCGACCGTGCGACGAACCGCCTCGCCGAGCTCAACTACCAGATTTCCAAGTCGAAGATCTTCGCGCCGACGAACGGCGTGACCCTCTTCGCCTCCACCGTGCAGATCGCCCGCCGCCGCTGGTGGGAGAAGCCGCTTGCCGTGGGCGTCACCGCCGTCGAACGCCAGGAGCTCATCTACATTCCGCTCGACGAGGGCATGATCGTCGAGCTCATGGTGCCGGAAGCCTCGCTGAACAAGATCGCGGAGGGCATGGCGGCCACCGTGAAGGTCGACGCCTTCCCGGACCGCATCTTCCACGGCACGCTCACGAAGATCGGCATCCTGCCGGACGGCCAGAGCGCCCAGCTCAACCCCGACCTGAAGATGTACAAGTGCGAACTCGAATGCGACTTCGCGAACGTCTCCATTCGTCCGGGCATGAGCTGCGACATCGAGCTCGTGAAGCAGACCTACGACAACGTGCTCTACGTCCCGCTCCAATGCGTCGTGCGCGTCGACGGCGTGCCGCACGTCTACGTGCAGGAGAAAGGCAAGTGGACGCCGCGCAAAGTTGAAACCGGCCTGGACAACAACCGCATGATCCACATCGTCTCGGGCGTGAAGAAAGGCGAGATCGTCATGATGGCCCCGCCCGTCAAGGAATCGAAGGACGCCGAACGGACCGGCAAGAAGAAAGGCAATCCCGGCCCTGACGGCAACCGTCCGCCCCATCCGGGGCCTCAGACCGGGCCGAAGGACTGATTCGGCCGTCTTAGACGCCGAGATTCAATTCAAGCTGACCGGCGACCTGGATCTTCCGTCCGTTGGAAAGAGCCGGGTCGCTTGTGTCGTAGACGACGAACTTGAACGAGCTGAACCGACGCGACAGCTCGTCGCGGATGTAGTCTGAGACCGCGCTCAGATTGCCGGGGTCGTCGTCCGAGAAGCCCACGGCCACCTGGCGTCCGCCGATGCCGCCCGTACGCTGCATCGTGCGGAACAGGTGCTCGACAAAATCGCGGATGGCGAACTCCTTGGCCAGCTCGGGCTTCTGGGCGCTCGGCGCCTCGGCGAAACGCGCGCCGAAGTCGGCGTCGTCCGTCAGACGCTCCTTGAAGTCCGGACTCGTCACCGCGTGGTAGCGGCACATGGAAAGGAAATAGTCGATCTCCTCTTCGTCCGTGCCGAAGGACCGCACCTTGTCGAAGCAATAGCGGTAGCCGCGCAGGTTCGCCAGCATCTCCTCGCGTTCGGCCGGCGTCATCACCTCGTCGATGAAGAGGCGCACGGCACGGCGAATCGTCGTTGCCGCGTGTCCGCGCGCCGTCACGATGGCGAAGATCCGCCCTTCGCGCAAGGTCTTGCGCAACGTCTCGAACGAAGGCCCCGCCGACTCGCCGGCGGCAATCCTCGCCAGAGCCTTGCGCGTGTCGCGGATGAATGAAAGATCGTCGGCGTCGGCGTCCTTCGTCGGACCGTCCTGGAAATCGCGGAAGGCCGCGTCGCGTCCGCCGACCGACGGCATGCGATAGTGTTCGACGTCGGACCGCACCAGCGCGAAGGTGCCCGTCGAGACGCGCACCGGCCGCCACACGCCATCCTTCCCCTTCTTTTCAAGGTGGATGAGCGTGGGCATGTGCAGGATGTTGTCGTCCCAGTCGAAGATGTAGTACTTGAAGTCGCGCCCGGCGACTTCCGTATTCACCATCTTCCCGTCGATCAGTTCCATATCCGGTTACAGGTTGGCAAAGGGATTGCAGCTGAATCCGCTGGAGAAGGAACGTCCGCCATGGTCGCCGCCGACGCGGCGCGGACCCGACGAAAAACCGCCACGGCTGCCGTTTGCGCCGCCGCGGCCGTAGCCGCCGCCGTTCGTTCCTCTGCTGCGCGGCACCGCATCGCGCGGCTTCGTGCGCGCCGTCAGGGAGATGCGCTGGCGGTCCCTGTCCACCGCAAGCACACGCACCTTGATCTTGTCGCCGACCTTCACCACTTCGTTCGGGTCGTTCACATAGCGGTCCGCGAGCTCGGAGACGTGCACGAGGCCGTCCTGATGCACGCCGATGTCGACAAACGCGCCGAACGCGGCGACGTTGGTGACGATGCCTTCGAGCTCCATGCCCTCCATCACGTCCTCAAGCGTCGTCACGTCGTCGCGGAACGCGGGCTTCTCGAAAACGGCGCGGGGGTCGCGCCCCGGTTTCTTCAATTCCTCGACGATGTCCTTGAGCGTGGGCTCGCCGACTTCGTCCGTGATGTAGCGCCTGACGTCGATCTTCGCCGCGAGCTGCGCATTGCCCACGAGCTCGCCCACCTTCACGCCCAGGTCGAG
>CADCPA010000104.1 GCA_902803135.1 uncultured bacterium
CCAGACGCCGCTCAACATCGCGCGCGGCCTCGCAGAGGCCGGGTGCAACATCCTCGGCACTAGCGTTGACTCGATCGACGCCGCGGAAGACCGCGACCTCTTCCACTCCATCATGAACCGCCTCGGCATCCCGATGCCCGAGAGCGAAATGGCGAGCGACATCGACGGCGCGATCAAGGTCGCGAACGACCTCGGCTACCCGCTGATCATCCGTCCGAGCTTCGTGCTCGGCGGCCGCGGCATGGAAGTCATCCACGACGAGCAGATGCTGCGCGAGTATGTGGACAAGGCCGTCGGCGTGACGCCGGACCGTCCGCTCTATCTTGACCGCTTCCTCTGCCACGCGCTGGAATGCGAAGCCGACGCGCTGTCGGACGGCAAGCAGGTGTTCATCCCGGCGATCATGCAGCACGTCGAATTGGCGGGCGTCCATTCGGGCGACTCCGCGTGCGTGCTGCCGCCGGCCTCGATCAGCGAGAAGAACCAGGCGACGATCCTCGACTACACCCGCCGCATCGCGGAAGAGCTCAAGGTCGTGGGGCTGATGAACATGCAGTTCGCGATCGAGAACGACAAGGTCTATGTGATCGAGGCGAATCCGCGCGCGTCGCGTACGGTGCCGCTGGTGTCGAAAGTGGCGAGCACGCAGATGGCGCCGATCGCGGTGCGTCTGATGCTGGGCGAGACCGTGAAGGACCTCGGCCTCGACCGCCGTCACATCGTGCCGTACTACGGCGTGAAGGAAGCCGTGCTGCCGTTCGAGAAGTTCCCGGAAGTCGACCCTGTGCTGGGGCCGGAAATGCGTTCGACGGGCGAAGTGCTCGGCCTGGCGGACACGTTCGGCCTCGCGTACTACAAGTCGCAGGAAGCCGCGGGCCAGCCGTTGCCGACGAAGCCCGGCAAGGTGCTCGTGTCGCTCTCCGAGAAGCCGGACGACGCCGCAATCGCCGCGAAGAACTTCACGGAACTCGGCTACGAGATTGTCGGCACTGAGGGCACGGTCAAGTTCCTCTGGGAGCGGGGCGTCGAAGCCACGATGGTCGCGAAAATCGGCCAGGGCCGTCCCGACGTGCTCGACTTCATCAAGAACCGTCAGGTGTGCCTGATCCTCAATACGCCGTCGGGCCGTCGCGACGCCCGCGCCGACGACAGCTCGATCCGCCGTGCGGCGATCAAGTATCGCATCCCGTACCTGACGACCGTCGCCGCCGCGCTGGCTGCGAGCGAGGGCATCAAGGCCGCACGTGAAGGCAAGGGCGAGGTCCGCTCGCTCCAGAGCTACCACGCCGCGATTGAAGCGGCCATGAAGAAGGGCGAGTGATCCCCCGCCCCGATTCGGACATTTACCTGACTGAACATAACTGCTGAAAGAGAGACTGAGAAGATGAAGATCGCAATTGGCTCCGACCATGGCGGCTACGAATTGAAGAAGGCCCTCGTTGCCAAGTTCAAGGACGCGGAATTCGTGGACGTGGGTCCCGATTCCGCCGAATCGTGCGACTATCCCGACTACGCCGACGTGCTCGCGGAAAAGGTTGCGCTCGGCACGGTGGATTTCGGCGTGCTCGTGTGCACGACGGGCATGGGCATGACCATGGCCGCCAACCGTTTCGCCAACGTGCGCGCCGCGCTTTGCCGCGACGAGCGCGACGCCGAGATGGCGCGCGCCCACAACGGCGCGAACGTGCTCTGCCTCGGGCAGGACCGCACGAAGCCCGCGGCCGCCGTCAAGATCCTCGCGAAGTTCGTCACGACGAAGGTCGATGCGGCCGTGCGCCATGCGCGCCGCCGTGCGAAGATCGAGCGTGCGATGCGCCTGGCAGACAGCTTGTACCTCGCCAAGGCCGACCCGGAAGTCTACGCGGCGGTCAAGGCGCAGACGGTGCAGGAAGACACGGAAATCAACCTCATCGCGTCCGAGAACACGTCCAGCCGCGCCGTGCGCATCGCCGCAGGCAGCGTGCTCATGAACAAGTACGCCGAAGGCTATCCGGGCAAGCGCTGGTATTCGGGCTGCCTGCCGGTGGACGCGGCCGAGGAGCTTGCGCGCCAGCGTGCGTGCAAGCTGTTCGGCGCGGAACACGCGAACGTGCAGCCGCATTGCGGCTCGGCGGCGAACATGGCCGTCTACTTCGCGACGATCAAGCCCGGCGACACGATCCTCTCGCTCTCGCTCGACCAGGGCGGCCACCTCTCGCACGGCTCGCCGGTGAACTTCTCCGGCAAGATCTACAACATCGTGCCGTACACGGTGGACCGGAAGACCGAGCGTCTGGACTACGACGCCCTTGAAAAGCAGGCCCTCGAAGTCAAGCCCCAGATCCTGCTGACGGGCGCTTCCGCCTATCCGCGCACGATCGACTTCAAGCGCGTGCGCGAAATCTGCGACAAGGTCGGCTGCATCATGATGGTCGACATGGCGCACATCGCGGGTCTCGTCGCGGGCGGCGCGCATCCGTCGCCGGTGCCGTACGCCGACTTCGTGACGACGACGACGCACAAGACGCTGGGCGGTCCGCGCGGCGGCATGGTGCTCTGCAAGGAGAAGTGGGCGAAGGCGCTCGACTCGGCGGTGTTCCCGGGCATGCAGG
>CADCPA010000105.1 GCA_902803135.1 uncultured bacterium
CGCGCCGCGCTCGTCGCGGGCGAACTCGCGGAAGAGGCGGAGTTCTTCTGCTTCGGCACGAACGACCTCACGCAGATGACGTTCGGCTTCTCGCGCGACGACGCGGGCAAGTTCCTCACGGCGTACTACGACAAGAAGATCTACGAGAACGATCCGTTTGCGCGTCTCGACCAGACGGGCGTCGGCAAGCTCATGCAGATGGCCGTCAAGGACGGCAAGGAGACGCGTCCGCGCATCCACTGCGGCATCTGCGGCGAGCACGGCGGCGATCCCTCGTCGGTCGAGTTCTGCCACAGGATCGGCCTCAACTACGTCTCCTGCTCGCCGTTCCGCGTGCCGATCGCGCGCCTTGCGGCGGCCCAGGCGGCGTTGCGGGACAAATGACGCTGAACCGTTTCCCCGCGGGATGCGTTTAAATGGACAGTAGGGCGGTGGCGACGTTCGCTCACCGCCTGTCCAATTCGTCCCGAATCCACGGAGGAAACACATGAATGCTGGCTTCAAAAGGGGCTTCACCCTGATTGAACTCGTCCTGGTGGTTGCGATTCTCGCAATCGTTTCAGTCGTCGCCATCGGCAAATTCTCGGACTTCCGGAAGAATGCGGCGCGCAAGACGAACGTTGCGAACCTCAAGAACATCACCCGTACGATCAACACGAAGCTTGCGATGCTTGACGGCGAAGTGCAGCGCGGACTCTTCGCCTACTGCGAGAGCCTGATCGACTGCGCGGAAGGCGGCGGTGCGCCGCGCGGTACGGAGGGCGACTACCTCTACAAGAGCTCCTGGTACGATGGCGCGGGCGGCAGCGTGCCGGGCATCTACTGCGGCATCAAGCGCACCGAAGCCGTTGTGAACGCCTCCGGCGTGGGCACGGGCCAGGTGGCGGCCATCGCCGACGCGCACGAAAGCAACCTGGGGCTCGAGAAGTTCGCCTCTTCGCTCATGATGTACTATCCCACGGCGAAGGAGGTCGGCTCGCTCCGCGACGCCGGCATCAGCGTGCTCTCGTACCACAATTATTCGAACCAGCAGTCCTCGCGCGTCTGCAAGTGGACGGGCAGCGAGTGGGAGCTGAAGTACGGTCTCCATGCGACGGGCGGCGGCCCCGGCCAGCGCGCCGATCTCTCGGCCTGCTATCCCGTGGTGCTGACGAACGGCATGGCGATCGCCGTGCTCAATCCAGCCAAGTGCGCGTCCATCTACCGCGACCTCGGCCTCGACTATGCGACGACGAACCGTGTCGAAGGCCTCAATGCCGAAGATCCCAAGACGTACTTCACGAAGGGCATCTGCAAGCGCCTCGTCGCGGTGGGCATGGGCCGCGACAGCGAGATCAATACGAAGCTGTTCGAGAACATGCCGCGCTGCCCCACGCTCGACCAGAAACACTATCGCAACTACATCCTGCTCTTCTCGATGGACAACGGCACCGGCAACTCCGGAACGGCCGTCACGTTCGTCGGTGTCATCGACCCGGAGGGCAATACGGCGAAATCGGCCCAGTACAACGCCGACTGGGCGTCTTGATTAGCGGCCGAAGCTGCGTTCGATTTCGCGGTTCGAGCGGTAGAGCATGACGGGCTTCGCGCGCGGGCACACGTAGGGCGTGCGCGTGGCGGCCAACTCGTTGACGAGGGCGATGGCAGCGTCGCGCGTCAGCATCGTCGAAGCGCCTGCATACGAACGCGCGACGGATTTCGCGATCAGTTCGTCGCGCCAGCGCGTCGAACCGCGTTTGGCGCCGCCTTCGGCGATGTCCGCAGCGATGGAGGCGAGCAGCGTCTCCGTCGAGCCGCCGGCCAGAAGGTCCGGCACCGCGTCGATCTTCCACGTGTCGCGTCCGAATTCCTCAAGCACGAAACCGACGGCTTCAAGTTCGTCCCGGAACGAACGGATGCGGGCGGAATCCGCGGGCGGCAACTGGATCGTCTCGGGAATGAGCAGAGGCTGCGAGACGGCCACGCGGCGGCCGAGAAGCTTTTCGTAGGCAATGCGGGCACGCGCGGCGCGGGGGTCGAGGAGGACGAGGCCGGCATCCGTCTCGAGCAGCAGATAGCCGGCAGACGTCTGGGCGAGGAAATTGAACCAGCGCCAGAGATGGGTGGTCACCGGCGCTTCTTCCTTTTCGACCGGGGCCGGGGTGGGGGGAGCGGGTTTGGGCGCGACGGGAGGCGTGTCCGGCTGCGGAGGTTGCGGCTGTGGCTGGTGGGGGAGTGCGAAGGTCCGCTGGACGGGCGTCGTCGTGAAGGGCACGGCGAAG
>CADCPA010000106.1 GCA_902803135.1 uncultured bacterium
CACCGCAAGGGACGTCGATTGGGGCACGGGGGTGTTCAACGTCAACCGATAGCGTCCAGCGTGCGGCACGGAAAGCGTATAGTCGCGCGCCGATCCGCGACGTCCCAAAAGGAAATCATGATCCGACACCTTGATCTTGCCCGGCACGGCATGCGCACCCGAGATGCGCCGACCCTTTTTCCAAGTACCCGGATCGCCCTTCTGCCAGGGCGTGCGCATCTTCGTGAGCGTACCCCAGCCCTCCCATTCGTAGAACCAGTTCGGACCCACGCCGCAGTTTTCAAAACCGTCGTCCTTGCCGTCATGCACAAGCGTGCGGTTGACCGCCTTCATCAGCCAATTCACCCGCGCGGGGGGCAGTCCCCGCCGTACCGCGTAGTGCATGAACGCGGCCGTGCGGGGCGCGCCCGAACCACCGTCGGTGCCGCGCCCCTTCGGGGACGGCTTGAGCGCGATCCAACGTTCGTTGCGCGTCGTCGCCTGGTAGAAGAGGCCGTTGTCGAAGGTCGCCGCGGATTCATCCTTCGTATACCCCTTCGGTTCCCAGTCGCTCAAGTTATACCGCAGCGCCCATTCCAAACCGAGCAGGATACGGTTGTCGAGCGCGCCGTAGAAATCGTCGCCCTGGTTCCAGAAGACTTCGGCGAGGGACACCATCTTGAAGAGCCCGTAGAGCGCATGCGGCTGGTCGCGGCAGGCCTCCTCCCCCTGGCCGTTCGCATAGATGTAATAGCGCAGCTGTTCGTCGTAACCCCAATCCGGCACCGTGCCCAGCGTCTTGGACCGCTCGCAGGCGATGAGGCAGTCGCCGCTCGTCTCCGAAGGTCCGCCCGGCGCGACCGGCTTCCCGGGCTTTAGATCGCCGCCCGGCGTGTAGGGCGCATCGTCGGGACGGTGTGGCAGCCCGAGCAGATAGTTCCACACGCGGTCGTACATCTTTCGATCGTCGAGGTAGACCGCCATGGCGAGAACGGCATGATAGGCCGTGAGTCCCTGGTTGCCCCAGCGCATCGCGTCGCCCGTCATGATATGCGGGTAGAACACCGTGCGCAGGGTCTGTTTGAAACGGGCCTGGTCGTCCACCGCCCAGCCGGGGTAGTCGCGCAGCAGTTCCGCCGCTTCGATCAGCAGGTGGATCTTGCCGTTGTCGAGCGGCGCCGTCCCGCGTCCGCTCGCCGCCGTCCACTTGGCGTTCTGCACAAGGAAATCACGGGCCTTGTCCGCATAGCGCGGATCGTCCGTCAGCTTCCAGAGAAGCGCCAGGTCGTGGGCGCGCCGTCCGTCAAGACCGATCGTGCCATTGAACTGTCCGCTCTCGATCTTGCCGCCGCGTGTCGGCACGCGCTGGGCGGGATCCGAAAAGCGGCTCGCCTTCAACGCCGCGAAGGTGCGCGCCCAGGGTTCCTGACCGGCAGCGACCATCGCCCGCATGCGGTCGAGATCGCCCTGGGTGTAAAAAATTCCCGGATGGACGAAAGGACGTCCATCCGAGTTGCGAGGCACGCCCGTGGCGGCCCCGGCCGTGCCGACGCTCACGAACGTCCATCCGACGACGAACCAGTTCCTGAGCGCGCGCATGGCCTACTTGCCCTCTTCCGCAGGTGCGGCGGCGGGGGCCGCCTCCGGCTTGGGCCCTTCCGGCTTCGACTCTTCCGTCTTCGCCTCTTCCGTCTTCGGCTCTTCCGGCTTCGGCTCCTCCTTGGCCTTCACGAGGTCCTTGCGGGCCTTCGCGAAGTTGTCGGCGCTGTAGGAGGAGATCGAGTAGGTCCACTTGCCGACCTTTTCGTTGAACTCCTTCGCGGCCTTCTCGAGCGCGGCGTTTTCGACCGTGTTCGTACCAGTCGCCGTGAAGGCGGCGGACACCTTGAACCAGCGGTCGGCGCCCGTCGCGTTGCCGGTCTTCGCCGTGTACGTGGTGCCGTTCTTCAGCGTGGCCGTGTAGACCGAGCCCGTGGCGAAACCGAGGTCTGCTTCCGTGAGCTTCGGATCGGCAATGCCCGTCAGGCTGAGATAGCTGAGCGCGGAATCGAGCGAGTAGGTCTTGGAGGTGTCGAGCTCCTCCTTCTCGCCGAGGCCCTCGAGCGTCCATTTGCCGTCCGCACGGGCGAGCTTGACCGTCTCATCGCCCTTCGCGTAGGAAACGGACGTGATGTCCGCCCCGGCGATTTTGCAGATGCTCGTGTCGATCCACTTCTTCGGATCGCCGTCGAACGCGTCGAGCGCATCCTTCACCAGCACGGCCTTGCCTTCGAAGAGCACGTAGCGCCCGTCGGGATAGCCGCCGCCGCCGAACTGCGCCATCTGTCCTTTCGGCTTCGCGTTGTGCGTGCCGCCGAGCTGGACGGCGGCGATCGCCTTGCCCGCCGCGTTCTTGAGCTCGACCGTCGCCGGCTTGTCGATCTTCGTGCCGGTCGCGACCTGGCCGACCTTGAGGTCTTTCAGCTTCAACAGGTTCTCGCGGATCTTCGTCACGTCGGCGGGATAGCCATAGAGCGACTCCACGGTCCAGCCGGCGTCCGTCGCCGCAAGGGCGACCTTCTTGTCGCCGCCGATTTCGACACGCGCCACGTCGGCGACGTCGAACGCGCCCACGACCGGCTTGCCGACGAGATTCGGCGCCTTCATCTTCTTCCCGGCCGACGTCGAGTACGCCACAACGCCCAGCACCGCAGCCGCAGCCGTCAAAATCACGAGATTCTTCGTAGTCATGTCAATCTCCCAACTTCAAACTCTCTAAACTCTGCATTCCCGACTCGCCGCTCTTCAGCGGCGGCGGCGCTTGAGGCCGCGGAGGATGCCGAAAAGGATGACGAGCGCCGGCACGAGGCAGATGTTGATCACCTTGAGCGTGAGGCCCAGACGGTCGATGTCGCCCGTCAGTTCCTTGCGCACGTTCTTGAGCTGCTTGCGCGTATCGGCCTGCGACTTGCGGAGCTTGTCGATTTCGTCCTGCTGCTCCTTCGAGAGGATCAAACGCTCGCTGCCGCTCTTCTGCTTCTGCAGGGCCATCAGACGCTGCTGGGTCTCCTCGAGTTCCTTCTCGAAGGCCTCCTGCTTCGCCTGCCACTTGGCCATGGCCTTCGCCTCGAGCGCGTCGACCTTCGTGAACGGACGGTTCGACGGACCGCGCGAACGCACGCCGATAAGCTCCTCGCGGCCGGCATACTGCTCGATCACATTCGAGAATAGCACGAGGTTGTCGTTCACCGGCTGGGCGATCGGCCCGAAGAGCGTGTTCATCACCTGCACGCAGAAATCGTCCGCCAGGAAGTCGGAGTCGCCAAAGAGGACGACGCTGCCTTTGCCCTCGGCCACGACCTGCGGCACGGCGTTCGTCGAGCCTTCGACGTAGTCCGGCCCCTTCGGGAACGCCGTCTTGAACGTGCCCGAGAGACGCGCCGCGAGCGTGCGCTGCACGCCGTCCGGCTTAAGGTCCTTGCGCATCGCGCCGAGACCGAAGCGAGCGCTCGTGCTGTCCACGAGGCAGGCGTCGGAGGCGGAGGAGACGACGAGCGGCTCGAACGTGAGGCCGTCTTTTTTCGCGAACGCGAACGAACCCGCGAACGGGAACATGATCTTCGTGAGGCCGGCGACGAGGAGGTCCTTCGAGTCGACGTTCTTCGCGCCGAGGGACAGGAACGCCGGATTCTCCTCGGCGCGGCCGTTGCCCGCATTGAGCTTCGTCGCGGCCGAGAGATCCGCCACCATCTTGGAAGTGTCGAACGTCACGCCCCAGGCGTCGAAGAGCTTGCCGAGCGTGGACGGGCCGTCCGAGCCGCCCATCTGCTGCATCATCGGGTTCTGCGCCTGCTGCGCAGTCATCATGTCCATGATCGAGCACGGGTCGACGCAGGCGATGAGACGGCCGCCGCGGAGGACGAACTGGTCGATCGCGAAGAGCGCCTTCTCGCTCAGGTCCTTGGCGTGGAGCACGACGAGCGCCTTCACGTCGTCGTCGATCTTCTCGACGTCGGGCGAGATCTCGCGCACGTCATAGTCCTTCTTCAGCTCCGTGAACGCGGCCCAGCCCTGCGGCGGACGCTGGCGGCGCTGCATCATCATCGGGTTCATCGCCTGGCCCAGAACGTCCGGCAGGGATGTCAGCAGGCCGATGACCGGACGTTCCGGCCACGCGACGCGCGTTACGAGGCGGGTGACGTCGTATTCGAGCGTGGCCTCGGTGCGGGGGCTCAGGCGGGCGAGTGTCTCCTCCTGGTCGCCGCACACGGCGACGAGGCCGAAGTAGACGGGCTGGCCGAACGGGTTCGTGTTCTGCGGCTCGACGCCGTAGCGCTGCGCCCATTCCTCGGCGTCGCTGTCCGGCTTCGGGTCGAAGGCTTCAAGGGTGAGGTGTCCGTTGCCGGCGCGCTCGTACTCCTTGAGCAGGTTCTGCACCTGCTGGGCGTACGTCTTGAGCTGCATCGGCATTTCGGGCGAAGAGGAGCTGAAGTAGAACTTCAGCGTCACGTCGTTTTCGAGCTTGCCGAGAACGGCCTTGGAGCCCTTCGAGAGCGTGTAGAGCTTCTCGCCCGTCAGGTCCAGACGGAGCGGAAGATTCGAGAGGATCAGGTTCGCGGCGCCGATGACGACGGCGAGCACGGCCAGTCCGACAACACCATTCAGTTTCTTGTTCATCTGCAAATCCTATCCGTAGTTAAAACTTTAAACTTTTAACTTTAAACTTTTAACTCGCCTTGCGGCTGTCCGTCACCACCTGGGCGGCTGCGAGCATGAACACCATCACGCCCACATAGTAGCCGATGTCGGCGAAATCGATCATGCCGCGGCGCATCGCGTCGAAGTGCTGAAGGAGCGAGCAGGAGGCGATCGTGTTGACGATGCCCGACGGCACGCCCCAGTTCGCCACCGCGTTGACCACGGGGTCGAAGCCGATGATGAGCAGCAGGAACGTGATTGCGAGCGAAATCACGAAGCCGATCACCTGGCTGCGCGAGAGCGACGAGGCGAAGATGCCGATTGCGGTCGCCGCGCCGGCGAGCAGGAAGCTGCCGAGGTAGCCGCAGAAGATCGCGCCGAAGTCGGGCGAGCCGAGCCACGCCGCCGTGCAGACGACGGGGAACGTGAGCGCGAGGCCGATGCCGATGAAGGACCACGCGGCGAGGAATTTGCCCACGAGGGCTTCGCCAAGCGTGATCGGCATCGTCAGCAGCAGCTCGATCGTGCCGTTGCGGCGCTCTTCCGCCCACGAACCCATCGTGGCGGCCGGCACCAGGAGGAGATACATCCAGGGGTGCCAGAAGAAGAACGGCGTGAGGTCCGCCTGGCGGCGCTCGTAGAAGAACGCGACGCCGAACGTGAGGAACCCGGCGAGCACAAGGAACGCCACGAGGAACACGTAGGCGACGGGCGAGTCGAAATACGACTTGAATTCACGGCCGAAGACGGTCCGCACCGCAGTGCAGGGGCAATGGCCGTTTTTCTTGCAGCAGCAGCTCATGTTACTTCTCCTCCTTCATCGTGAGCTTGCGGAAGATGGTGTCCAGCTTGCCCGAAGGGTCGAGCTTGCGGAGATCCGCCACGGTGATCTTGGCATTTTCCCTCGTGCCGGTCTTGGCTTCGCCGTCCGCGATGACGACGGCGTGCGTACACACGGCGTCGACCTCTTCGAGAATGTGGGTCGAGATGATGATCGCCATGTCGGCGCTCATTTCCTTGATCATCTGGCGCACGACGAACTTCTGGTTCGGGTCGAGGCCGTCCGTCGGCTCGTCCATGATGAGCACGGACGGCTTGTGGATGATCGCCTGGGCGAAGCAGGTACGCTGGCGGTAGCCCTTCGAGAGCGTGTCGATCGTCTGGCGGCGAACCTTCGCGAGGCCGGCCTTCGCAATGACCTCGTCGACCTTCGCCGGAATGTCGGCCTTGCAGAAGCCGCGGAT
Source organism: uncultured bacterium (assembly GCA_902803135.1). Classification (GTDB taxonomy): domain Bacteria; phylum Verrucomicrobiota; class Kiritimatiellia; order RFP12; family UBA1067; genus RUG572. The sequence goes on from CADCPA010000106.1 coordinate 5,901, forward strand.
TTTGGCGGCGAACGTCAGGAAGTCCTCGACGGTCATCGCGCGGTAGCTCGGCGCCGCTTCGGGCAGGTAGCCGAGGCAGCTCTTCGCGCCGACGGGATCGGTGATGATGTCGTGTCCGCAGATCAGGGCCGTGCCGGACGTGGGCGGGATGAATCCCGTGATCATTCGCATGGTCGTCGATTTTCCGGCGCCGTTCGGCCCCAGAAAGCCCAGAACCTCGCCCTTCGCGACGCTGAAGGAAATGCCCTTCACCGCCTCGAACGTGCCGAAGCTCTTTTTCAGGTTCTCTACCTTGAGCATGGTAACTTGCCTTTTCTCGTTTGGAATCTCGATGTGAAAGCAGTCAATTGCGTCCTTCCCTTGAAGGACAGCGTTACTATAGCAAAATTCTGTTAGGCATTTGTTAACGCGAAGGAGATTTCCCCGCGTCAAGAAACGCCGCTCCGCGGCTGCGGAACGGCGCTTCCCGGCTGTACACCCGTCGGAAGGATCAGAAAATCACGCCCGGCACGGAGAAACGGTTGCACTTGCTGTCGTGGAAGTTCGCGAATTCGGTCACGATCGCGCCTTCCGTGCCGCCCATCATGAAGTGCCATGAGCCGGCCTTCGGCAGCTTGTGGGCGATGCCGTCGGCTTCCCACTTCTCGACGTGGAACGACTTGAGATTCACCGGCTTGTTCGCCTTCTGGTCGAAGAGGAGGGCCGAGAGGTTGGCCTTCGCTTCCGGGAACTGGTCGAGGTTGGGTTCGCCGATTTCCGCGAAGGAATAGACCCAGCCGTTGCGCACAAGCCAGCTCTCCATCTTCGGGGGCAGTTCCTTGCCTTCGAACTTCGTACCGTCCCAGCGGTCCTGGCAGACGCTCGCGTCGATCTTCTGCGCGACATGGCTATGCTCCGGAATGGACTGGAGCGGCAGCAGGTAGATGTCGTGGCCGAAGTACTCTTCCTTGACTTCGTCCACCCAGATCACGCCGCCCATGCCGTAGTTCGCAAAGTCGCCCTTGCCGAAGTCGAGGCCCCAGAAGCCGAGGTACTGCGTGTTGGCCGTCTGCTTCGTCTGCTCGAGCATGTACTTCTCGTCGGTGAAGGCCTTGAACACGGGATAGTTGAACTTCCGCATCAGGTCGAAGTAGGCCTGCTTGGCCTTCTCGCCGTCGAACTTGCCGCCCTGGTTGATGCCGTTCGCATCAAACGTGCCGCCAATGTAGTAATCCTTATTGCAAACCTTCATCGCAGTTCCTTTCGTTCCGGCCGCCAACGTCGTGCAGCCCGTCATCATCGCAACCGTAGCCGCACCCGCGCCCGCGGCGATGAATTCACGTCTGTTCATCTTTGAATCCTTTCTTTCCAGTAGTCAGACACAATCTGAAGCAAATCCGGTTAGTTCTTCTTCTCGGGCATCTTGCCCGTGGTGAAGTACTGCTCGACCTCTTCCAGCGTACGCCCCTTGGTCTCAGGCAGGAAGAACGCCGCCGTCACAAAGTAGATCACCGTGAAGCCGGCGAGCACGAAGAACACCGAACCGTTGTCGTTCGTCCAGGCGCACCACTTCGGAAACACCGTGGCGATGCCGGCGGAGACGCCCTGGTTGATGATCATCGCAATGGCCATGCCATTCGCGCGGATGCGCGTGGGCATGAGCTCCGTCAGCGCGAGCCACACGCACACGCCCGGACCCACCGCGAAGGATGCGATGAAAAGGAAGAAGAACACGGTCGCGCACACGCCCGTCGTCATCGAGGCGGCCACCCAGCCCTTCGAGATGGCAAGGAAGACCGAGCCCACGCCGCAAAGGCCCACGATGATGCCCGAAGTGCCGAGCTTCAGGAGGAACTTGCGTCCCTTCTTGTCGACGAGCGCGCAGGCGACAATCGTCATCAGGCAGTTCATGATCTTGATGGCGACGTCGGAAACGTTCGCGAACGCCCCCTCCATGCCGGTCTTCTGGAAGATCGTCACCGTGTAGTTGAGTACCGAATTGATGCCTGTCGTCTGGTTGCACGCGAGAATGACGACGGCGAGCACGAACGGATAGATGTACTTCTTCTGGAGAAGCGGATCCGTCGCCGCGGCGTTGGCCGCCTTTTCAGCGGCGGCGGCCTCGTCGGCCGCAATCATCTCGTCCAGGATTTCCCTCGCCTTCTCTTCGCCGTTGTTGGCGGCGAGCGACGCGAGAGCCTCGTCCCTGCGGCCCTTCTTGTACAGCCAGCGCGACGATTCCTTCAGACGGAACGCACCGAGGAAAAGGATGAGGCCGGGCACACAGGAAATCAGGAAGATCAGCTGCCACGCATGGACCCAGGACTGAAGCTGGTCGGCGGGAATCCAGGTCTTGATCAGCTTGAAGTCGATCTTCTTCGCATCTGCGATCTGCTTATTGTCCTTGTCCAGCTTGGGCTTCGGCTTGCCGCTTTCGTCGAGTACGAATTCGGGCACCTTCTCGCCAGAGGCGTCGACGACGGGCTTGCCGGCCTCATCCAGCTTCCAGACAGGCTTGCCCGCCGCGTCCATCTTCTGCTCGAAGACGACGACGCCGTTCGCGATGGCCTTTTCGTCGACGGCCATCTTGGCGTCGCCGACGAAGTAGGTGACGCAGAAGCCGATGACCGCGACGAACACCAGGCCGATCGTCAGCAGAAGCTGGAACATGCCCGTGCCCTTGCCGCGGGAATCGGCATCGAGGCATTCGGCGAGGTACATCGGCACGATGACGCCGAAGAGGCCGGCCGCCGCACCCTGCATCGCACGGCCGCCGACCATCATCCAGAAATTGCCGCCCTCGAAGAACCCAGACGCGCAGATGACGGGAATCGACACGAGGAACAGGAGCGCGGAGGCGACGATCATCTTCTTGCGGCCGAACCACTCCGCGAGGAGTCCCGCGACCAGGGACGACGGGAGCGACCCCCAGAGAGCCATGCCGACGATCCATCCGATCTGATCCTCGTTGAACGTCGCCGTTCTCTCGATGTAGGGCAGCGCCGCGGCGATCACGCCCACGTCGACACCGTAGAGAAGCCCTCCCAGGCCCGCCATGATAAGCAGGTACCGGGCATACCGTTTGACCTTATCGTCCATTGATCTCCTCCTTCGCAGAACCTCTCAGACAGACTTTACATTATTTAGACTTGACGTTATTCGTTCGTTTCCACTTCGACATCCGGGAACCACTTCTTCGCCCACTTGGCGCATTCCTCGAAGTCCTTCACGGCCTTCTTCACGTAGGTCGGGGCGGCTTCGGCCGCGCCGGGAACTTCCGCATAGAGGTACTTGAGCGTCAACGCGGCGCCGAGCATGTGGCAGGACCACGGCAGCGGACCGAGCTTCGTCGTGTCGCGTCCGTTCACCACCAGCGCCTGCATGAGCTGGTTCATGTGGCCGACATACTCCTTCTTGCCGTAGAAGCGCGTCCATTCGACCTCGACGACCTTGTCGGGTTCCATGTGGCCGCGCACGGACTTGAGCTTCAAAATGTACAGCACCTTGTCGTTCACGTTCGAGATGGTGCTGCCATCCTTGAACTTGAACCCCCTGCCGTACTTGATGAAGTGCTTCTGAAGGCCCTTCATGTACTCGACCTTCGTCACTTCGGAGGCGATTTCCTCGCGGCCTTCGGCCGAGATGAAGGTTTCGGCCAGCGGCTTGAGCTGCTTGATCGCCGCGTCCCAGTCGAGCATCTTCAGGCGCGAACCGGCCAGTTCCTCGAACTTCTCGTTCGCGGTCCGCGGTTCTTCTTCCCTCGCCTTCTCCATGCGCTGGCGCTTCGCCTCTTCCTTCGCCTCGCGTTCGGCCTTCTCCTTCGCGTCGCGCGCCGCCTTCTCGGCGACCGCCTTGAGGTTCTGGATCTGGAGAATCGCGTTGCTGATCAGAGACTTCGAGTTCGCGCGGATGATGCCGGCCTTGCGCTGCGCGAGGTCGACCGCCTTGAGGCCCTTCATCGTCTCGTACGCCTCGAGAACCTCCTGCGAGAGGCTCGCGAGCGCCCTGGCCGTCTCGAAGCCTTCACCCTTGATGTCGTCGGCCTTCGCCGCGAGGCGCTGGACCTTCACGAGGTGGCCCTGCACGCGGATGTCCGCGGCACGGCAGGTAAAGACATCGGCCCAGAGCGCGCCGAACTTCTTCACGGCGTCCGGCAGCGGCATCGAGGCGGCAACCGCGGCGGCGGCGGCGACGGCCGGCGTTTCCGCAGGCTTCGCCTCTTCCTTCGCTTCCTCGGCCGGCTTCTCCTCTTCCTTCTTCGGCAGCGGCTTGCCCGTCAGACGGGCCTCCTGCTCGGCCATCGCGCGCTCGGCGGCGGCTTCTTCCGCCTCCTCGCCCGACAAGGCCGCGGCCTTCCTCTTCGGCGCGGGCTTCGCCTCGGCCGGCTTGTCCGCCTCGGCCGGCTTCGCCGCCTCGGGCTTCGCCGCCTCGGGCTTCGCCGCCGCGGCCGCCGGCTGGTCGCCCGCCGCCGACAGGAGCTTGTTCGTGTAGGCAATCGCCTCGGCGATTTCCTTCGACTCCTCCGGCTCGAGGATCGGCTTCGCCGCCGCGCGGAGATCGTCCGGCAGCAGTTCGCGCATGCGGCGGGTCGACTCCTTCATCAGCTGGTCGTTCTTTGCCACGAGTTCGTGGAAATTGGACGCGAATTCGCTCGCCGCCTTGAGCGTGTTGGCGACGGCCATGCGCGCTTCGCCGATCTTGCCGACGGTCTGGGCCATCTCGGCCTTGCGCTTGCTGTCCTTGTCCGCCTTCACATACCAGAAAAGGCCGCCGACCGTACCGACGATCAGGAGAACGACGATGAAGGCGACGAGGCCCACCATCGCGCCCACGTTCGTGTTCTTCTGGGGCGTCTCCTCGACGAGCGGACGCAGACGCTGCGGGATTGCCGCGGACGCCCCTTCCCCCTCGCCGCCCGCGACGTCCGCCGTCGCGGAGGCGATCGGGGCCGTGCCCTTGATCTTCAGCTTGGAACCCTTGATTTTCAGACGGCCGCTCGCAAGGCGCGAGGTCCGCACCGGACCCACCTTCGCGAGGAAGCGCTTGATGTCGCCGATCAGCGACTGATAGGTCGGGTAGCGCATCGAGGGTTCCATCTCGAGCATGCGCATGATGATGCCGTCGACATCCTTCGGGAGATCGGGACGCACCTCGCTCGGCGGGGTCGGCGGACCGTCGAAGCGGGCCTTCACGACCGCGGTCGCGTCTTCGCCTTCGAACGGCGCAACGCCGGTGAGCGCATGGTAGAGCGTACCGCCCAGCGAATAGATGTCCGCCCGGAAGTCGATCTTCTGGCGCTTCACCTTTTCAGGGGAAATGTAGTAGGGCGTGCCCCAGATCTCTTCCGAATCGCCCTGCATGGCGGCCAAACCGAAGTCCACGAGCTTGGCGTTGCCTTCCGCGTCGAACAGCACGTTCTCCGGCTTCACATCGCCATGCACCAGCCCCTGGTCGGCGGCCAGCGCGAGCGCCTCGGCCAGCTGCTGGCCGACCTTCATGACGCGCGCGGGATCCATCGTGCCCGGATTCGCCTCCATCTCCTTGTCGAGCGAACCGCCGCTGACGAGCTCCATGGCGATGTAGGGCATGCCCTGTTCCGTACCGAACGAATAGATCTGCGCGATGTTCGGATGGTTGAGCCGCGCCGCCGCCTGGGCTTCACGCTGGAAACGTTCGACGAAGGCCGGATCGTCGCCCAGCGCCTTCAACATGACCTTGATGCCGACTTTGCGGTCCAGCATCTTGTCGCGCGCCAGATACACACCGCCCATGCCGCCGTGCCCCAGCTCCTTTTCAAGCAGGAAATGGCCAAAATCCGAGGGCGTCGGAATCATCTGTTCGTTGTCTGTCTCGCTCATTGTCGCGTGCTCCCCTTATCCAAAGCGACTCAAGTATAGCATGAATCGAAGATTTCGTCTACTCTTTCACGTCTCTTTCACGTCATTCGATCGGACCCCACCGATGGGTGGCGAACGGCCAGAAGACGCCCCCCGCGAGCCCGCGCAGATTCCGCGCGGGCACGGGGCCCCAGTAGCGGCTGTCGTAGCTGGACGGCGAATTGTCGCCGCAGGCGTAGAATTCGTCCGGCCCCAGCTTCACCTCATCGCCCGCCTGCGCGATCGTCTTGCCGGGCATCACGTAGTCGAGGCGCCCGCTCGGACGGTATCCCGCATACGGATAGGCCTTTTCATGCCACTTTTCATGCTTCTGGATCTGCGCGATGCGGCGCGGCTCCATCGGCTTCTCGCCGTTGACGCGCAGCTCGAAGGCCGGCTCGGCCGCCGCGCCCCCTTCCGCCGCCACGATCGACAGCGTCTCGCCCGGTTCGCCGGTCAGGCGCTTGATGTAGTGCGTACCCTGCGCCAGACCGGGGATGCCCGTCGTCGAGAAGACCATCACGTCGCCGCGGCGCGGACGGCGGAAGTTCCACATCCAGCGGTTGACGAAGAGGAAGTCGCCCGACTCCACGTAACCGCTCCACAACAGCTGGCCGGCCTTCACGGGAGAACCCGGACGCAGTCCGTTCGGCAGCTGGAACACGTTGCGGCTGTAGGGACCGTCGCCCGTCTCCGACGGATGCAGCACGTCCGTCGGCACGAGCATCGGCCGGCTGACGACGCCCTCCGCCCCGTTCACGACGCGCATGTCGTAGTGGCCCGTCTTCGTCTCCTTGAACTGCAGCGTGCCGTCGAACGGCGCGCGGAAGCATTCGTACATCTTGCCCGTCAGCAGCCATTTGTACCAGCGGATGCCCGGCGTCTTGTCCCAGAACGTCGCCTCCGTGGGCGCACACGCCTCCGAATGGTTGCCGTACAACGTCGGCTGCATCGAACCCGTCGGAATGTGGAACGGTTCGTAGAAATAGGCGCGGAACGCCAGCGCCACCGAAATCGAGACGACGAGGATGTCAAGCCATTCGCGCCCGGCCGCGCAGGACTTCGGCGGATCGAGGAATTCGAGCAGCGACTTGCATTCGTCGACGTTCTTCGCCGCCCAGGCCGCGCGCAGGTTCTGCATGCGCGCCCCGAACTCGCCGCCCGCCTGATACGCCGGCAGGTCCTCGTACGACAGCAGGAACGTGTACGCCGCGCCCAATACGGTCTTCGCCTGCTTTGCCGCAGCGGCCTTCTTCGAGAACGGAATCTCGCCCCTGCACAGGGACCAAATGCACCAAAGGACGAAGACGATCGAAAAGATCGTCAGGCCTCCATAGATCATGTCGGTCATCGTTTCACTTTCTTCGTGGACTCGGTATCTGAAAATGATTGAAAAGGTATTATAGCATAAACTCACACGGCATGCACCGCGAAAAACGAGCGTACAAAGGGCTGACGTCTGCTCCGGTGGATTTTCCCGTGTAGATTTTTCCGCCCGCGCGCGTATCTTCTTATTATGAATCCGACTATTGACATTTCGCGCCGTCTTTTCCTCGGCGGTGCGGCGGCATGGACCGCCTGGCCGAAGAATCTGCTCGGAGACGGGGAACCTGTCCGCGGCAAGGGCGGCAAAGCCCTTCGCGCCGGTACGCCCTGGGAGACGCCCCAAGGTCTCGCGACGGACGCCGTCATGGTGCGCCGACTCTACCTCGACCTCGCAGGACGCATCCCGACTCTCGAGGAGGCGCAGGACTATGCCCTCTCCACGGCCCCGAAGAAGCGCACGGCGCTCGTCGACAAGCTGCTCGCCTCGTGCGACTTCGCGGACTACTGGACGATGCGCTTCTGCGACATCCTGCGCGTGAAAAGCGAATTTCCGATCAATCTATGGCCGAACGCCGTCTATGTGTACCATGCCCGCGTGCGCGCCTTCGTCGAAAGGAACGAACCGTGGGACGCCTTCGGACGTGACCTCCTGACCGCACAGGGCAGCGATTTCCGCGACGGCGCCGCCAATTTCTTCCGCGCAACCGACCGCCGGACGCCCGAAGGCTGGGCCGAAGCGACGGCGCAAACGTTCCTCGGCATCCCGCCCGACCAGCTCAAGGCGGAAATCCGCACGAAAATCGCCGATTTCTTCACGAACGTGCGCATCAAGAACACACGCGAATGGAAGGAAGAGATCGTCTACGTCGACGGACCCGACCGCCGCGGCGAGCTCTGCGACCATCTGTTCACCGCCCGACGCCCCGCCGTGGCCGCCGCGTTCCAACGGCGAATTCGCGGCTGGATCTTCGGTCCGGACGCCCCGGCAGTCCAGACCGACGGCGAACTGCGCCTCAAGAACGTGCTGCGCCGCATCGTTTTGTCGAACGAATACGCCCGCGGCTCGGTCACCGGCGGCTTCCCGGCCCGTCGGCTCGACGCAGAGGTGCTGGACGACGCGTTCTGCGTGCTCGGCGGCGACAAACGCAACCTCCAGTCCCCCGCCCCCGAACCCTTCACGTTCCTGCCGCCGAAACGTGCCACGATCTGCGTGGAGGATGGCTCCATCTCGACATCCTTCCTTACCCTCTTCGGCCGCCCCGCCCGCGATACGGGTCTGCCCGAGGAACGCGGTTCGGACGTCAACGCCAAGCAGCGCCTCTACCTCTTCAATTCCGGACGCCTCCACCAGCAGCTCGCGAAGCTCGTCGACCCGACCCTGGGCCGCGGACCCTCGACGGCGGCGGCGAAGCCGATGGTCGACCGCCTCGAGGACCTCTACTGGAAACTCCTGTCGCGTGCGCCCTCCGCGCGCGAACGTCAGGTGCTCCGCATCTTCGTCAAGTCCCGAATGGGCACGGGCGCGCGTCCGCGCGTCCGCCTGCACCAGGCGCTCGTCGACGTGGCCTGGTGCCTCGTCAACACCAAGGAATTCCTCTTCAGGGTCTAAACATGAAACCGGCGAAAAGCATCATCGAAATCTGGCAGTGGGGAGGTCCGTCGCACCTCGAGACCTTCGACCCCAAGCCCCAGGCGTCTCGCGACTACAATGGCGGACTCAAAGCCATTCCGACGAACGTGCCCGGCTTGGAGCTCAGCGAATGGTGGCCCGAACTCGCCAAGTGCGCGGACCTCTATTCGGTCGTCCGCTCGCTCACGCACAACCAGTTCGGCCACGAAAGCGCCACCTATCTCATGCAGACCGGCCGCCTGCCCGGCGGCGGGCTCGTCTGCCCCGCCATCGGCGCAGTGCTCTCCCAGGCGATGAAGAAGGACTACCACGGCGACCTGCCGCCCTATGTCATCCTCACGCGCGCCAAGGGCCGCTTCAGCGAAGTCGGCTTTCTCGGTCCCGCCGCCGCTCCGCTCGTCACGGGCGGCCAACCCAACGCCGCCCGTTTCGCCGTGGACGGCATCGTGCCGCCCGACGGCGTCCCCCCCGAAGCCTCCCGCCGGCGCTTCGATCTGCTCGCCGAACTCGACAGCTGGAAGCCGACGCGCGGCGGAAACGTCGCCCGCGCCAAGGCATTCGACCAGGCCGGCGTGGAAGCCCGCCGCATCGCCGAGGGCAACGCCGCCAAGGTCTTCGACCTTTCGCTCGAAACGGAGGAGATGCGCAACCGCTACGGCCGCACGGAAATCGGACAGACCCTCCTCGCCGCCCGCCGCCTCGTCGAATACGGCGTGCCCTACATCACGCTCAACATCCCGGGCTGGGACTCGCACAAGCGCCACTTTGAAACGATGAAGCGCAAGACGGGCGAACTCGACCGCGCCCTCGCCGCGCTGCTGACCGACCTGAAGGCGAAACAGCTCCTCGATTCAACCCTCGTGTGGATGAGCGGCGAATTCGGCCGCACGCCGAAAATCGGCTGGGAGGCGCCCTGGCTGGGCGGACGCGGACACTACGCGCGCTGCTTCTCGGCCCTGCTGGCCGGTGGCGGTTTCAAGGGCGGCTGCGTGGTCGGCGAATCCGACGAAACCGCCAGCGTCCCCGTGAAGCGTCCGGTGAGTCCGCAGGATTTCCTCGGCAGCATCTACGAACGCGCCGGCGTCGATCCCGACGGTCCGCTCGCCAATCCCGCCGGACACAAACTCACCGTCTTGCCGCCCCCATCCAAGGAAGGACGCCTCCGTGAACTCTATGCGTAATGCCCTCCTCGCCGCCACGCTGCTCGGCACCGGCGCCCTTTGGGCCGCCGACCCCTACGTGGGCTACATCTATCCCGCCAGCGTCCAGGCCGGCACGACCACCCGCCTCATCGTCGGCGGACAGAACCTCAAGGGCGTGCAGTCGTTCAACATCTCGGGCACCGGCGTACACGTCGTCAAGACCGAGCTCGTGCCCAACTTTCCAAACCCCGCCGGCTCGCAGCGCCGCCACCTCCTCAACTGGTTGAACCATATCGCCGCCGGCGACCGTGCGGAACCGCCGCTGCCCGCCAACGCGAAGACGGACGAATGGCGCGCCAACAGCTGGTGGTCGACGCTCGGCACGCTTGACGACGACCAGCTCGCCATCGTCGAGCGCAACCTCTACACCCCGCGCAATCCGCTCCAAGCCTCGCCTTCGCTCCGCCAGATGATGTTCGTCACTGTCGTCGTCGCCCCCGACGCCCAGCCGGGACACCGCGCCGTCATCGCCGAATCCCCGGCCGGTCTCGCCGCCCCGCGCCCCCTCCTCGTCACGCGCGAACCCCACATCGTCGAGCCGCGCTACCGCCCCCCCCATCGCAAGCAGCCGGTCCCGCCGGCTGCCGACGTCAGAACGGGTGCCGTCGTTCTGGACGGACAGATCATGCCCGGCGAGACGGACGCCTTCGAGGTCACGCTCGCCGGCGGCAGGGCCTACGCCTTTACCGTGACGGGGCGCGAACTGCAGCCCTATATCGGCGACGCCGTGCCCGGTTTCTTCAACCCGAGCGTCACGCTCAAGGACGCCGCCGGCAAGATCGTCGCGTTTGCCGACGACGAAAGCCGCTTCAAGCCGGATCCGATTCTGCGCTTCACCCCGCCGAAGGACGGCATCTACCGCCTTGAGATACACGACGTCCTCTATCGCGGACGCGCCGACTTCGTCTATACGATCCTCGTCGACGACTTCAAGATCCGGCCGCCGCAACCGGCGGACGGCGTCGTCGCCGCGAAAGGTGCCGTCGCGACACGGACGTTCACGATCGACGCGCCGGGGCCGCGCGTGCTCGAAGTCACGGCCCGCCGCCGCGGCTCGCCGCTCGATGCCGTCCTCACGCTGAAGAAGACGAAGGACGGTCCCGTCCTCGCCCAGTGGGACGACGTGACGAACCAGGTCTTCACGGGGACTGTCCCCCAGGGCGAATGCGACCCGATCGGCACCTACACGTTCGCCGAAGCCGGCACGTACCTGGCCGAGATCGCAGACCGCACGGGCAACGGCGGCCCCGACTACGCCTGGTGGCTCGACGTGCGGCATCCCAACCCGGGCTTCAAGGTCTTCTCGACCCGCTCCACCCTTCCGCTCGTGCGCGGCGTGCCGCTGAAGATCGACTTCCGCATCATGCGCACGGACGGCTTCGACGGCGACGTGACGCTGGAGGCGCCGAAGGGCTGCGGCTTTACGGACAGCGTCATCACCGGCGGCGTCGACCGCCTCAGCACGTCGCTCGTGTTCGCGGGCCGCGGCACTCGGGACACCGCCCCGTGCCAGCTTTTCGCCCGCGCTGAAATCGGCGGCAAGACCGTGCGCGTGTCCGTCGTTCCCTGCGACGAATACGAACAGGCCTTCGCCTGGAAACACCTCGTCCCCGCCGAAGCGTTCATGCTCCGCATCCGCGCGGGCGGCAAGGGCGCAGCCCCCGCCAAGGGCAAAGGCGCCCAAAGCAAGGGGACAATCCCCGGCAAACGATGAATGCAATCAGCGAAGTCCGCAGATGCTCGACGATCTGCGCCGCCGAGTCGATGAACTTCTTATCTACGCTCAGGCACTTGTATTTGAATGCCACGCGGGAAGCGAACGCCATCATGCGAGAGAGAATCCGCCCGCGAAATCTGCGGCTCAATATCTCGTAGCCTTTTCCCTTGCGTATGAGAGGCCCCGTATGGAAGCAATGCCCTTCTAGCCCAAGTTCCGCCTCTGCGCGTTCAAGGTCTGCGACTAACGGAGATATGTCAAGCGCCTGATCGTGGAACATCCGGAATACGAATTGGAAATTGACAACTGGCATTGGCAACATTCTTGACCGCCAAAGCGCATGGCGCGGCGGCGGTTCGCTGCTGTCCACATAACCGATCGTATCATCCAGAGCCCCGCCTCCATGTCCCGCAAACCAGCCGTAATCGTATTGCTTGATCAATCCCGCATTGCCATGCGTCACCAAAGTCGCATGACCAGCATTGGATACGTTACGTGGCCGTTTTGAGAATCCATTGCCTGAAGAAAGAGTCGCCGAAACGGTATCCGCCGGCAGTTTCATGTACGAGGTCGTGAGCTTCCAGTCGTTTAAGCGCCTTGCTCACTGCCCCGGCGTTCGTCATTCCAACGCGCTTGAGGAATTCTGATCCGAAGACGCGGAGCTTGGGCTGCTCGGCAAGCCCTCGCAAAACCCTGAGCTGCGTAGAGGTGAGCATCGAAACCGCCTTTTCGAAACCCTTCCTCTCGCGCATGAACACCACTTCAAGGGCGGATGGGATGTCCGCCTCCGTCACCACGTGCCCCGACTCCGTCACATCCCAAAGCGCTGCGCAAAGTTCCTGTACGTCACCGGACACCCCTGACGCGGTCGCGATTGTCAGACGTGCCATATCGCGCGATATGCGACGCCGCCCCTTTTCAAATCGCGAAACGATGAAACCTGAAAAATCATCGACATCAATCTCTCCAACGTCATACGCCGCCGCGCTCTTGTAGAACGGGCTCTTCGTATCGGTGAAGATTCTCCACATCTCGTGTCGAACACTTCCGAGAAACAGATAGGGAACGTCCTCCTGGAACTGTATCCTGCCACGCATCTCCGCAAGTACGCGCTCGGAGTCCTTGATCCTAAGGATGTCCTGGAACTCGTCGAACACGATGCAGCTCTTTCCGTCGGAGGCGACATTCTCCAGCATCGACATCACAATGCCGAGCGATGCCGGTTCCTCGGCGGCAAACGCGTCAACGGTTATCTTTGGGCTTCCGTCGATGGAATCGAACGAAAGCGACGGCCGGAGCCTGGACGCGAATGCCATGACGCGCTTCAAGAACGGCATTGACGAATTCGCCCGCCCCACGCCCTCGGCAATGCGTCGGCAAAGGTCCGACTGCGATCCAATGCAGTAGAGATCGACATAGACAAGTCTTTCACCGCGAACGCCCGACACCGCCTTGCGCACAAGCGACGTCTTGCCCATTCTGCGCTCGCCCTGCACAAAGACATTCTGCCCGGCCTTCACAAAGCCGCGCAGCTCTCGCTCCGCCTTGGTGCGTTCGCAGAAGTGGTCTCCGCTAACAACACACCCATACCTAAATGGATTGTCCATATTTCTGCCTTTCTGCCACCTTGTAATGGCGAAAGAAATTATACCAAATTTATATTACCTTTTGGATAAAAAACTGCAAACTCTTTCGTTGAAGCAAATTGAAGAAATGCCCTTCTCCGCGCGCCGCGTCGAACGCCTGGCGCGTCACGTTGCCGCAGCGAAGGCCGCCAATCTGCCAGCACCGCCACGCCATCGCCCCGCGATGTCGCAGTCAAAATACAATATCTATCCAAGGCGTCATGTAAAGCGGAAGGCGGAGAACCCCATCCCCCGTTGACACGTCCCCTGGATGGAGAATCAGGCTGCTACCAACGTTTGCCCTGAACTTTGCATGGAACTTGTCGAGAGAAGCCGTCGAATAGTCCTTCTCGCTCTTCACCTCGACTGCTGTAACGTTCTTCGTTCGACGCATCTCGGCGTTGGCCACAAGGAAGTCGACTTCCATCCTCTCCTGCGCGTTTCTCTTGTCGTAGCGAGAATAGAAAAACAGGTCAATTCCGCAAGCCGTCAACATCTGCGCCACGGCGTTCTCGATCAACATGCCCTCGTTGAACGAAAGGCTGTCGAACATTATGCGCCTGTGCGCATCTTCAATGGCCCTGGGGTTTGTCCCGAATGCAAGGCTCACCAGAAGCCCCGTGTCCGCGAGATAGCATTTCATCGTCGCCTGGTCCGCGCTGAGCGCCAGCCCAGCAGACGGCTCCGTGGCGTTGTATGCAACGTTCACGGTCATCGCGTCCTTGAGCCAAAGGAATGCGTCGGCATACTCCCGCATGCGCGCCTCCACGTCAAGAGCGGCCAGACGGAACTTCTTGTCATGCTTCTGCAACTGCCCCGGAATCTCGTCGAAGATCGATTCGGCCTTCATGGCATATCTGCCGGCGTGCTTTCGTATGTCCGCCCTATAGAGTGCGAGGATGCGTCTTTTCGCCGAATCCACCTTCCCGAGGTCTGACGTCTCAATCCATTTGGCTACCGCCTGCGGCATCCCTCCCACGACAAGATACTCCCTGAACGCATCCTTGGCCTTGCGATGCGCCGCGCCCATCGGCTTCTTTTCGCGCAAATGCGAGACTATGACGTCCACAAGTCCCTCGCGCCCCGTCGCCCAGAGGAACTCCTCGAAATCCAGTGGATACATCTTCACATGCTCTTCCTCGGAAGGAATGACAATCTTTGCCACGTTTTCCCGTATGGACACGAGGCTTCCAGTTTCTATGTAGTGATATCGTCCGTCGGCAACCAAATACTTTATCGCAGCACGGGCGCGCGGAAACTCCTGCACTTCATCGAAGATAAAAAGCGTCTCACCAACATAAAGCGGCACTGCATAGTAGCTTGAAACCTTCTTGAAAAACGAATCCAAATCGTCAAGGCATTCGTTGAATATCGCTTTGACCTCCGTCGGCGCAATGTTGAAATCGATTAAAATGTACGACTTGTATTCTGCCTTCGCGAACTGCTCGACAATGTAACTTTTCCCGACACGTCTCGCCCCGTCTATAAGAATAGCCGTGTCTTTCGCATCGTTATTCTTCCATTCAAGAAGCCTTTTGTAAATTTTTCTTTTCATATCGCAAGCACCTTTTTAGGGCACGGTGATATTATATCACGATTCCAAGGGGCTTGCAATGGCCAATTTCACACGATTCCAAGGGGCTTGTACCGATACTTTTCACACGATTCCAAGACACTGATGTTGCCAATGTGGAAATGTTGCCAATCGCCAATCTCAATGTTGCCATTTGCAAATTTGGAATTGAAATTGGCAACACTGGTAACACTGGCAACATTTCCCATTCGTCTGGCGCGTCACGTTGCCGCAGCGAAGGCCGCCGATCTGCCAGCACCGCCACGCCATCGACCCGCGATCCTTGTCCGCTGCCAGTTGCTCCATGTACCGTTCGGCAGCACATTGTTTTATCGGCAATAAAATAATTATGCTATTGCCAGGAAAATATGGTATACTATGAGCCGACAAATGGAGGAATACCCATGAGAAAATCTGAAATCGAGACGGCGATTGACGAACAGGCCGCAGAAGTCGGATTAGACTTGGGAATGAGGCGCGATGCGCTTCATGATTTGCCGTGCGAGAAGAAATTTGCAACCATCGTGACAGGAGTTCGACGTTGCGGCAAGTCAACTCTTCTTGCACAATGGGCGCATGATTCCGGCCTGCGTGTCTTAAGCGTCCTTTTCGACGATCTTCGTCTGATGGACTTCTCCCCGCCGGATTTTACTCTCCTTGGCAAGATAATAGCCGAACGGAAACCCCAGGCCATCGCACTGGACGAAATCCAGGACATAGACGGATGGGAGCGGTTCGTCAACGGCCTGCTGAACCACGGCTATGCAGTCTTTGTCACCGGGTCAAACGCAAAAATGCTTTCGCGTGAACTTGGCACAAAACTGACTGGTCGTCATCTGGATCTGCAACTGCTGCCCTTCACCTTTTCGGAGTTCTGCCGATTCAAGGGGCTTGAAGGCAGCGATGAATCGTTTGACGATTACCTGCGCACGGGGGGATTCCCTGCGTATGTCGAAAGCGGGAACAGACAGGTTTTGGTCGAATTGTTCAACGACATCATCTACCGCGACATTGTCGTGCGCTACAATCTCCCCAACGCCGCCCCGATCAAGCAATTGGCCG
>CADCPA010000107.1 GCA_902803135.1 uncultured bacterium
GCTGGGCGGAATCACGACCGCCTGGAGGTTGGTCAGGGCGCTGTACTCATACTCGTACCATTCATCCTCCTCCTCGTCGTACACTTCCTCGTAGGTGCAGTACTCCCAGAAGCCGAACGCCAACTCGGCGACGTTCGTCACGCCTTCGGGCATCTCCAGCGTCGTGGGGCACGGACGGCCGTGGAAACCCATTACACTGCCGTCTACGACGTCAAGCCTGAACGGACACGTCTCGTCGAACGGCGTTCCGTGGAAGGCAAATGGACCGACTTCGACGGAATCCGTCAATCCGTTCACGGTTGTCAGGTCTTCACACCACGAAAACGCACGCGCGCCGATGGACTTGAGCGTCGACGGCAGATTGACGGTGAAAATCCCATTCCACTCCCCGAGCGCTTCCTCTGCAATAGCCGTCACGCCCTCGGGAATCGTCAAAGTCGGTGGTGGAAGGTCTCCTAATCCGAAATCCAAACCAGTCAAGACGCCATTCTCATCAATCTCAAACTCGACTTCGCATTCGTAGGGCATCCACTCAAGTTCAAAAGAGCCCTCTGCTGAATTGTAGCCGCCCACGGCGATGTAGTACGTCGTACCGGCGACCGCATCGAAAGCCACCGCACTTGAATATGAATCGCAATCATCGTTGAACGCGACCGGCTTCAAGGAATCAACCGAATTCCCGACATAGACGCCGATGATCGAATCATAGTCGGCATTAACGGCAAACAACACGGAACCTGCAGACTCAGGCGTCCACTTGTACCAGACGGTTGCCGTCGGGTTGCAGCGGTGAACCTCGCCGTCTTCAATCGTTCCATTCCGGTTTCTGCCCCCGACGCCCCCAAACGCACCCGCGATTTCCTCCGCATCGGCGAAATTGTCATTGGCCGACGGGGCGCTCAGCCAAGGAGTTCCCTCAAACGCGCTGTCGATGTCCACATCAACTTCGTAATCCTCGTCGGCGTCATAACCGGCGAAATAGACGTCCTCAAGGTTCTCACTGTACGCGAACGCAGCCTCGCCGATTGAACTGCAGCTTGCAGGAATCATGAGCGATTCGATGCCGACGCCGTAGAACGCATACTCGCCAATCACAACGACGCCCTCGCCGAGGCACAGATCCGTGAGCGCCGTGCAACTGTCGAAGGCACTCGCACAGATTGCGACTTCATTCCAGACGTCGTTCTCTGGATCGTACGGGCGATCGTCAATGTAAAGCGACGACAACGTCGCGCAACCGTTAAAGGCGCCCTCGCCGATCTCCAGATAGCTCTCCGTCACGGAAGCATCCGCGAGGAAGCAGACGGCCTCCAGCGCCGTGCAGTCCGCAAAGGCAGACTCGCCCACATAGCCCACACAAGCCGGAATGTCAACCCACGTGAGCGCTCCACAACCGGAGAACGCGCCGTAGCCGATCTCAAGCGGTTCGGAGAATCCGACAGGCCACGGTTGCGTCTCGCCGGGATCGTCGATCCACGGCTCGCCGATCACCCCGGGGTCCTTCCCCTCGAAAAGAATCTCCTCGAGGTCGGAACAGCCGGCGAAAGCAGACTCGCCGATGTACGTCACGCTTGAGGGTATAAAGAGGCTGCGCAATCCCGTCACGCCCTCGAAGACGTAATCGCAAATCTCGATCACGGTGTCGGGGAGCTCCAGTTCTTCCGGCACGACGCCTTGAAAACCATAAAGACATCCGTCCTCGATCAGGAGGATCGCCGGCATGGTCTCCTCGTAGGGCGTGCCCGAAAAAGCGTAATCCCGAATCGTGATCGCATCCCGGTCGCCCGCAAAGGTCACCGTCTCCAGGGAGGCGCAATCCTCGAAAGCGCACTCGTCGATCAAAGTGACGCTGGCAGGGATGACGACGTTCGTCACGCCGTCACAACCGTAGAATGCGCAATAACCAATCGTCTCCAGGCCATCCGGAAGGGAGACGGAGAGCAGCTCGGTCATGTCGGCCTCGTCCGCGTCAAAGGCACCGTCCGCCAGGGCCGTCGTCCCGTCCGGGATTTCGAGTTCTGCCGGGCATTCGCCCAAAATGCCGTAGACCGTGCCGCCATTCGATAGGAGGCGGAAGGTGTCAACGTCGAACTCCCGACCGGCGGGAATGCCGGCAAGGAGCGCGTCGTTCTCAGTCTGGACGTCGGAGCCGGGCACGGCGGTCTTGGCGTATTCCGCCAATTCGCCGAAACTCACTTTCTCATCGCCGTCGTCATCGGCGGAGATGTCCACCCAGCCCTCCAGGAGCGCATGGGTCAGCTCGCTGCCACGCCCGTCGGTGTACGAAACCTGATTCCACTCCGCCGCCGTGATCCACGCGACGGACGGGACGCCCTTCGCGGCTGTGCGGCGCGCCTTCAGCCGGCGCTGGACGCGCGAGGCGAAGTTCCATCTGCCGCTCCGCTTTCCGCCGGCGTTGCCGCCGGACGACTTGAACATGCCCCCGGAGAAGCAGGCGTCGAGAATGACGACCACGCGCACGCCGTCCTTGAACTTCGCGAGGTCCTCCGCGAACTCCACGTCCGACCAGTCGTCGTCCGTCAGGCACAAATAGGCGTCCTTCGTTTCGTTGTCGTCGGAATCCACCTCGCATCCGCCGTGGCTGGACTGGAAGTAGAGGACCGTATCTCCCGACTTGGCGGTCTCGGCCAGCGTGGCGAACTTCTCCCGCCCGGTCTCCTTGGTGGCCGAGAGATTGGTCACCAGCTCCGCATGGGCGGCATCGCAGAATCCGCCGCGCGTGTAGGCATCCATCATCCGAACGGCATCCCAGTCGCATCCGTACAGGTAGTCGTCGGGGTCGCTGTATTCGTTCACGCCCACGAACAAACCGTAGTAGGTTGCCGCATGGATTGCAAAGCTCATGGCGATTGTCGCCATGAACACAGTCGCTTTACCGATGAGTCTTTTCATCTTCACCTCTCCTTTGAACTTGATTCCTCTAACGCGGGGGGACTGTCCCCTTTCGGACTTATACGATCTTTCGTTCGCCCGTTGCGGCGTTCCACTTGATTGTCTTGCCCGGTACGAGCTGGGCCTCGTTGCCAAGGATCAGCGTTTCGGTCAGACGGGCCGACCACGCGAAGCGGCTGCGCGGCGCGCCGCCGTCCAGACAGCAGTCGAGATAGTCGTGGTAGTGGTTGCGCACGTCGGGCAACTCCGGCAGGGCGGGCGCCGTCTTGCCGTTCTTCATCACGAAGGCCGGCATCGAACCCGGCACGCCGCCGAAGTGGTGCGAGATGATCCAACCCTCTTCGCCTTCGATCACGCGCCCCTGCACCGGCATCTTCTTGAAATGCGTCTGTTCGGCGAGCGCCTGGATGTGCGGCGGCAGCAGAAACGAGGACGGCGAATTGCCGGCGTCACCGTCAAGCCATTCCATTTCAAAGGGCTGGTCGCCCGTCGCCTTCACGCCCGGGAACGTCCAGGTGATGTGGCACATGCGCGGCCAGTACTGTTCCTTGAACGCCGCGCTCCAATGGTCGTCGATCACCTCCGCGCGCACGGCGGTCGGACCCAGCTTGTCGAGATGCATGCCGAGCCAGACGGGACTGAAGATATGACTGCCCATGTCGCCGAGCCACGACGAGCCGAACGCGCGCCAGCGCCGCCACGTGCCGGGGTGGTAGACGCCCTTCGCATACGGGCGGTACGGCACGTGTCCCAGCCACAGCTTCCAGTCGAGCGTCTCGGGCACCGGGTCTTCCGGCAGCGGCCATGTGCGCGCGCCGCGGGCAAAACCGCCCGAGTTCGTGAAGAGCCAGACGTGTTGGATGCGTCCAATCGCGCCCGACTCGATCGCCGCCACGGTCTGACGGTCGCAGGTCCAGGACGCGATCTGCGTGCCGAGCTGCGTGACGGCCTTCTTCTCGTTCGACAGCTTCTCGATCTTTCGGCAGTCTTCCAGCTCGTGGCAGAGCGGCTTCTGGGCGTAGACGTTCTTGCCGCGCGCGAGGGCGTCGAGCACGATCGGCGCATGCATGTGATCCGGCGTGGAGACGTTCACGGAATCGATCTTGTCCCCTTCCTTCTCGAGCATCTCCTTCCAGTTGCGGTAGATGCGCGCATCGGGGAAGCGCTTGTGCGCGGCGGCCAGATAGGCGGAATCGACGTCGCAGAGCGCGGTGATGTGCGTCCGCTGATGCGAGGAGATGTCGTGGAGGTCGGCCCCCGCCATGTTCGCCGTGCCGACACACGCATGGGAGAGCCGCGAATTCGGACTCCGATTCGACAGAATCGCGGGGAAGGCCGGCACGGCCGCGAAAGCCGTGGAAGACAGCAGGAACTGACGACGATTCATTTCAACTCCTTTGGTTGTTTCAGTTTCAACGTCACGGAAATGGGGGCATGGTCGGAGGTCTCACGATCCTCCGTCACCTGCGTTTCAAGCACTTCGACCTGAGCGGCATGCGCCCGGTCGACGGCGACATAGTCGATCATGCAACCGCGCTTCGCGCGCTCGGCCGCCGAGATCTTCGCATTCGACCCATGGAAGGTGTTCACCTTCTGGGTCGAAATGACCTTCATGAATTTTCCGAGCGCCTTCAGCGCCGGGGAATCCGGCGTCGCGTTCCAGTCGCCGCAGAGGAAGACGGGCTTCTTCGCCGCGACTTCCGCAACGGCCTTCTCGACGAGCGGCACGGACGCCAGACGCAGATCGTCCTCCAAGGCCAGATGCATCGATCCGACGCAGCAATCGTCAAATTCGGCCAGCAGCAGCACGCGCGGCTCCTTGCCCGGCAGGGGAATCTTCCGTACCGCCAGCGGCTTCTCCCGCGACAGCAGTGCATTGCCATACGAACCGCCCTGCAGCGGAATCGCTCGCGCAAACGAGGCCTGCAGTCCCGTCAGCCGCGCCAGCTCCGCCGGCTGGTCCACGCCCTTCGAACGCTTCGCCTTCACATCCATTTCCTGCAGCGCGACAAACCGCGCCCGCTCTTTCGAAATGGTCCGCGCCGTCGCCTCGGGCGACAGCACGCCGCGAATGTCCGCACAATGGCGAACGTTATACGAGACAATCTTGAACGGCTCCGCCGCCATGCAGACGGTCGCCGCAAACAGAAGTGCCCCTCCCAAAACCATTTTCGTCTTCATGCCCGTATTTTAGCACAACTCCACTCCTTCGGCAAAACAAAAAACGGCCGATGCGCAAGCATCGACCGTTTTCGCTTCGAAAGAGGGAAACGCTTACTTCTTCGCGGCCTTCGGCGGGACAAGCGCGTCCTTCGCGGCCTTCGCGAGACGGAACTTCGCGACCTTGCACGCCGGCTTCTTGATCTCGGCGCCCGTCTGCGGATTGCGGACGACACGCGCACCCTGCTTCTTGATCAGGAGCTTGCCAAGGCCCGGAATAACCCAGCCCTTTTCGTTCTGACGGGCCCCCTCGTACGCAAGCTCGAGGAGCTTCTCGTACACGGCAACAGCCTGCTTCTTGCTGATTTCGCCGGCTTCGGCGAGCGCGGCCATCAGACCGCCCTTGGTCGTCGGGACTTCGATTTTCTTAGCCATTTTGATCGTTCCTTAATTGGTGCGCAGGGCGGATATCGCCCGCAACGTCAATAGAATAACGGTTTTTTCCGTGTTGTGCAAGAGGGAAAATGATTTTCCTTGATTTTTTCCGCCTTTTTCGGGGGTCAGACCCCTTCTGAGCCCCCTCAACCGGGCTTTCACGCCCGCGGGTGGTGCCGGCGATGCTCAGCGCCGAGCCGCGCGCGGTCCACATGCGTGTAGATCTGCGTCGTCGCAATGGACGCATGGCCGAGCATTTCCTGGATCGCCCGCACATCCGCTCCGTGCTCGAGCATGTGCGTCGCGAAGCAGTGCCGGAGCACATGCGGGGAGATCCGCGAGGAATCGATGCCCGCCGCGGCCGCACGTTCCCGCAGGAGCTTGAAGACGCCCATGCGCGAAAACGGACGCCCCAGGCGCGTGAGGAACATCGCCCGCACGTCGTTGCCCGTGCGCACGAAATTCGACCGGGCCTCCGTCAGATACTTCTCGATCGCCTTGCCGCAGGCGACGCCCACCGGCACGATGCGTTCCTTCGAACCCTTGCCACGGCAGCGCATCACGCCCGCGTCGGCAATGAAATCGACCACTTCCAGCGTGCAGAGTTCGCTCACGCGCAGACCGCAATCGTAGAGCACTTCCAGCATCACACGGTCGCGAAGGTCGCGCGGCGTCGAGCCCGTCACGCTTTCGACGAGGCGGCGCGTCGTCTCTTCGTCCAGCACATGCGGCAGCACGAGATTCTTCTTGGGCGCCACGAGACCTTCGGAGAGGTCCGCGGCCGTCGCCCCCTGCAGCTTGAGAAAATGGAGAAAGGCGCGAATCGCGACGAAGGCGCGCGCCCGCGTCGACGCGCGCTTCCGCTCCGCCGCCAGATGTTCGAGATACGCCGCGACATCCAGATGCGTCAGCTGCTCCGGCGCGGTGCGTCCCCGCGCGGAAAGAAACGCCAGAAAGAAGCGGATGTCGCGCCCGTAGGCTTCGACGGTCTTCGGCGCGAGTCCGCGCTCAAGCGAGAGCTCGGCCGTGAACGACCGCGCACAGGTCTGCAACGGCGGGCACGAAGCCGTGCGCGCCGCCGATGACGCGGTCTCGTTCACTGCGCCTTCGCCGGTTTCGCTCCGACCGATTCCGGCGTCACGCCGTTCGCCGTGAATCCGGCCTTGGCAAGGGAGATTTCAATGTTCTTCTTCGCCAGCTGCATCGAGTCGTAGCGCACCGTGAGCTGGTGCTTTGCCGCATCGAACACGATCGCCGTGGGGTCCTTCGCGTTGATGCCGCCGTAGACCGCGAGCGCCGCGCGCAACGCCTGTTCGTCCGCCGCCGTCGACGCCTGCGGCACGTCCACCGTAAAGGTCCGCTCGTCGACGCGACGGCAACCCGCGACCGCCAGCGCGGCCACACACAGCAAACCAAGGAAAAGCCTGTTCATGGAAACCTTCACTTGAAATCCCCTTTCATTTTTCCTGAATGCAGATTATCTCATAATTCGCGACAGCGCGCAAGACCGTCACTCGACGCGCGTGCAGGGCGCCGGCGCCGTGACCTCGACGGCGGGCCGACCGTCCACGAGCTTCCAGCTCACGTCGATGAACCCGTGCGGCGTGGGCACACGGCCCTTCGCCCACGTGACGCCGGCCGTCTGCGGCTTCACGCGGAACTTCGCGTAGCCGGGCGCGAGCGGTTCGACGCCGAGGATGTAGTTCGTCAAGATGCCGGCGACCGCCGTGTCGGGATGCGCTTCGTCGCCCCAGCCGTTCGTACCGAGGCCCATGCACTCCGTCACGGTGTGCAGACCCTTCCAGCCGGACGAGAAGAGCTTGCGCCAGTTGTGCTGGTTGAAGAGCGCGAGCGCCTTCGCATCCGCGCCGTACTCGTAGGCGCCGCGCAGGGCCATCGCCTGGAACTTGCCGTGGGAATGGTACTTGAGCTGCGGAATGACGCGTGCGGCTTCATCCTCCGTCGCAAAGCGCGTGGCGAGGGCGAGGGGGTTCGCCTCTTCGCCCCACTTGCGTTCTTCGTTGGACTGGATGAACCACCCCTTCTCCGCATCCCACTGCTGCGCGCGGATGTTCGCCGCGAGCGTCTTCGCCCAACCGCGCCATTCGGCCGCCTCGGCCGCCGTGCCGAAGACGTCCGCGAGCGCGGCCGCATCGACATACGTCTTCCACAGCAGGATGTTCATGTAGGTGCGATGGTGGAGCGACGTGCCGCCGAAGGTCAGGCCCGCGGCGTGCTTGCACGTCTCCTTGCGCGGTTCGAGGAAGCCGTCCGCCCGGCAGTGCTTGCGCAGGTAGCCGAGCAGCTTGCGCACGCGCGGAAACGCTTCCCGCGTCACCGCCTCGTCCGCCGTGTAGAGGTAGTGGTCGTAGACGACGGGCACGAACCAGGCCGCGAATTCGTCCGAGCCGAACGGACCCCAGTCGCCGTCCTTCAGCGGACCGTGCGACTCCGGATGCGGACACGCCTGCGTGTACCCTTCCGGCGTCTGGTTCTCGCCGAGCATGCGGATCGACCCCGGCATGTAGGGCGAATCGATCGGGAACGCCACGTACATGTTGCGCTGCGCCCACCAGAGGTCGCCGCTCCACACGAGGCGGTCGCGCTTGGCGCCGTCGGAGAGATAGCAGTAGGATGGCCCCAGCGTCTTCTTCAGACGGCCGCCCGCCACATGGATGGGTTTGTCGCGCCCCGGAATTGCCGCCAGCTGGCACGTGCGAACGCTCGCCCCCCAGACCTTCGTGAGGCCGTCGTCCGAACACGCGAACGAACCGACCACGGGCTCTTCGGAATGAATGCCGTCGTTGTCGAAGCCGATGGCCTTCACCGTCGCACCCGCGCCCGACTCGACGGTCCAGCACGCATAGCGCACGAGACCCTGCGCGCAGGCGGCGCGATACGTGCCGTTCGACGTCACGTCGAACCAGTCCCAGCGGTCCGTGTTCGCGGGGTGGATCGGCAGCCAGACCTCCGGTCCCATATACGTCGCGCGCGTCTCGTGCTGGAAGTCGCCCCAGCCGCCGCGCAGTCCGTCCGGATGCGTCGCATACCACACGCGCACGCGCGTCGGCCCCTTCACGTCGGCGATCTCCACCACGGGATAGCCGCCGACGCCGTCCGCGCCGAAATCAACCGTCTTCTCTCCCTGCGTCAGCAGGCTCGTCATCGTCGCAAGCAAGGGAATGATCATGGATCGCCCATTTCCTTTGGGGGTTGTTGCCCGGGTTGAGGTGGAGGGAACGTCATTTGCCGCAGACGTCGGCGAGATGCGTCACCGAGAAGCGGGACTTGAAGACGTCGAGGGAGATCTGCGCGTCCTTCGGCGTGAAGACAAGCGCCTGCGGACGCCCCGGCAGCAACGTGAGGCAGTTGTCGGAGAACTCGCCGCGCACGTTGCGCACGTTCGCCCACACGTAGAAAGCCGGCTTGTCCGTCGCGAGCGTCACGCGAAACGTGCCGGGCTTCTCGCCGGCTGCGACTTCCGCGGACACCTTTGCGGACGCAAGGGGCGCATCCTTGTAGAAGCCGAACTGCCAGTCGTTCTGCACCGAGCCGCACGGCGTCGTGAGCGTGAGCACGAGGAACGCATCCTTTTCAGGCGCAAAGCGCCCCGCCTCGACGGCGGAATCGGGCTTGAGCGTCACCGGGAACGTCTCCGTCTTGAGGATGCGTCCGTCGAACGCCCAGTACTCGGCGCGCACCTCGCCCTTCAGCGTCTCCGCCGTATCGTTGAGCGCGACGATCTCGCCCGCGGGACGCGCCACCACCGCCACCGGCGCGTAGAAGCGGCGGGCGAGATGGTGCAGGGGCTTCCACTTGCCGCCGTATTCGACCGAGCTCCAGCTCGCAACGGGCCAGTTGTCGTTCAGCTGCCAGTAGAGCGTGCCCATGCAGCGCGGCCGCTGTGCACGCCACCCGTCGACGGCCATCTTGATCGCCATGCCCTGCTGGAACTGCGAGAGCAGCAATTCGCCATCCACGTTCTTCGGCGCGGGGAAGTAGCGCGCCATCGTCTCGCGGATGCGGCGGTTGCCGCCGCTGTTCTTCTGGTGCCATTCGAAATCGGGGCCATGGCCGGCGATCTGCTCCTTCGAGGCGAACGTCTCCGCCACTTCGGGGGACGGAAAGCTCTGGTAGCCGAATTCGCTGCAGAAGCGCGGACGGTACTTGTAGTATTCGTCGAACGGCTTGTTCGCATGCCACACTTCCCAGTTGTGCATGTCGCCGCGGGAATCCTCCTTCCACGCGTCGCCGAAGTCACCCGGCCCGCAGCACGGCGAGCTCGGCCAATAGGTGCGGTTCGGATCCCATTTCGCCACGCAATCCGCCTGCATCTTCGAGCGTTTGATCCATTCCCCGCGGTAGAACGCCTTGTCGTTGCGCGTCTCGTCAAACCAGCCGATGGCGCCGAGGCACTCGTTGTCGCCGCACCAGAGGCCGATGCAGGCGTAGTCGCGCAGACGGCGCAGCTGATGGCTCAGTTCGCGGCGGATCTCGCCGAGAAACGCCTCGTCGCCCGGATAGACCGCGCACGAGCACATCATGTCGTGCCACACGAGAATGCCGAGTTCGTCGCAGATCTCGTAGAAGCAGTCCTTCTCGTACTGGCCGCCGCCCCAGAGGCGGAGCATGTTCATGTTCGCGTCCGCCGCGCTCGCGAGCAGGTCGCGGTAGCGGGCCGGCGTCTGGCGGTTTTCGAACGCGTCGCAGGGAATCCAGTTCGCGCCCTTCGCGAAGAGCCGGCGTCCGTTCACGCGGAAGACGAGCGAAAGCTCGTCCTTGCCGTCGGCGGACTTCGTCTTCTCGTTGAGCACCTCGAGCTTGCGCAGGCCGATCTTGCGCGTGATCTTCTCGCCGCCGGCCGCAATCGTGTAGGTGTAGAACCGGCGCGCGCCCATGCCGTTCGGCCACCAGAGCGGCGGGTCGTCGATCTCGAATACGGTCTTCTGCCGCGTGCCGTCGGAAAGATCCGCAAAGACCGTCAGCGTGCAGTGCTTGAGGTCGTCGGTGAACTTCGGGTCGGCATACACGTACTCGACGCGCGGACCGTCCGTCGCGATGAGCTTCACCGGGCCGCAGAAGCCCGTCACCATCTGCGCCGGGCCCCAGTCCCAGCCCGCATGGCACGCCGGCTTGCGCACGAGCGCCTGGTTCTTCGCCCACGGCACGTTGGACATCGGATACGGGCGGCCATACGCCTGCCGTTTCGCGTCGCCCGCCTTCTGCGCGCTCGCGAAGAAGCCCTCGATCGCATTCTGGCCGGGTTTCAGCAGTGCCTTCACGTCGAACGTGTAGCGCTGGAAACGGTCTTCTGTCTGACCGACCTCGACGCCGTTCACTTTCAGCGTGCAGAACGTGTCGCAGTCTTCCAGACGCAGCACGACTTCCTTCTTTGCGAGGAAGGCGGCATCGAGATCGAATGTGCGCGACACCTTCCAGTCGCGCAGACCGACCCACTGCACGTTCGTTTCGTTCGTGCCGTAGTAGGGATCGGGAATCTTGCCCGCCGCATAGAGCGCCGAATGCACACCGCCCGGCACGGCGATCGGACACGTCAGGGACGCATCTCCTTCGCACGTCAGCGTCCAGGTACCCGCCAAGTCAACCGTCTCCGCCCCCAGCAGGCCGCCCGTCACGAGCAGCACGGGCCACAACGCCTTCTTCATTTCCAATCTTCCTTTCAGCACGCGGCGATAAAATCGTCGATCAAGCCGGACATGACACGCTGCGCCGTCTTCGACGCGGCCATCACCTCTTCGTGGCAGAGCGTTTTCGCGGAGATGCCCGCGGCGAGATTCGAGACGAGCGACAAACCCGCCACCTGGATGCCGCACGCGCGGGCAAAGACCGCCTCGGGCACGGTACTCATGCCCACCACGTCCGCACCCATGTGTCCGTAGGCATGGATCTCGGCCGGCGTCTCGAAACACGGACCCGACGTGAACGCATACACGCCTTCCATGACGCGCAGACCGCGCACATTGGCGGCCCTGTGCAGGACATCGCGCAGATGCTGCGTGTAGACCTCCGTCATGTCGGGGAAGCGCGCACCCCATTCGGGATTGTGCGGGCCAATCAGCGGGTTGATGCCCACGGTGTTGATGTGGTCGCGCAGGATCACGAAGTCGCCGGGCCGCAGGGCGGGATTGAGTCCGCCCGCGGCGTTCGTCAACAGCAGCTTGCTCCCCGCCATGCGGCGGAGGATCTCAACGGGCAGCACGACCGCCTCCCAGCCCACGCCCTCGTACCAGTGACGGCGGCCGCAGAACGCGGCAATGCGCTTGCCGGCCCGTTCGAAAAGGCGGAACTCGCCCACATGACCGGGCACCGTCGCCGCGCCGAGGCCGGGAATGTCGGCATAGGAAATCCGCACGAGCGTGCGGTCGCAAATCAGCGCTTCGCCCCAGCCGCTGCCGAGAATCACGGCCAAGTCGACGGGGCGCGCAAAACATTCGTCGGGGAAGACTTCCGCGGCGGTATCGAAGTAGTTCGTATCCATGCCGCCATTATACCATTTTCCAGCGCATCCGCCTAGTTCGAAGCTGTCCATGTGACACGGCCGTGCAGGACCGTGCAGACGGGCCAGGCTGCAAAACGGCGGGCCGTGAACGGCTGGTTGCGCGACTTCGTCAGGAACGCCGACGGATCGACAGCGCGGTTGGCCTTGAGGTCGATGACCGTGCAGCTATCCGCATCCGGCGTCTCGTGGATCAGCGCGGCGGGACCGGTCGTCCAGCGCGCGGCCCAGTCGGCGGGAGACAGGCCCTCTTCCTCGACCATGACGTGCCAGGTAATCGCCGCAGCCGTCTCAAGGCCGACGATGCCGTTCGCGGAGGTACGGAACCCGGATGCCTTCCTGTCCGCCGGATGGGGCGCATGATCCGTGGCGAAGAGGCCGAGCGTGCCGTCCTTGACGCCTTCGCGGATTGCGGCGACGTCTTCGCGCGAACCGAGCGGCGGCGCCATCTTCCAGTTGGCGTCGTCCGCCGGAATGTCGTCGCACGACAGCAGCAGATGATGCGGCGTCGCCTCGCCCGTCACAGGAAGACCTTCGCGCTGCGCGGCGCGGAGGAGCTCGACCGTGCCGGCGCAGGAAACGTGCTGGATGTGCAGCGCGCAGCCGGTGACGCGACAGAGGGCGACGTCGCGGCGCACGGCCTCGACTTCGGCGGCGGGCGGCATCACGGGATGCCGGCACTGGCGCGCAATCGCGCAGTCGCGCATCACGCCGGGTCCGATCAGCGCGGGCACGACCGCGTGCTGCATCACGGGGCGGTTCAGCTTCGCCGCGCGGCGCATCGCCTCTTCCATCACGTGCGCATCGTCCACGAACGCGCCGTCGTCCGTAAACGCGGCGGCGCCTGCGGCCGCAAGCGCTTCGAGGTCGGCGACCTCCCGGCCGAGGCGGCCCTTGGAAATGCAGGCCGACGGCGCAATGCGCACCGGCAGGGACACATCCTCGATCTGCTCGCGCAGCCACGCGACGTTGTCGCCCGGGGGCGTCGTGTTGGGCATCGTCGTCACGCAGGTAAAGCCGCCCGCCGCCGCCGCGCGCGCGCCCGAGGCGCGTGTTTCGGCCGTCGGCAGGCCGGGATCGCGGAAATGGACGTGCACGTCGCGCAGGCCGCCGGGAACGATGAAGTAGCGGGAGGAATCGCGGTAGATTTCGGGGAGGTCCATGATGGCGGGCCTCCTCAGTCGATGTCGCGGCTCACGTGGTAGAGACGTTCCACGCGGTTGCCGAGCGAGCAGATGATTTCGTAGGCGTGGGTGCCCTTCAGCGCGCCCCAGTCGTCCGGCGTGATCTGGAGGCGTCCGCTCTTGCCGAGCATCACGACCTCGTCGCCCGGCGCCACGTCGGGCACGCGGGAAACGTCGACGGTCGTATAGTCCATCGAGATGCGGCCGATGACGGGACACGCGACGCCCTTCACGAGCACATGGCCGCGGTTCGTGAGCGCGAGCGGCAGGCCGTCCGCATAGCCGGCGGAGATCGTCGCCACGCGCGTCGTCTTGTTGAGGCACCAGGTGCGTCCGTAGCCGAGCGTCGTGCCGGGCGGCAGCTCGCGCACCTGTGCGACGCGCGTCTTGAGCGTGAGCACGCTTTCGACCTTCAGGGCGCGCTTGCCGTTCGGGTCGAAGGAGCCATGGAGGTTGATGCCCGTGCGCACGAGCGTGAACGGCGCCTTCGCCGCACGCGGGAAATTGTTGATGGCGTCGGAGGCCGCGATGTGGACGGCCTTGAACGTGATGCCGCTCTTCGCGACGTCGGCGAGAATCGCCTTGAACAGGTCGATCTGGTCTTCTGTGAACGTGTTCGACGGATCGTAGGCCATCGGACAATGCGAGAAGATGCCCTCGCAATCGAGATTCGGCAGACGCTTCACCGCGCGGATCACGCGCGGCGCGTCCTTCGCGAGGATGCCGAGGCGGCCCATGCCCGTGTCGAGCTTGAAGTGGACGCGCGCGGTCGTCTTGCGCTTCTTCGCGGCGGCGCTGATGAGCTTCGCCGTTTCGAGGTCGGTGACCGGCAGGGTGACGCCCGCCTCGACCATCGGGTCGATTTCGTCCGGCAGGATGGAAGAGAGGATCTGGACCGGCTTGTCCGCATTGAGGGTGCTCAGCACCTTCTTGAGTTCAAGCGCCTCGAAAGGTTCGGCCACGCCGAAACCGGCGCAGTCCGTCGTCGCAAGCGCCGCGGCATAAGGTTCCACGCCGAGGCCATAGGCATTCGCCTTCAGCACGCACAGCACGCGCATCGGCTTCACCGCCGCCGCGATGCGGCGGTAGTTCGCACGCAGTTTGGCCAGGTCGACTTCGACCCAGACCCGTCTCTTCAACTCCATGTCAGACCTCCACCGGCACCAGCGCCACGTCGCCCCAGCCGAGGGGCAGCGCAAAGCGGATGGCACCGTCTTTCTTCTTCTTGTCGCGCCGCATGATGTCCGCAAGCGCGTTGAAATCAAGACCGGCCGGAAGTTCCGTCGGCAGACCGACGTCCGCAAACACCTTCGCCACCTGTGCCGGCCAGTCCGCCGCCGCCTTGCCGAGGCGCACGGCGAGCCGGGCCTCCTCGACGGTGCCGATTGCCACGGCTTCGCCGTGCTTCACCTGGAAATCCGTGGCGATTTCGACGGCGTGGCCGACCGTGTGGCCGAGATTCAACTTCGCGCGAATGCCGTGCTCGCGCGGATCCTGACGCACGCAGGCGACCTTCACCGCCAGCGCGCGGCTCACGTAGGACGCAAGGGCCTTCAGATCGACGAGCGAGCCGAGGGGCGCCGTGGCCGCCTCCGTACGCAGACCGTCGAAGGGCGAAAGGTCCTGCGCAAGCGAGGGATCGGAGATGAACGCGTGCTTGAGCGCCTCCGCAAGGCCGCAGCGCACTTCGCGCACCGGCAGGGAGGCGAGCGTCGCGACGTCGATGAGGACGAAGGTGGGGCTATGGAAGGCACCCACCATGTTCTTCGCCTCGGGCAGGTCGCACCCCGTCTTGCCGCCGGTCGAGGCGTCCACCATCGAGAGGAGCGTCGTCGAGACGTTCACCCAGCGCATGCCGCGCATCCAGGTGGCGGCGGCAAAGCCCGTGAGGTCGCCCGTCACGCCGCCGCCCACGGCGACGGCGAAGTCGTCGCGGGCCAGTCCGGCGCCGAGAAACGCGCGCCAGATCGCCGCGACCGTGGAAAGGTTCTTATCCGGCTCGCCGGCGGGTATCGTGGTCGTCGCCACCGCACAGCCGGCCGCGCGCAGCGACTGCGCCACACGGTCCGCATAGAGGGGAGACGTGTTCGCATCCGCCACGACGACGCAGCGGCGGCCCAAACCGTATGGCTGGAGCAGCGAGCCGAGCGAATCGATCAAATCGGTTCCGACGAGGATGTCGGAGGGTTCGTCGCCCGAGGTGATGCGGAACGCGCCGAACAGGACCTCGGCGGCGTCCAGCAGACGCGCGGGCTCCCCGGCGGCGACGTCGAGCCGCACGGGGAAGCTGGCATAGTGGTCGGCGCGGCGGGCCATGAGGTCCGCCAGCTTGCGCTCCGCCTCTTCCGCGCCGCCGGCGACGAGGGGACGCGTACCGGGCGCAAGGCGGATGCGTTCGCGCAGCCGCTCAAGCGGACACGACAGGCACGCCACGGTGCCATGGTCTTCGGCCCAGGCGCGCGCCGCAGGGTCGAGAAGCGTGCCGCCGCCGAGGGCGATCACGCTGCGCGGGCGGCCGGACACCGTTTCCAGAGCCTTCCGTTCGCGCGCGCGGAAAGAGGCCTCCCCTTCTTCCGCGAAGATCTGGGGAATCGTGCGGCCCGCGGTTTCCCGGATGAAAACGTCGAGATCGACAAAGGGAAGTGCGAGACGCTCGGCAAGCAACTTGCCGAGCGTCGTCTTTCCGCTGCCGGGCGGACCGTAGAGGTAGAGGTGGTTCAACCTCAGGCCTCGTTTTCCTTCAGCGTGTTGCGCGCTTCGTTGACGCGCATCTTGCGGCCGAGGACTTCCTTTTCGCTCATGCCCGCGATCGCCTTCTCGGCTTCGGGACGGTTCGGCATCACGACGAAGCCGAAGCCCTTGGAACGCGTGCCGGACTTGTCCGTCACCACGCGGGCGCTGCCGACCGTACCGAACGCTTCGAATTCCCTGCGCAGCTGGTCTTCCGTCAGATCGTAGCTCAGGTTGCCCACGTAGATTTCCACGCTGCCGGCCGGAATCGGCTGGCGAGGCTGGGCGGCGGCACGCGGTTCACGGGCCGGACGCTCGCGCTTGGCGTTCTTGCCGGCGCACGCGCAGGGCGTGCGGACGCTCCAACGACCACACGCGAAGCCGATCAGGCCGCCCACAACCAGGGCGCCGGCAAGGGCGGCAATCGCATGCGTCGGGCAACCGCCCGTACAGGATCCGGTGTTCGCCGCGGATTGCGCGAACATCATCAGGTTCATCATCTTCTTCTCTCTCTTTCTTCTCTTGCAACTCGCCTCAGCTCGCGAGGAAACCGTCGAGCTTCTTGAGGCGCGAGGGGTGGCGCAGCTTGCGCAGGGCCTTCGCCTCGATCTGGCGAATGCGCTCGCGCGTCACGTTGAACTGTTTGCCCACCTCTTCCAACGTCCTGGAGAATCCGTCGGTGAGCCCGAAACGGAAGTCCAGCACCTGCCGCTCACGGTCCGTAAGCGTTAGCAGGATTTCTCCCAACCGCTCCCGGAGCATTGAATAGGCCGTCTGCTCCGAGGGATTCTCCGCAGACTGGTCGGGGATGAAGTCGCCGTATTTGGCATCATCGTTATCGCCGACCTTCGATTGCAGAGAAATGGGTTGCTGCGCCATGCGGTAGACGGAACGCACCTGCTCGGGCTTCATCTCCATTTCAACGGAGAGCTCCTTCTCGGTGGGTTCGCGGCCCAGCTTCTGAATCAGCTTCTTCTGCACGCGCATCAATTTGTTGATCGTCTCGATCATGTGCACGGGGATGCGGATCGTGCGCGCCTGGTCGGCGATCGCACGCGTGGCCGCCTGGCGGATCCACCACGTCGCATAGGTCGAGAACTTGTAGCCGCGCTTGTACTCGAACTTCTCGACCGCCTTCATGAGGCCGGTGTTGCCCTCCTGGATGAGGTCGAGGAA
>CADCPA010000108.1 GCA_902803135.1 uncultured bacterium
AAGGACGTGCCGAAGGCCAAGGCCGTCCAGCCGGACGCCTCGCTGCCGACGCGTCCGCCGGTGCTCTGCGCGGGCTGCGGCCACCGCGGCGTGTTCTACACGCTCGCCCGGCTGGGCGCCACGGTCACGGGCGACATCGGCTGCTACACGCTCGGTGCGTTCCCGCCCCTCAACGCGATGGACACGACCATCTGCATGGGCGCCTCGATCGGCAACGCCGCGGGCATGAAGAAGGCCGGTCTGAAGGGCCGCATCTGCGCGGTGCTCGGCGACTCGACGTTCTTCCACTCCGGCATCACCGGCATTCTGAGCGCGCACTACAACGGCACGCCCGTCACGACGGTCGTCCTCGACAACCGCATCACGGCCATGACGGGCCATCAGGACAACCCCGGCACGGGCAAGACGCTCGCCGGCGATCCGGCGCCTGTCACCGAAATCGAAGACATCGCCAGGGCCTGCGGCTACAAGAAGGTCGTCAAGGTCTCGGCCGACGACCTCGCGGGCCTCGAGAAGACGCTCAAGGACGCGATGGACGGCGACGAAGGCGCGCTGATCGTGGCGTACGCCCCGTGCCGCATCGCGGCGAAGCTGACGAAGGAAGGCCTCTGCGCCGTCGACGAGGCGAAGTGCAAGGCCTGCGGCGCCTGCTTCAAGATGGGCTGCCCTGCGATGACGCGCGGCAAGGAGGTGGCGCCGGGCCGTTTCCAGATGAAGATCGACGCGTCGCAGTGCGCGGGCTGCAGGCAGTGCGGGCAGGTGTGCAAGTTCGGGGCCATCAGGCGGGTCCGCTAAGTGACGCTGTTCGAGCAGTTCAAACGTCATCGCGACGAGCGGCCGGACGCCCCCGCGTTTCTCATCACGGCGGGCGACCGGTCCGTGCCGATCACCTGGCGCGAATTCGCGCGCGACATCGAGTCGATCGCCTGGCTCATCCGCAAGTATGTGCCGGGCGCGACCATCGCGCTTTTGGGGTCGAACTCCTATGAATGGATGACGGCCCATGCGGCCAGCCTCTTCGCCGGCGCCACCGTGGTGCCGCTCGACGTGAACCTGTCCGCCGAAGACATCGCCGAACGCCTCGCCTTCACGGGGGCGCGCGTATTGATGCACGCCGCCGCGTTTGCCGACCGGGCGCGCGAAGTGAAGAAGATGCTGCCGCGGCTCATCGTCGGCGACTTCGGCTCCAAGGTGACGGACCGTGTGCTCTCGACGGCGCGCAAGGCCCTCGACGCCGGCGAGACGGGCATCTTCGACCTGCCGCCGCGCGACGAGGATGAAACGGCGATGCTCGTCTTCACCAGCGGCACCACGTCGAAGCCGCGCGGGGCGGAGCTCACGATCCACGGCATCCGCACGTGCTCGGACTGCTGGCAGGAGACGCTCCATTTCGAGCCGTCGCAGCGCACGCTCATGCTGCTGCCCCTCCACCACATCTTCGGCATCAGCGTGACCTACACGATGCTGGCGCACGGCGTGGCGCTGGGCGTGTGCCCGGACTTCCGCCGCATTTACGAGGCGGTCGAACGCTTCCGGGTGGATTTTCTCTTTCTTGTGCCGGCGCTGGCGGACCTGCTCGCCGGCAAGATCGCCCAGAAGGGCGGAACGGTCGAGGAGGCCGGCCTCTCGCTGCGCTGGCTGCTCGTGGGCGGCGCGCCGCTGCCGAGCCGCACCTATCTGAAGCTCAAGGCGGCCGGCATCCAGCCGATCGGCGGCTACGGCCTCACCGAGACGACGGCGCTCTATTCCGTGGCCGAGGTGGACAATCCGCGGCCCGGCAGCGCGGGTCGCAGCTGCCAGGGCTTCGGCGGCATGGAAACGCGCGTCTCGCCGGAAGGCGTTCTGCAGATTCGCGGTCCGGCCGTGCTGAAGGGCTACTACAAGGAGCCGGAGCGCACGCGGGAGGTCCTCGACGAAGAGGGCTGGTTCACGACGGGCGACTACGGGCGCATCGACGAAGACGGCTACGTGTGGATCACGGGCCGCGCCTCGCGCACGATCATCCTTTCGAGCGGCAAGAAAGTCGCGCCGGAGGAGCTCGAGGAGAAGCTGCTCTCCGTGCCGGGCTTCCAGGAAGTGGTCGTCTCGGGCGATTTCGACACACGCGAAATCCAGGCTGAAATCTACGCGTCCGTGCCGGAGGCGACGGTGCGCGAGCAGGTCGCCGTCGTCAACCAGAAGCTGCCCACGTACAAGCGCATCCGCAAAGTCGTCGTGCGCACGGAGCCCTTCCCGCGCACGGCGAGCGGCAAAATCAAGGTCGCGCCGGCGAAGTCGGCGGCGCCGGCCGCGCCGGCCGTGCCGCCGGAGGCCGTGGTGCCGTCTGCACCGAAGCCGCCCCCCGCGCCGGCCTCGGCCCTGCCGAAGATGCCCGGACGGCCCAAGAACATCGATCCGCGCGAGCTGCTCGCGTTCGTCAAGACCTCCGTACTGCCGCTTCTGGTGGCGGCGATTCTCGTGGCGGCGCTGAACATCGTGAAGTTCCTGCTGCCGCGGTTCGGCGTGACGATTCCCGAGTCGCTGAAGACGGTTGAGGAAATCGGCGAGTTCGTGCTCGCGGTCTTTGTGATTCTCGTCATGCTGGGCATCCAGCATCGGCAGAAGCTGATTGAACTGGGCAAGGCCCCGTGGAAGAAACAGGAACGTAAAGGATAACGGCAGATGGCGATGGAGACGAATGCGGTCGGCGTGGTGGAGGGTACGGTCGATGTGGTGACGAATGCGGTGGCGAATGTGGCGGCGCAGGTGACGTCCCAGGTGACGGACACCTTGGGGCAGCAGGCCGCGGAAGGCCGTCAGCTCGTGGAGCAGGGAATCTCCTGGCTCGCGCAGCACGGCGTCATCTTCACCGTCAATCTGCTGGCGACGATCGCCATCCTGCTCGTGGGCGGCTTCGCCATCAAGCTCGTGGTGGCGGCGTTGCGCAAGGCGCTCCAGAAGTCGAAGCGCGTCGACGCGCTCCTGCGCACGTTCATCTGCAGCGTGGCCTCGAAGACGGGGTGGACGATCCTCCTCGTCATCGCGCTCGGCCGCCTCGGCGTGGACGTGGGCCCGCTCATCGCCAGCCTCGGCGTCACGGGCGTCGTGCTCGGCTTTGCGTTCAAGGAGTCGCTGGGCAGCCTGGCGGCGGGTCTCATGATCGCGCTCAACTGTCCGTTCCGCGTGGGCGACTACGTGGTCGTCGGCGGCGTCGAAGGCTCGGTGGTGGAGCTCAACATGATGGCCACGGTCCTCACGACCGGCGACAACAAGAAGATCACCGTGCCGAACAGCACGGTGTGGGGCAGCGCGATCACGAACTTCAGCGCGCTGGGCACGCGCCGCGTGGACCTGCGGATCGGCGTGGCCTACGGCTCGGACCTCAAGAAGGCCGTTGAAATCGCCCGTGAGGCGGCGAAGACCGTGCCCGGCGTGCTCGCCGATCCGGAACCCGCCGTGGCCGTGGCGAGTCTGGACGATTCCGAGGTCGTGCTCAACGTGCGTCCGTGGGCGAAATGCGCGGACTACTGGGCCGTCTACTCGGCGACGCTCGTGACCGTGAACGCGGCCCTCGAAGAGGCGGGCATCGAGATTCCGTTCCCGCAGATGGACGTGCATCTGCACCAGTCCTGAGGCGCTGCGGAGAACCGATTGCACTTTTTCTCCTTCGGCACTTGACATACCTACCTGAAGGTATGTATAATAAAGGTTCGTTTGCCCCCCTTGGAGCACGGGACATTCAACATTCAACCTTCAACACCAACCGACAACCTCATTGACCATGTCGAGACGAGCGAAAGAGGAAGCTGAAAAGACGCGTACGCGGATTCTGGCGAGCGCGTTGGACCTTTTTGCCAAGAAGGGGTACGAGCACACGACGTTGACGGACGTCGCGGCGCGGTTGAAAATGACAAAGGGCGCGGTCTATTGGCATTTTGCGTCGAAAGAGACGCTTCTGATGGCGCTCGTGGACGAAATGCTGGCGAAGTTCGCGCGCCACATCGAGGAATCGATGCCGCGGGGCGAGCTGACGTTCCAGAGTGTCGCGGAGATGATGGTGACGAACGCGCGCCAGATGCTGGACGACCCGAAGGGCACGGCGTTCTTCGTGCTGATGCACGAGCAGATCCGCTGGTCGAGCGCCTCGATGGGCTCCGTGCGGGCGAAACTCATGAAGAATGAGCGGTTCGGCCCGTGGCATGCGTTTCAGATGGCGGTCGCGAACGACCGGAAGGCGGGGCGCGTGGCGGCAGAGGTCGTGCCGGACCGCGTGGCGCATACGTGCGTGGCGATCTGGGACGGCCTTGTGCACGCGCGAATCGCGAAATTCATGGACGCCGACTGCGATTTGTACGAGACGATGACGCGGAGCTTCCAGGGCGTGTGGGAGAGCATCCGCGTCAAGGCGGGCTGATTTGATTGAAATGTATTAATTTTGATTGAAATGATGGAGCGAGGTCAGAAAATGGCAGAAGAAACACAGAAGAGCGAAAGCGGTCTCAAGGCCTTTGGCGCGGTGGTCGGTTCGGTGGTCCTGATTGCGGTGGGCTGTGCGGCGGGATGGTTTGTGCGCGACATGACGCCGGAGAAGCCGAAGGCGCCGACACCGCAGATGCTGGCGATGGCGAAGGCGGCGGCGATGCCCCCGACGGTGGCGGTGACGAACGCGCAGCTGCGCGCCTATAATCTGGCCGAGCGCTATGTGGCGCATGCCGAACCGGTGCAGGAAGTCGACCTCCTCCCCCAGGTGGACGGCTATGTGAAGGAAATCCTCTTCAAGGAAGGCGACCTCGTCAAGGAGGGGCAGATCCTCTACGTGCTCGACGACGAGCGCTACCAGGCCGTCGTGAACCAGCGCAAGGCCGACCTCGCGGCGGCCGAGGCGGAAAGCCGCCGAGCGGAGCGCTATTGGGAGCGCATGCAGAAGGCGGACGCCCGCGGCATCACGCAGAAGGAGCGCGACGACGCCGAGGCCGGCGCCGAGAAGACGAAGGCCGCGGTCATCCAGGCGCAGGCCAACCTCGTGGTGGCGGAGTACGACCTCAAGAAGGCGAAGGTCGTGGCGCCGATTTCCGGCCAGATCGGCAAGACGACGGCGCACAAGGGCGACTATGTGGCGCCGTCGAAGGGCGCGCTCGCGCGCATCGTGCAGATCGACCCGATCCGCGTGAGCTTCCCGCTCACCGACCGCGCGTACGTCGGCTGGCGCGAAGCGCAGAAGAAGGGCACGCTTGAAGAGCGCCGTCTGCGCCTGCTGCTGCCGAACGGCAGCGAGTACGACCAGACCGGCACGTGGGACTTCGACGACAACCAGATGTCGCGCGAGACGGCGACGATCATGATGCGCCTCTCGTTCCCCAATCCGGACCGCCTGCTCGTGCCGAACAGCTATGTGACGCTCCTCGCCGACTATCTCAAGCCGCCGGAATTTCCCTGCATTCCGCAGCAGGCGCTCGTCGAACTGCCGGGCGGCAACCAGGGCGTGTTCGTGCTGAAGGACGACATGACCGTCGAGCAGCGCCCCGTGAAGGTCGGCGAACCGCTCGCCGGCTGGGTGCCGCTCATGGAAGGCGTCGAGGCGGACGAGAAGGTCGTGATCGGGGGCATCGCGAAGCTCGGGCCGGGCATGAAGGTCGCGCTCGCCCAGGCGACGGACAACGACGATCTCACGCCGGGCTACAAGTCCCCCATCGAGGAGCGTAAATGAAACCCGGCATCCGCAAGTCGATCGACGAGATCAAGACGTTCTCGCGCATCTTCATCGAACGCCCGCGTTTCGCGATGGTCATCTCCATCGTGCTCACGCTCGCGGGCGCGATGTCGATGTCGTGGCTGCCGGTCTCGCAGTATCCGCGCCTCACGCCGCCGTCCATCTCGGTGTCCTACAACTATCCGGGCGCCAATGCGAGCGAAGTGCTGAACACCGTCGCGCGTCCGATCGAGGACGAAGTGAACGGCGTGGACGACATGCTCTACATGAACGGCAGCTGCTCGGACGACGGCAGCTACGCCTTGAACGTGTCGTTCGAGGTCGAGTCCGACCGCGACATGGACATGGTCAAGATCCAGAACCGCGTCGCGCAGGCCGAGGCGAAGCTGCCGCAGGAAGTGAAGCAGCTCGGCGGCCGCATCCGCGCGCAGTCCGAAGACCTGCTCGGCTTCATGGCGGTCTCGTCCCCGACGATGACGCGCCTGCAGGTGTCGGACTACATCTACGCGAACATCCAGCCCGTGCTCCTCCGCGTGCCGGGCGTGGGCGAGGCGACGGTGTACGGGCCGAAGCTCTCGATGCGCGTGTGGCTCGATCCGCAGCGTCTCGCGGCGCAGGGCATCAACTCCGAAGAGGTGATCGCCGCCGTCTCGAAGCAGAACATCCAGGCCTCGCTCGGCACGGTCGGCTCCTCGCCGATTCCCGAGCACGGCGCGCACACCTACACGCTGACGGCGAAGGGCCGTCTCATGTCGCCGAAGGAATTCGACGAGATCGTCATCCGCCGCGACGCGAACGGCGGCATCGTCAAGCTGAAAGACGTGGCGCGCACGGAACTCGGCGAGCAGAACTACATGTTCTCCGGCCAGTTCAACGGCGGCAACACGGTGTCCATCGCCCTCGCGCAGAAGCCGGGTGCGAACGCGATCAAGACGATGAACCAGATCTACGCCGAGATGAAGAAGCTCGAGGCGAGCTTCCCGCCCGGCCTCAAGTGGACGGTGCCGTACGATGCGACGGACTACGTGCGGCGCTGCATCGAGGAAATCGTGTTGACGCTCCTCATCACGTTCGGACTCGT
>CADCPA010000109.1 GCA_902803135.1 uncultured bacterium
GAACAGGAAGTTGCCGAGCATCGACTTCGAGATGCCGCAGTCCTGCTCGAGACCCGGCATCGCGAAGGAGAAGTTCTTCCGCATGAAATAGAAGAGCGTGTAGCCGATCATCGTGGCGAAGAGCATCCGCCACTGCATGCGGTTGAAGCGACGGTCCGTCGCCGGATCTTCAAAGAGTCGCATCGCGCTTCCCCTTCCATCCTTCGGTTTCCTTCATCCACTCCTTCGCCCAGTCGAAGTGAGGGGAAGGAAAGGGACAGTACATGAAGGCATACCCGGCGCGGGCCTTGCCGTCATATACAGAAGGGTCTGACCCATTTTTACCCAGTCTCTTTTTCGCTTTTTCCATAGGCCGCTCACTTTTCAAGGGCACAATACCCTAAGGAAAACATGGCATATTATACAATATTTGACGGCTTTGAACAAGCACACCGCGAAAAACGACCTGGCGAAATCGGCCATATGTTGAATCGGCGTTCATGCCACTAGATGCGATATGCGAGCACCCTCACGCAGCAGAAGAACTCGACGCGCCTCAGCAAATCCACAAAGCGGCTCTGCTCCTCGTCGTCGAGGAAATACGCTCTGTGCGTCACTCTCTCGAGACGAGATGGCAGCACGTGCCCGCCTGGATGACCCTTTTCTTCCTCATGATGCCGCATATTCTACGAAATCCGCCCGTCCGCCGCCAAGCATATACAGTAAAATCATATATAGAAGGGTCTGACCCATTTTCGACCAAGACTTCCCTTGACCAGATGCGCCGCCTGGGCCTGCGCGCGATTTCAAGCCATGTGCTGCCGGGCGAGTGGGGCGGCCACACCAATGTCAACGGCAAGTTGGCGACGCTTCTGCCCCTGTCGAAGTTCGAGGAGGTCGCGCGGCGGCTCACGCGCCATCCGGCGGAGATGATGTTTTCCGCCGGCGACGAAAATTCGGCCTTGGACTTTCCGCATCTGGGCCAGGCGTTTCGCCGCGTGAAGGAGCTTAATCCCGACATCGCCATCTATTTCAACCTCCATCCTTCGACGCAGGTTCGGCCCATGCTGTATTTTGGGGTGGAGATCTACCAGCGCTACATCGAAGAATACTGCCGGCACATTCCGCTCGACTACATCTGCTACGACCTCTATATGTATTCCAGGCCGCGCAACTGGGGCGTGGCGCGGCTGTACGAAAACTTCCGCATCGTGGCGGATGCCTGCCGCGATACGCACCGCAAGTTCTGGTTCGTGCCGCAGGTGAACACGACGAAGGCGGAAATCGACATCACCGCGCAGAAGCTCCGCTATCAGGCGTATGCCGCAATGGCGTTTGGCGCGGAACGGCGGATCTGGGCGTGCTGGACGCCCGGGTGGTGGACGAACAACGTGCTGACGATTGCGGGCGAAAAGACGGCGCAGTACGAGCGCCTGAAGACGGTCAACCTCGAAATACGCCGTCTCGCGCCCCGCTACATGCAGTTCATCTGGAAAGATACGCATTTCACGGGCTTCACCGGCATCGCGGCCAAGTGGATCGAGTCCGATCCGAGCGGCAAGGTTGGCGTGCCGCAGGTCAACTTCAATAGGCCGGACGGCATCGACACGGAATGTTTCAGGGATCTCAAGTCCGACGATGGACTGCCCCTTGTAGCCGGCGAAATGGTCGTGCGCGACGGCGGCCCCGCCCGTGCCTTGTTTGTCTTTGCGGCAGACGATCCCTACGACGAAAAACCGCGTACGCGCCTCGTGCGTTTTCGTGCGGCAACAGGCAACGTGTCCGCCTTCGATCCTGACGGACCGGTGGCCCTCTCCCGTGCCGCAGACGGCACGTGCGCCTTTGAAATCCAATCTTCCCACGTCGTAATGCTGATCGCCCCTAGAAATCCGCAAGTTCTCTGTTTTGCGGGAAAGGGTGATGCAAAAGGGCGGATGTTTGCTATAATATCCTCCACACCCCATGAAAAACCTGTTCGATAGCTTCTGCTGAGAAACGAAAGAAGGAAAACATCTTGCGCATGAAAGGAAACCTCGCAACGATTCTGGTCACGGTTGCGCTTGCGGCTGTGGCGGGCGAACGCGTCAAGGTCGCCTGCATCGGCGACTCGATCACCTACGGCCTCGGTCTGTCCGACAGAGCGCGTGACGCGTATCCGGCACAGCTTCAGCGGATGCTGGACGAGAAGTTCCCGGACAAATACGAAGTGCGCAACTTCGGCAACTCGGGACGCGGCATCTACCTCGATTCGATGCGCGGTGCGGAGAAGCGCGGGTTTCGCTGGATGCCGGAGCACAAGGCCGCGCTTGAGTGGAAGCCGGACGTCGTGATCTGCAACCTGGGCATCAACGACAACGGCGAATACATCAAGGAATACACCGGCGGTCGTAAGCGCGGGCAGTTCGAAAGCGACTACCTCGCGCTTTTGGGCGACTACCGTGAGGCGAATCCAAAGGCGAAGTTCTACATTTGGACGAAGCTCTCGCCGCTCGCGGAGGGACAGAGGTTCTACCGCAGCCCCGAGCCATTCCTTATGCAGGCCGACCTCGAGGCGGTCGCGAAGAAGATGGACGCCGTCGGCCTCGACATGCAGGAGCCGCTTCGCGAGAAGATGGACGAGATCTTCGCCCGCGACAAGATCCACCCGAACGCCGAAGGCGCACGCATCATCGCCGAGACGACGTTCAGGGCCCTGACGGGTTGCGCGGAAGTCAAGACGATCAAGCCGCTCGTCACGAAGATGCTGCATGTCGAAACATGGCTTTGCGCCGGTCAGTCCAATATGCAGAAGGGCTGGGGC
>CADCPA010000110.1 GCA_902803135.1 uncultured bacterium
CAAGGATTTTCTTCGTGTTCATGATTTGCCTCATCTTTCTGTTTCCGCCGAGCACCATCGCCCGACATGAATGCTAGGCAATCACCCCTCCACCATCTGACACGCGCCCTAAAAAATTTCCACCGAAAGTGTCCCCTTCACGCATTTGCCAAGCCGCCATCGAAGTGTTATAATACGGTCCGTCTTTGAAAATCTGGTACGAAGACAAAAAGCCATGTACATGGACAGGAGGAGATGAATATGGACAGAAAGAGGAAAGTGGCCCTCGGATTGGCCGCGCTTGTCGCGATTGGCGCGACGGTGGGCGCAGATGCGGACGAGGTGGTGCGCTGGTATGACTCGGTGCAGAAACTGACATGGGGTTACACCGTCTCGAACGGCGTGGCCACAATCTCCACGCCGGGCTTCTGGGATTCCAACGCCCGCGACGCCTGCAAGGGCGACATCGTGGTGCCGTCCCGCATCGGCCCCGACGGGCCGACGGGCCATACGACGTATCCCGTCCGCGACATGGCGGCGGGGCTTTTCCGCAACTGCAAGTACGTGACGAGCGTGCGGCTGCCCGACGGTATCCGCCGCATCGCGCCCAACGCGTTCTACTTCGACAGCGGTTCGACGATGACGAACGTGACGATCGGCGCGGGATGCCTCGACATCGGTGAGAACGCGTTCTGCCGGTGTCACAACCTGGTGAACGTGAACGTGCCGGACACCGTCACCAATATAGCCAAGAACGCATTCACGATGTGCCGGGCGCTCCCCCGCATCGACATTCCCGGCAGCGTGAAGGCGATTGGCGACGGCGCGTTTTCGGCCTGTTCCGCGCTTGAGGAGGCGACGGTCGGCGACGGCATCGAAATCATTGACGTGGATGCGTTCCTGAACTGCCCTTCGCTTCTCGCCGTCGACCTCCCTGCATCCGTCAGATTCATCGGCGACCGGGCGTTCTCCGGATGCAGCGCGTTGACGTCCGCCACCCTCCGCGAAGGGCTGGAGTCAATCGGGGACTACGCGTTCAGCGGCTGTTCGTCGCTGACGAACGCGTCCATCCCCGCAAGCGTCGCGCATGTCGGCGAAAGCGCGTTCGGGCAATGTCCCGACTCGGTCTTCGACAAGACGACCGTTCCCGGCGTCTGCCTGCTTTCCGGCTGGGCGGTGGGGGTGGGCGAACCGTCCGGCTGGATCGACCTCTCCGGCGTGAACGGCGTCGCGGACGGGCTTTTCAACGGACAAAGGAACGTCACGGGCGTCGTGTTCGCCCCGGGGATCTCGAGACTCGGGCACGACATGTTCAACGGCTGCTGCGAACTCAAGTCCGTCGCCTTACCTGCGGCCCTGGAGACGATCGAGAGACAGGCGTTCCAGAGTTGCGCGAAACTTGAGTCGGTCGTGTTCCCGGGCGGCGTCACGAACATCGGTGCCCAAGCCTTCGAACAATGCGAGAGGCTTTCCGGACTTGCGTTGCCCGCCGGCCTCGCGCTCATGGGCGACAACGCATTCGACTGCTGTACGAATCTGACGTCCCTGACGATACCCGCCTCGCTCAAGCGGATTCCAATGGGAGCGTTCGAGAACTGCACAAGTCTGACGAACGTCACGGTCGAGGAAGGCGTGGAGGTCATTGGCAACGCGGCGTTTTACGGGTGCAGGAAAATACCGTCGTTCACGATCCCCGACAGCGTGACGACCGTAGAGGACATCGCCTTCGACGGCTGCACGTTCCTTGACACGAACACGATCGCCAACGTGGCGATGGCGGACGGGTGGATTGTCGGCAGCAGCCAGCCGAATCTGACCGAGGTGACCGTTCCCGGCGACGTGCGCGGTATCAGCGAATGCGCGTTCTCGTACCGCAACAGCCTCACGAACGCAGTCGTGGAGGAGGGCGTCACGGCGATTCCGTTCCAGGCCTTCGCCTTCGACGCGAACCTGACGGACGTCTCGCTGCCCGCCTCGCTCGCCGAGATCGGCAAGCAGGTCTTCTGCGGATGCCGCAGCCTTGTCGAAGTCCGCGTGCCGGCCAACGTCGCCGCCATC
This sequence comes from uncultured bacterium, assembly GCA_902803135.1. Lineage (GTDB taxonomy): Bacteria > Verrucomicrobiota > Kiritimatiellia > RFP12 > UBA1067 > RUG572. Next base: position 2,038 of record CADCPA010000110.1, read on the forward strand.
GGGGAGGAGGCGTTCGCCTCCTGTTCCGCGCTGGAGAGGGTCTATCTGCCCGCGTCGCTCAAGGGCGCGCTCAACCTGGCGAACGTGTTCGCCGGCAGCATGAACGTAAAGGTGGTCTACTACCACCCGAACGGCACGGAGGAGCCCCCGTTGAATCCCTGGGCGGAGCCAGACGACCCCGAGCCGGAGACCGAGACGTGGACCGTCACCTTCAAGCCGAACGGCGGCGAGTTCCAAGAATGCGAGGACACTTCGCGCGAAGTCGAAAAAGGAACGGCCGTCGGCACCTTGCCCGTCCCCGTACGCGAGGGGTACGCGTTCGGCGGCTGGTGGACGGCCAAGACGAAAGGCGCGAAGATATCACCGTCCACGAAGGTCACAAAGGACGCCACCTACTTCGCCCGCTGGACCGTGCGGAAATTCAAGATCGCGGCGACGGTCTCCGCCAAGACCGCCGGCACGGTGAGCGGCGCGGGCTCGAAGGCGTACGGTAGCAAGGCGACGCTGAAGGCGACGCCGAAGAAAGGGTACGTGTTCGTGAAGTGGGTGGAACAGGGCGACCCGGACACGCCATGGCCGAGTGCGGCAAAATACCGCCAGCCGAGCGTGTCGTTCACCGTGCCTGCGCGCACAGTATCCGTCAAGGCGGTGTTCGCGAAAAAGGCGGCGGACGCCGCGCCGGCGCTGGCGGTGGCCCCTCTTGCGATCTGGCACGTGGAGGGCGAGCCCGGCCGCGAAACGACCGTCACGGCGGAATCGCTCTCGTATCCCGCCGTGAGCGTGTCGGGGCAACCCGCCGGAATCGCCCTCGTGCGCGTTTCCGGAACAGACTGCGAATACGTCCTAGAGGTGACAGACGCATCGAAGATGAGGCCGGGCGTCTACACCGCGAAGATCACGGCGAAGAACCGTGCCGGAAAGAGCACGTCGAAGAGCGTGAAGATCGTCGCGCCGAACTCGACTGCGGCCGTCGCGAACGGCCTCGTCGCGGGGCTTGAGACATCCACCCTGTCGCCGTACGTCGCGCCCGGCGGCATGAAGACGAAGTGGAGGCTGGCGGATCTCGGCGTCGAGGTTTTTGCGACGAACGGCTGGAAACTCGCTTCTGTGGCGGGCCTTCCGGCGGGACTTTCCTGGAACGGCTCCGCGATCGTGGGCACGGCGTCAAAGGCCGGCATCTACACCGTGACGTTCAAGATGCAGAAGGTGGTCGGAGCCGGCAAGAAGGCCAAGACTTACACCTCGACGGCGACGGCGACGTTCAAGGTGGAGGCGATGCTGCCGGATTCCGTCGTTGGCACGTTCAACGGCATCGCAAACAGCTCCGCCGAGCCAATCGGCGAAGATGATGAAAATGCGCCCCTGGTGCCGTACATGGATTGCGGAGCGCAGGCCGTAAAGGCAACTGTCACGGCAGCCGGAAAAATCTCGGTGAAGATCGGCGGCGTCACGCTCACGGGCACGGGGTTTGATGAAGTGTTGAACGGCGTGTACTCCGTCTCGTTGAGGAAAACGCAGAAGATCACAAAAGGAGCGCTCAAGGGCAAGAGCAAGGTATGGGTAGCGGTTCTCGACATAGACCCCCTTGCCGCCTGGGACACGCAGCAGCTGACAGGCGTCTACTACACGTATGTCACGGGCCTTCCGAGCACGTCGGCACCTGTCTACATCGCCGCCCAGAGGAACGCGTTTGGAGAGAAGGGGAATCCGGACGCAAAGGCGGTCGCGAAGGCGGTTTCCGCGGCCAGGCCGAAGGGCGTCGTGAAGTTCGCGCTGCAGCGCCCCCCTGGTGGCATGACCTGCCTCTACACGCTCGTCTCCGGCGGGACTGAGCTTTCGGCTACAGCAAAATCCAACGGTACGGTCGCGCTCGCCGGCAAGATCAAAGAGACGAAGGTGAGCGGTACGGCAACGTTGTCCGTTGACGGCACCCGCGCCGTTGTGCGCTTCTTCCCCGGCAAGTTTGCCGTTGAGATTGTCTATCAGCTGGACGAGACGGGAACCGTCGACTCGGTCGCCGGTCGCGTGTGGTAGTCCCCCCTTCCACGCCGACGACCTTTGACGCGCCGGCGCTATTTTGTCGACGGAGGCTGTTGTTCCCCGTTGACGGTATTGACGACGAGTCGCAGCGTCTTCCACGGCTCAACGTCCTTCTCCCACGGACGGCGATAGCGGAACTCCACGCGCACCGGCGTGCGGAC
>CADCPA010000111.1 GCA_902803135.1 uncultured bacterium
GCATCGCCGCGGCGTGGCTCTTCGGGGAGAACGTGCGGCTGACGACCTTGTGTTCCGCCGCCGTCTGGGCGACGGACTGGTTCGGTAGGACGTTGACAATCTGGCAGATGATGGGGTATACTATCCTCAAATCGCATCTTCTGTGGTTTCTCAATTCATGTCCGCGGATGCGGAGGGAGTCTCTTAGTATGAAGCGTGTTCTGTTGGCTGTTCTTGTCGGTGCGTTTGCCGCAGGCTGGGTGCCCGATTGCCTTGCCGCCCACGATTCGATTCCCCCGGTGCCGCGGAAATTGTGGACGCGGGCCGCCGTCTGCGGCACGGTGACGAACTTTGCCTATTCGGTGACGCGCGACGGCGTCACTTTCGAAAAGCCGGCCAAGGTGTATCTGCCCCACGGATACGACACCCCCGGGAACACGCAGCGCTACAACGTCCTCTACCTCATGCACGGCGGCGGGGACAACACGAGTTCGTTTCTGCTCACGCCGCACGGCTGGCTGCGGCTGTGCGATGTGCTCGACCACATGATTGCGGACAAGACCATCGAACCGCTCCTCGTGGTGGCGCCGACGTTCTACGACGGCGAAAACAAAAAGGGCGCAGGCGATTTCAAGGACGCGACGGCGCGGACGATGGAATTCCATCGGGAGCTCCGGACCGCGCTGATCCCGCGCGTGGAAGCCGCCTATCGCACGTACTATCGCGAGCTCGCCCTGTCCGCCCCCGGCAAGACCGACGAGAACATCAATCAGACGCGTGCCCACCGCGCCTTCGGCGGCTTCTCGATGGGCGCGCTCACGACCTGGTACCAGCTGATCCGCGACGTCGCCGCGGTCAAGTACTACATTCCGCTCTCGGGCGACATCTGGCACTTCACCGACGGCAAGCGCGACGATTTCACCACGACGGCGAAATGGGTTGATTCCGAGCTCGAGAAATCCCCCTACCGCAACGACTTCAAAGTCTTCGCCTATACCGGCACGAACGACATCGCGGGCGAGCCCGAGCGCAAGATCGTCGAGGCGCTCGCCGAATCCGCGCCGGTCTTCCGCTATCAGCGTCCTGACGCCAACTTGTTCTTCGCCATGCGCGAGAAGGGCGCCCATTTCTATGGCGACGTGAACCAGTACTTGTATTTTGCCCTGCCGCGTCTCTGGAAGTGACGGCTGGAGAAGCCGCGCGAGATGTGATATACTGTTGAACAATCTGACAAGAGGAGGAATGCTGCATGAACAGACTTTGGTTGTCGTCGGCACTGGGACTGCTGGGCGCCTTGGGCGTGTCGGCTGAAATCGCGACGGCCGGCACGGTGCTTGTGGATCTCGACGCGTCGCGCCTGGCGTTGAATGCGGGCGACCGCGTGGGCGTGTGGGCGAATGCCGGCACGGCGGGCGACTTCACGCCGGTGAACGGTACGGGGCCGGTCTTTGCGTTGCGCGGCAACGTGCCGGTGGTGCGCTTTGCGGGCAATGTGAACGACGTGCTGGGCGCGGGGACGCTCGGGGGCGTCCCGGCGGAGGTGACGGGCAATGCGAACTGGACGTGCGAGGCGTGGATCTGCGACGACTCTGTCGACGGTACGCAGACGTATTTCTCCTTTGCGCCGCGCAACGGGCTGAACCCCAACGACGGCGCCTGTGCCGAAATGCGCTACTCGGCGGCGACGGATAACGCCGTCGAACACTGGGGCGGCGACTTCAACATGGCCTGGGGCACGGAGCTGCCGGCGCCCGGACAGTGGCATCATGTCGTGTGCGTGCACGAGGCGTCGGGCAGCGAGAGCCTCTATGTGGACGGCCGCCTCGTGAACACCAAGGGCCGCAATCTGAGAATCCAGGCTGACGGCCAGCTGTTGCTGAGCGCGGTGTGGGAACGTCGGGGCGAATCCACCGCGGAGTGGGTTCTTGTGAACGGCTACAGCGGCGACATCGCCCAGCTTCGGTTCCAGACGGGCGTGCTGAATCCGCTGCAGGTCTACGGCAACTATCTCGAGGGCAATAGCCGCTTCGGCCGCGACACCGCCACGCGCGACGCCGTGTGGCAGAACGGCAGCTGGGTCAACGGGGGACAGACCCCGTCGGACGCCAACGGCCTCGTGGTGCTCGCCCCGGGCGAGTATACGATTTCCGGCGGCACCTACGACTTCCCCTATCTGCGCATTCCCGACGGCAGTTTGAAGATCACGGGCGGCGCGAAGGTCAATGTGCGCAACGTGGGCGGCACGCTGAGTTTCGGCACCTCGTCCGCGACGGCGGCTTCGCTCGTCGTCGAAGAAGGCGACCTGACGCTGACCGAACAGCCCTCCTTCGGTACTGCGGGCGGCACGATGAACGTGACCGTCGGCGGCTTGGGCGCCGACCGGCCGGCGACGATCTCCTCCGCCGACAAACTCCTCGTCTTCGGCGTCGATCAGCAGTCTCACTGCGTCTTGACGGTGAAGGATGGCGGCACCGTCTCCTCGCCCACTCAGTGGATTCCGCTCGGCCAGGTCTGGGGCGAATGCCAAACCGTCGTCGAGAAGGGCGGCCTGCTTGAAGCCGGCGGGGTGTTCGTCGGCCGTCTGAGCGGCACGGGCCGTCTGGACGTCTATGGCCTCGTCGTCAACCGCGGTGTGATGTACGTCGGCGAAAACGAGGCCTCGAGCTCCGAGGTGAACATCTGCGACGGCGGCGAACTCCAGGCGAGCGCCGACGTGAAGACGTACTTCGACGCGGTGGCGTCGAGCGTCTTCACCATCCGCTCGGGCGGCACGTTCCATGCAATCGGGTCCGGCACGTTGCACGGCGACATCGTGTTCCAGCTTGACGGACGTGCGACCGTCGAGGTCGATGGCAGCCGTACCTACACGATTGCGCGCGCGGTCCAGGACGTGACGGAGGAAGGCGTGGCGACGCTGGTGAAGACGGGCATGGGACGCCTCAACCTCACGCAGGACGTGAGTGCGCTCACGGGCGACATCTATGTGGACGAGGGTCTGCTGGCCTTTTCGCAGCTGCCGCCGGAATCCTGCCGCATCCACGTGGGCGAGAAGGGCGCCGTGGGTTTGGAAGCCGAGGGCGGCGCGACGGCGATTCTGAGCCGCATCACGACGGATTCCACCGGCGCCGTGGCCATCTTCGAGGTCAACAAGAACGAATCGCTCGATCTCTCCAACCATCCGTCGCTCGGCATCGCGGGCGTGGGCACGTTCGAGGAGTCCGGCCTCATCACGACTGCGGGCAGCACCCTGATCCTTGAATCGGTGACGGGCACGTTCACCTACACCGGCGCGATCTCCGACCGCAACGGGCAGACGGCCTCGGTGACGATCCGCGGTTTCGAGCCGCTTGCCACGGTGAGGCTGACGGTGGACAACAGCGGCATGACGGGCAACATCACGGTCGAGAGCGGCATGCTTGCGCTCGCGCATCCGTGGGCGGCCGGCGGCACGGGCAAGGTCGTGCTCCAGGAAGGTTCCGGTCTCTACCTCCAAGCTGCGTTGGGCGCGAACTTCGTGCAGACGCGCGTGGCGGACGGTTCGCGTCCGGCGCGCATCTTCATCGGCGTGGGCGGCGAAGGGTGCAACGTCGATCTCTCGCGCTTCCCGGGCTGCGTTCTCGGTACCTCCGAGAACATCGTGGAGATGACGGGCACCGTGACGGCGAACGGCGACGAGATTCTGCTCGGCGGCGGCAACGTGGGCTACTGGATGACGGGCAACCACGGCCTCAAGCCGGGCGTGCTTGCCGACAAGGCCGGCGTGCCGGTGAAGGTCGTCGTAGGCCAGCCCGGCATGATCGACCTCTCCCGCCTGGAGAATTCCTATTCAGGCGGCACGGTGGTGACGAACCGCGGCATCGTGTTCGCGAAGGGCGACGGCTTCGGCGCCGTGCCGGCTGAATTCGATCCGCAGAACATCTATGTGGACAATGGCGTGATCCGCCAGGGCGACGCCAACACGGTGCTTGCGCCGACGCGCGGCGTGTGGGTGGGCGAGGGCGGTCTCGAGCTCCACCCGTGGGGCACCTACACCTTCGAGGTGACGGGCGGCCTGGGCGGCAACGGACCGGTGTCGCTGACGGACGGCGGCTTCGTGACGCTTGCGGGCGATTACAACACGTATTCGGGCCACATCAAGCTGCTCCAGGGCAACAACCGCCTCACGATCGGCGGTGGCGACACGTTCTCGTGGGTGTCGACGGGCGGGATCGAGACGATCGGCAACACCACGGTCGTGTTGAACAGCAACAAGGATGTTGCGTTCGGCGACAAGGTCACAGGGGCGGGCGGCTTGGAGAAGCAGGGCACGGGCGCGGTCTCGCTGACCCAGGTCCAGCCCTACACGGGTGCGACGACGATTGCGGACGGCGCGCTGGTGATTCCCGACGGGTCGGACATTTCGGCCACGGCCTCCATCTACAACGACGGCGAGATCGTCGTCGACCGTTCCGGGGCGCTGACCGACATCCTCGGCAAGGGCGCAATCGCGGGCGCGGGCCAGGTGCGTTTTACGGGCGGACACGACGTCACCGTGGACCGCTTCGTCGGCGCGGCGACGGGCCTTGAGGCGCAACCTGGCAACCGCCTCACGATTACCGCGCCGGGCCTCGCGGGCAACGAACTCATCAATGTGGCGAACGGCACGCTGGGCGTGGGCCCGACGGGCGCGCGCTTTGTGCAAGGCAACGTGCTGGACCGCTTTGTGCGCAACGGCGACGCGACGCTCGTCGAACAGGCGAACGGCGACAAGTGGATCCGCCTCACGGCGGCCACGGGCAACCAGCGCGGTTCGGCCTGGTGGCCGGAGCGCGTCGAGGTGATGCGTCCGTGGCGCGCCCGCTTCGTCTACCGCACGGTGAATCCGAACGGTCCGGCGGACGGCTTTACGTTCTTCCTGCAGACGAGCGCGGCCGGCACGTCGGCCCTCGGCGGCACGGGCGGCTCGCTGGCCGCCAACGACATCCAGCCGAGCATGGGCGCGGGTTTCAACATCTACGGAAACGACTCCGTCGGCTGGATCATCAACGGCGCGCGCCAGGACTTCACGGACCAGATCAACGGCATCAAGATCGAAGAAGGCAACGTGCTGGTCGAACTCATGTACGATGGCTACGGCACCTTCACGCAGCGTCTGACGCAGAACAACGTCACGTTCACGAAGAGCTACGGCATCAACCTCTACGCGAATCTGAAGTCTTCCACCGCCTGGATCGGCTTCACAGGCGCGACGGGCGGCAGCGTGGTGGAGCAGTACGTGAGCGACTTCTCGTTCGTGCAGGGCGGCCTTGAGACGATCGACCTCACGCCGAATGCGGACACGTGGCAGTGCAACGGCATTACGGCGCTGGGCGAGAAATACGGCTACCCGGCGATCCACGTGACGCCGAAGCAGGATTCCACGGCTGGCTCGGCGACGTGCAGGGAACGTCTCTACATCGACCGTCCCTTCACGCTGACGTGCACGTACAACATCGACGAGTGGACGGGCGCGGACGGCGCGGCAATCTTCTTCCACAACGATCGCGCGGATGCCTTGGGTGCCGCAGGCGGTTCGCGCGGCTTCTTGGGCGGCGACGATCCGAAGTTCTCCACCTGCGTGGGCTGGGCGTTCAACATCTACAACGAACAGCGGGTGGAATTCATCAAGAATGCGAGCGTGCAGGCCACCCATTCGCTGAAGGATACCGGCATCGACCTCTACGGGCATGACACGGCCGTCACGATTTCCTACGACAGGAAGACGCTGAAGCTCCGCCTGGTACAGGACGACAAGGTCTTCGAGCGTTCTGCGGACGTCAACCTCTCCGCGTACTTCGGCACGTCTTGGGTCTACCTCGGCGTGTCGGGCGGCACGGGCGGCTTGAATGCGTCGCAGTGGATCTACGGCCTCGCCTTCGAGGGCGAGGACGTTTCCGCGAACGGCTATGCGGGCGTCCAGGCGAGCGGCGTCTCCGTCGTCGCCGTCGAGAACCCCGTGGCGTCGTCCGACACGGCCGAGTTCGGCAACCTGATCGTCAAGCCCGATGCCGCACTGACGCTGCGCGCGAACGGCGGCGCGAACACGCCCTACGTCGTGCAGGTGGACCGCCTGACCGTGCAGGGCGCTTCGACGGTGGCGCTCGAACCGAACGGCAGCGCCGAAGGCACGCTTAAACTCGGTGTGATCGTGCCGACGCCCGGTGCGGGCCTGGTCGCGCTCAAGGGCAAGGTCGTGCCGGCGGACGAGAAGATTCGAGTCTATCTGCCGAAGTTCGCGGGAATGGTGGCGGTGGCCGATCTGACGGATGCCGTCGGCGTGGCCGAAGAGGACTTCGAACTGGAGACGGAAAGCCGCGGACCCGCCTATCTGGTGATCCGCAACGGCATTCTCTATGCCGTGCTGAACGCCGGTACGGTCATCCATCTGCGCTAATCGACGTGAATGTCGCGTGTGCGATGGCGTCCTGCGTGGGCGCGGTTTTAGTGTCAACGACCGTGTGGGCGGCGAATGCCGCCCCGGCCTCTACCGCAACATCAAGACCGTGCCCGGCGAGACGACCGTGACGAGTGCGTAGTTGCGCGCGACGACCGAACCCGAACTGTTGTACCCGACGAAGGAAACGCAGTTCGGCTCGCCGAGCGGCGCCGTGAACGCTTCGGCCGGGATTGTCGCATCGATGAGATTGTTCTTCCGCGGCAGCCGCGTGACGATGCGTTCGCCGTTGACGTAGATGGAGACGTTCACCATGGACGTGCCACCGGGCTGGAAGGTGGTGCGGAGAGATTTCCCCTGGTAGATCGTGCGGTTGCCTGTCCGCCCCTCGAAGGCCAGCGGCAGACGCCGCGCGTCGACGGTGTAGTAGTGCGTGCACGTGTCCTGCTGCACGCTCGCGAGCAACGTCGGCACATCCTTGAACTGGGTGTCGAGCCAGGCGAGGCGCGTCGTGAGGAATGTCACCAGACGGTCGACGTCGGCCTCGAAGCTGGCCGAGCCGAGATGGTAGTCCGGATCCCACTTGGCCGAGTTGGCGTGGCCCGCCTCCGCGAGGTAGTTCGTGTACTGTGCGATGAGGCCCCGGTCGCCGAGCATCGCCGCAAACCGGTCGCGCACCTGCCAGTAGCGTGTCTGGAGCCGCGTGCAGAATTCGGGATGGTCGGTCCATTCCTTGAAGACCGAATTCGGCTGCGTCGTCGTGCCGCGCGTCTCCTGGCATTTCCAGCCCTCGCCGGAGGCGTCGACGCGCATGCTGCCCATGCCCCAGTCGAAATCCCACACCGGCCCCCACACGAGCTTGCCGCCCTGGTCCTTGTACGCATAGCGGCTTTTGCGCACGGCGTCGCGGTTGCCGACCATTTCCATCACGAGCCAGTAGTTGACCATCGAGGCGTAGTCGCAGTAGGCGGCGATCGGACGATCCTCCTTCGAGTAGCCGTCGTACGAGGTGCAGGCGTCCCAGTAGTGCTGGAGGTAGTTGGTGCAGTAGTTGAACATCAGGGCGTTCGTGTCGACGAACTCCGGCATGTTGAACATCGTGCGTACCGAGAGAACGCCGGACTTCGTCTTGAATTTCGCGCGCTCGTCGTACTCTTCGGAGAACTCGAAGAGATAGCCGCCGGAGATGTCCTGCGTATAGTCCGCGTAAAGTTCGGACGGCTTGCCGGCGCGCGTCACCTGGTTCGAGGCGTCATGGTAGGAGAAGCTGTCGCGCGTCACCCAGGTGAAATCCTGGCAGAGCTGGTCCTCAAGCTCGTCCGCCTGGTCCGCGGTCAGACCGTGGAGCCGGGCGAACGCCTGCGCGATGCCTTCCGCGTCGTCCTCCCAGTCGTGGATGTCCACGCGTTTCTCGTCGATGCGGATCTGCTCGCAGAAGTGGTAGAGCCCCTGCCATTGGCCGTTGAGCACGCACTCGACCCAGGTGGACTTCATGCCCAGGGATCCGATGTCGTTTGCGAAGTCGGCGGCCAGCCGGTTGCGCAACATGCTCTGGTCGTTGTAGTTGGCCAGCAGCACCCAGTGCTTCGACTTCGGGATGCCGAACATCTTCGTCTTCTTGTCGAGCTTGAGTTTCCAGGGTTTCTTGGGATAGTTGAGCGTCGTGTTGCCGCGCGTTTTGATCGTCATCGCACCGTCGTACGGCGACTTCCACTGCTCGTTGCCCTGGGCGAAGAGGTGGCCCGTGTGGGGCTCCTTCGCCGTCGACGGGGCGGCACCGTCGTCCGTCGTCAGATAGAACACCGGCAGGCGCGAAAAGAAGAACTCCTTTTCGAACGTCTCGCCGTCCGCCCGCGTCGCTGTAAACTTGATCCAATGCTCCAGATCGTCGGTTGTCGGCGTGTAGCTGTCCGTCGTGGCGACCGGCTCGGCGGCGTAGCGTTTGTCCGTCCCTGCGCGGCGCCAGGTGCAGGTGAAGGCCGGGGCCGGTTCCTCCGATGCGGCCGCCTGCGCCTGGAGGGGGCTTCCGATCCGCGGACGCGTCACGTCCAGATCGACCCACCCGGCGGCCCAGAGCGGGCATCCGAGTCCGAGCAGGATTCGGAGGCCGAACAGACGCAGGCTGGGCATGACAGACGACATGATTTTTTAGTATACCACAATTCCGAGCGTTCTGCTTGCCTCTTTTAAAACAAGGAGTCAGCCCCAGAACCCCAGAACAGGTTTCTCTGGATTTGGACTAAGAAAGCGCCACAGAGTGGAGAAATCTGCATTCTCGAATCCTTTTAGGCATATTTCCCGATAAGGAGCCAAGTATGCTCTGAATGCAAACCCGTCATTGCCGGAGAGGCCGCCGTGTTGGCCGTTCTCGTCCGAGCCGTCGTATGGATCAAGTGAATGCATCTTGTCGCCGTGTATCCTGAACGGGGTGAAGAGAGGATGCATGATCGCCTGCTCGCGCGCGAGGCTATTTCCCTTTCTGCAATTGTTCAAGGAACTGCTTGTAGCCTAGAACAGCCTTCCTTGCCGTTTCGGCATCTTCAAGATTTAGGTCGTTCGGTATGGGATTAAGGAATTCATTGGCCATAGACATTCCTCCTCTCTCAAAAAAATCCCATCCCCCCATAAGCCGTCCATAGTGCGAGGAAATCAAATTTCCGTCCTCATCTACCCTTGTCCTTATTCGAAAAACCATGTACTGGTCATTGTTTAATACATTATCGTGTCGCCCGATAGGTGCATATTGATAATCAAACAAATAATAAGTCTTAAACGTCATGTTAGTATCAACCATATATGTAGTCTTAAATTCAGAAAAAGAGTCCTTGTTCATAATATAGGCACCAGCAAAAGGAGTGTTTGTGAACGACACCTCCATTGATCTATAACCATTCTTACTGTCATCCCTCGTAAATCGCAACATCACATCAGAAGTAGAACCTTCGCCAAAAGGACGCACCCAGTCCTTCTGCGCTAAATCAAACCCCAACCATCTGTCAAATGCCGGATACTTGTAACGACCAAAAAACTTCTTATCATATAGATCTTGGCAAATCATCTTCTTAGGATTCTTTATTTTCTTCAGAACTATTTGCCGCCAACTGCCGTACGGTTGCCATTTCCCGTTGACCACTGCGGGAAAGGATGTCGTGTCAAGGTATTGTATATCTCCCTGCGTCTTATAGTAACCTTCTTTGAAGAAAGAATAACTTAGCCAGTCCTTGCAGCGCCCCTTTGCAATATACAAACCGTTTTTGTCAGTTAATCCATTGACCTCTGGGCCACCTACGAATTCGCCGAATATTCTCGCGCCAGGTACAGGCTTACCATCTTGGTCAACCACATAAAAACATTCCTTCGCCTTTGCGCCGTAGGCGTATCCTCTTGCGCGCGACACGTCAGTCGCCCGCTTGTACTCTAACGAGTCATCGGCCGTGATGGTCAAA
>CADCPA010000112.1 GCA_902803135.1 uncultured bacterium
TGCTGTTCGCAGGCACGGGCACGTGGACGGGCGGTGCGGCCAACAATTTCTGGTACGATCCGAACAACTGGACGGGCGACTGCGCGAACGGCGTGCCGGGCACGGGCGACACCGCCGTCTTCGATTCCGAAGCGGGCGGCACGGTCGCCATTCAGGACGCGGGCATCACGGTGGACCAGATCGCCTTCACGAAGGGCGCCTGGACGCTGACGGGCGGCAAGCTCACGCTGTCGGGCGACACGCCCTTTGCATTGTCGCAGGCCGATCCGGTCGAATTCACCTGCCCGGTCCATTTCGCGTCCACGAAGGACAAGACGATCTACGGCGGCAAGACCTACCGCAATGCCGTGACGGCGGCGGGCGGCGGACGCATCTTCTTCCAAGGCGCGGCCGGCGTGGCCGATTTCCTGCGCCAGACCCGGTTCGTCGGCGCGGGATGCGTGGCCGATCTGACGGGGCCGGGCAACATATGCGCCGGCCGCAATACGAATACGCTGGACGACTCCGGCCATCTGTTCATCGAGGATGGCGCCTCGGTGACGGCACGGCGGGTCTTCGATTTCGGCTACGGTTCGATTACCGTGTCGAACGCGACGCTCCGCACGACGGATTCGGACACGACCCAGTCGCTCGACTTGTGCTCGCCATGCACCCTGACCGTGCTGGAAGGCGGCGAAGTGGATGTGCGCGGCAAGTTCGACATCGGCCAGAGCAAGACGGCCGGCACCGTGACGGTGCGCATCGCGGGCGGACAGGTGACGGCGAACTATCTGACGGTGACGCGCGTCCAGTCGAACGTCGATGTCGTTTTCGCAAAGGCCGAGACGGGCACGATGGGACAGCTCAAGGTCGCTTCGTGGGGGACGATCAAGGACTCGGCGACTTTCGGGTTCCGCCTCGAAGATGCGACGTCGCCGGAACCCGGCACGACCTACAACCTCATCACCGATACGTCGAAGTCGCGCACCTTGGACGGGTACGCGATGACGAAGTACAACGCGAGCGATGCGGGGGTTGTCGGCGATCTCTCGTTGAACGACGGCCGGCTCGCCTTCACGATCCGCGAGGCGGACTTCACCTGGACCGGCCACGGCGGCGACGGCAAGTTTTCGACCGCGGCGAACTGGTTCTGCAACCGTACGCCGACGGGGGGTGAGGACCTGGTGTTCAAGAACCTGACGTCCGCCACGACGGTCGAGAACGATCTCGTGGATTTCCGGCCGAACACGATCACCATCCAGGGCTCGTGCACGGGCGGCCTCACGTTCACGGGCAACGCGATTTCGGGCGTGACGGGCATCAGCAGCCAGGCGCCGATCATGCCCGTCTTCAACCTGGGCGTCACGTTCGCCGATCAGATCAACCTCTATTGCACGAGCGCGAATGTGGATTTCGCGGGCGGTGTCACGGGCACCGAGCCCGCCCGCCTATGCGAGCTGGCCAATACGTTCGTCGGCAACTACACGCTGACGAAATCGACAGACGAAGGCACGAGCTGGAAGCCACCGGAAAACAGCGACTGGACATTTACGGTGCCGGGCGGATCCACTCTCAACATCCCCGGCACGAACTATCTGCACAACTGCCAGGTGCGATACGTGATCGAGGAGGGCGGCGTCATGAACGTGGGGACGGTCTGTCTGCGCGACTTCAATCCCCATTTCCTCGTGCGCGGCACGCTCAACGTCGGCTACCTCTGGGCCTTCGGCTGGAACACGATACCGTTTGTGGAGGGCACGACCGGCGTCGTCAACGCGCGCGGCATCGGCGAGGGCGCGGACAAGCTGATGACGCTGAACGCCGCGCGCATCAACGTGGGCGAGGACGGGTTGTTCGTGACGAGCGGCTTCAACCCCATCACGAACAACAGGTACTTCAAGACGGTGGATGGCCTCGTGTTGGGCGCGTTTGCCGACTGGACGTATCAAGCCGGCCCCCAGTCGCCCTACTATCTGCTGGAGATCGACGGGGACGTCACGCTCGACACGACGGACGCGCGCGACGGCGCGACGCCGCGCACGATCCGGTTTGAAGGCCCCGTGGCGGGCGACGGCCGCGTGAAGGTTGTCGGCACGGGCGTGTTCGATCTGTCTGCCTACTGCGGAACCTATACGCTCGGTTCCGCGCTTGAGCCGGCGGCCGGCGCGACGCTGCGGTTGAACGCGATGGGTTCGCTGAAGGGCGAGCTGGTTCTGCCCGAAGCGGGCGTGGTCGCCGTTGAATTGACGTCCGACGAGGTGCTGCCGCGCGGACTCTCCCTCACGCTCTTCACGGATACGGGGCTGGCGGCGGAGACGGCGATTGCCGAGCGTCTGCGCGTCTCGGTGCCGGGCGATGCGTCCGTCGCCGGCGTGCTGCGCGTGACGCCCGCCGGCGATGTCGTGTGGGAGGTGACGGAGTCCGATACGGAAGCCGCGGCGTTGACCTGGCGTCCGGCGGAAGATTCCGTCTGGTCCGGCGAGACGGTGGCCTGGACGGATGCGGCCGGCGCGGCGGCCGCGTTCCTGCCGTTCTCCTCCGCGCATTTCGACGGCACGGAAGCCGGTGCGGGCGTCGTGGCGGTGCCGGCGGACGTGCTGGTCGGCGATCTGACCTTTACGGGCGGGAAGGACTACACGTTGACGGGCGAAGGCCGCCTCGTGGGCAGCGGGAATTTCTCCGTGCTCGGCGGCACGGTGACGCTGGACGGTCCGGTGCTGACCTACCAGCCGATCGTCATTTCCAACGCGCTGGTGCGCCTGGGCGAACATCTCACGCCGTCGACGCTCGGCGGCGGCGGACCGGTGACGATTCTCGAGGGCGGCGCGCTCGACGTCAACCAGGTCGGCGATACGATCACCAATGAGTCGATCCATGCCAAGTCCATCTGGCTGTGTGGTGCGGGGCCCGACGGGCTGGGCGCGCTGCGCAATTCGACGCTTGCCGCGTCGCCGACGCCGTATCTGCTCAGCGAGCTCCACCTGACGGGCGATACGACGATCGGCGGCCCGGGCCGTCTCGACCTGCGTCCGCTGGACCGCTCGGTCAACGGCAAGGTGGCCGCCGACATGGTGTTCGAAGGCCCCGACACGGCCACGCTGACGGTGACGGGCCAGGATCCTCAGTCGAACTGGGGTTTCAACCTCAACAACTGCCCGAACGCCACGATCGGCCGCGTGGTGGTCGACGCCGGCATCATGACGATCGATGCGACGACGGTGCTGCGCTGTCCGAACGGCCTCACGCTGAAGAACGGCGGCGTGTTCTACGGCTATGCGCTGACGCATTCCGTCGACTTCGACATCACCGTCGGTGAAGGCGGCGGCACGTTCAGCAGCGGAAACGGGGAGATTACCTCGACGGGCAGGATCGTCGTGCCGGCGGGCCTGACGCTGAAGATGAAGGGCCCGATTACGCATACGGGACCGATCGAGAACAACGGCATCGTGGAAGTCACGGGCGACAGGGTGACTTTCACGGGCGAAATCACCGGTACGGGTACGTTCTCCGGTGCGCGCGTGAAGGGCTGGAAGCTGGATGAGGGCGGCTCGTGGACGCTTCTCGGCCGTACGTCCTTCGAGGCGGAAGGGTTTGTGCTGTCGGGCGGCACGGTGGCCGTCGGCGGCACGTTCACCGCGCCGGCGGTGCCGACTTCGCCGCAGGTGGACTTTGGCTCGGGCCGTGTGGAGCTCGTGGGCAATCTTGGCAGCGACGCGTTCCGTCCGACCATTGCCTGGGGCCGCGATGCGGCGGGCGAAGTGACGCTCGACCTCGGTACGTACAGTTTTGTCGGCGGCGCGTTGCAGGGCAAGTCCGACGTGCATGTCGTCGGTGCCGGCCCGTTTACCACCGACAGCCGCTGGCAGAACGCGGTGGACGGTCGCTGGACGATCGACGTGCCGCGCGGCGAGGCGGGGGCGAACCTCGTGAACCTCAGCGGTGCGAGCGCGTTCCGCAAGGGGTTGACGCTGGGAACGGATGCGCTGGTGCAGCTCAACATCGGCGGCGGCGGTACGCGCGCCGTCGAGTTTGCGGTCGTGCAGACGGCGGACTGGAACGTCGCCAAGGCCTACACGGCCGAGTATCCGAACTTCGTGACGCATTTGAAGATGCTGCATCAGAGGTCCGACACGGCGCCGATGTCGACGGTCGGGTATCTGTACCGCGGCAAGTTCCGCGTGGCGCCCGAACAGGCGGGCACATGGTATTTCGGCGGCGTCTACGACGACCGCCTGTTGCTGGAAATCGATGGCGAGCCTGTGCTGGAGACGGTGGAGTCCGGCACGCCGACGAGCGCCTCGACCGACCTGACGGCGGGTTGGCATTCGTTCCGCGCCGTCGCCTGGGACAACACGGGCAAGCAAGGACCGACGCATGCGGATTGGGGGACGATGGCGCTCGGCTGGTCGACCGTGGCGCCCGCAGACCCGTTGAAGGCCTCCTCCTACAACCGTTTCGACACCTCGACGCTTGAGATGAGCCCGCTGTCGACGTTCTGGCTGAGCCATCGCAACTCCAACGACGGCAACACGTGGCTCACGTTCGATGCCTGGGAGGAGGTCGCGACGACGAACACGCTCAAGGGTATCAACCACTATGGCGAAGACAGCGAGAATTCGCTCTTCAATTCGCATCTCAACATGTTCACCGGCCGCTTCTACGTGTCGGCGGACCAGGCGGGCATGTGGACGCTCACGGGTCGCTACGACGACCAGCTGAACCTGAAGATCGACGGCGAGCAGGTGCTTCAGGTAAAGGACTCGGGGGCGAAGCCGCAGGTGACGTATACGGCTGCGGAGGGGTGGCATGACTTCGAACTCCGCACGAACGACGGTTCGGGGCATTTCGGTCCGCTGGATCAGGCGGGTGCGATCCTCGTCGCGCTGCCGGGCGGTGAAACCGTGCCGTTCGACGAAGGCACATTCGACTTCACGATCCGGAGCCTCGACAATCTCGCGGTGCCGGGCCTCTTCGGCGACGTCGTGCTGGGGGCGGGTTCGGAGCTTCGGAACGGCAGCGCCTTTCCACCGGAGGTTTATCCGAATGCGTTCTGCCCGGTCTACGGAACGGTGTTCGGTCCCGGCCGCCTTGTGGGCGCCTATCGCTTCCTCGGCGGTCGTCTCGGCGTGTCGGGCGATGGCCGTGCGCCGTCGGCGCCGGCCTACGGCGAAGATGCGCGCGCGGACATGTTCACGGAACTCGGCGGCGTCGACTGCCGCTTCACGACGTATCCCGTGTTCGAAAAGCTCGTGATCGGTCCGGCCTGCGGCCTCACGCAGGAGAAGGCCCGGGAACTTCCCGTCACGGTCACCTGCGACGCGCTCACCGAGGCCGCCGCCGCCCGCTATGCCCGGGCGTTGAAGCTGCGCGTGTCAAACGACACGCTCATCCTCTACAATCCCCTCGGTTCCGGCACGACGGTCATTCTGAGGTGAGCGGCCGGCGGTCGAAATGACCCACGCCCTCACTCCGCCGGGCGTACGTCGATCTGATCGATGTAGACGGCCTTGATCGGGCTCTTGCCGTCGGCGTTGAAGCGGCCGGGGCCGATCCAGAACGTGTCGCCTTCGCGCGGTTCGAGCGTGCAGACGTCGTACCAGGTGTAGGTTGACGGCGTTTGGGACGTCTTCGGTTCAATGCCGCCGCGGCCCTTGGCTTCGCTGTAGTTGTAGACGCCGGCCCAGAAGGCTTCGCCCTCGCTTGCCGTCTCGACGCGCAGGCGCACACGGATGCGGTACGTGTGCCCGGGGGCGAAGTGGATGCGCGCGAGCGGGAACGTCGTGCACCATTCGAAGTGCGAATTGAACAGTTTGAGCGCCCGGCCGTCGGAGGCGGCGGGGTCGTCGACAAAGGCGCCCCACCGACCCGGGCGCGCGAGCTGCAGCACCTTCTCCTCCAAGACGCCGCCTTCGGGCTGTGCCCTGAGCGGCGGGGCGGGCGGTGCGGCGAGCAGGTCACGCCAACTCTGCACGCGGCGGTTGGATTCGCCCGCCGATTCGGCAAGGCGGATGTCCTTCGCCTCGTCGAAGCGGGCGAGCAGCGACTGGGCCAGACGACGCTTCTCCGCTTCGCCCGAGGCATCTGCGGGCGGTTCGGACGAATCGGCCCAGAGCACGAGGTCGCGCTTCGCCTGGGCGCGCATGAAGCGGGCGTAGTCGACGGCGAAGGCGCCCATCCGCACGTTGTAGGAGGTGGCGGAATCGTCCTTCGTCGCCGCGATCGCCTGGTCCCAGAGTCCGGCGGCCTTCACGAGGAAGTCGTCGGGCAGCGCCTTGTTGTTGACGCCGTCGAAGATGCGGAGCGGCTGCTTGGGGTCGGCGCTCCAGGCGAGCTGGCGGGCGTGCAGCTCGTCGAAGTAGGCGCGTACGAAGGGGGCACCCCTGCCGTAGTAGCCGTTGAAGAAATCGGCGAGGAGCGGCTCGAGCGGCTGGTCGGGATTCCACATGAGCTTGGCGAGAAGCCAGCCCTTGAGTTCGGCGAAGTCGCCGTGGCGACCCTGATAGGCGCCTTGTTCAAAGAGTTCCTTGACGTTGTTGTCGCGGAAGAATTTGATGTTGCCCTGGAGGGCGAGCACGTTGGGGAAGGGCAGCGTGTAGTGGCCGAAGTCCGTCGTGTAGTCCCATACGTAGAGCTGGTCGGTCTGGGTCTTCCAGCCGGCGATGTCGTCGCGGAAGGCGATGTTGGAGGCGAAGGGGCTTTCGGGAATCGCGCGGGCGAAGTCGCATTCGATCGTGCAGAGGCACGGCACCACGTTATGACGGAGCCTCGTCTTCTTCGGCGGCTTGCGCGTGTACTGGTAGGCGAGCGTTTCGATGACGGCGTCGGGGAATTCCTTCTCCACGCGTTCGGCGACGGCGTTGATGAAGCGCACCATCGTGCCGGCGTGGCTTTCCTCCTCCGCGTCGATTGCGGCGCAGGCTTCGCATTCGCAGTAGTTGTACCAGTCGTTCTGGCTCACGCCGTAGAATTTCGCGCCCGGGTCCTGGCGGATGCGCGCGAGCACGCGCGCCACGACGAGGTCGAGCACCTCGGGGTTCGTGAGGCAGAGCTGCGAGGGATGTTTGAGGCGCTTGCCCTTGATGAGGCTGAAGTACTCGGGATGCGAATCGAAAAACTCCTCCGGCGGCACGAGCACGTTGAAGGTATGGCAGCTGCCGAGCCCGCCGCCGAAGCGGAAGGAGTCGCCGCCGAACTTCGCGTCCACGTCGTCGGCCGTGTGGTTGTAGCCGTTCACGCGCAGCCGGGCGGCGAAGTCGCGGTGCGTGTTGTAGTCGTACCAGAACGGCTGGCGCATCAGCAGGGCGGGCTTCTGCGTGTCGTCGAGCGTGTCCGGCACGCTGACGCGCTCCTTTGTCGGGATGACGCTGTGCCAGGAGGCGTACCACTTGCAGCCCGCGTAGGTCTCGAGCAGCTCGTAGACGCCGTAGAGGGCGCCGCGTTTCGCGGAGCCGTAGACGACGAGGTGGGGCGGACGCGCGGCGAGCCGGAATCCGTCCTCGCCCAGCGACTTCGGATCGAAGGTCGCGTCTTGGAGCAGCTCGCGGGAGTGCTTCGTCTCGCCGACCAGAATCGCGTGTGCGGGGAGCGGGTTCGCGTCCGTCGTGCGGGCGAGCTTCACGCCGGCGACCTGCTCGACAAATCGCTGAAGTTCTTCAGCGGCGTAGTTCTCGCACGCGCTCGCCCGGACGGGCGTGACGATCGTGTAGGCCGCGGGCTGGCCGCGGACGGCGAGCGCAAGGTCGGCGGCGGCGACCGGCACGGCGGCGGCCAGAACGCAGGCAAGGGCGAAAACGGTCCGTTTCATGTTCATTCCTCCTCGATGTTGAACTTGGCAACGGGAAGATTATACCACAACGGAGCGCCGCCGCCAAATCAATCGCGCCGTCAGGCGGTTGGTTCGTCGTCGTAGTCGTCGGGATTCTGCAGGTAGCGTTCAGCCTCGTCGGCGCCGTGCCACGCGAAGCCGGTAATGTCGCTGTAGGTCTCCATGGCCTGGGCGGACTGCACGTCGTTGCCGTTTTCAATGAGATCGTAGAGCGTCTGCACGACGGCGATGCGGCGCTCGCGCGCTTCGTCCGCCTGTTCGTCCTCGTCGACCTCGTCGATGAATTCGGTTGCGGCGATGGAGAACTGTCCGGCGAGGGATTCGAGGGCCTCGCGGTCGGTGAGCGTGCCCAGCGCGGCGGCGGTGATCGAAAGGCGGTCCTCGGCGGAGGCGATCTCCGTCAGCCCCTGCTCCCACTGGTTCATGGCGGCCTGGGCGACGTCTTCGTCGGGGTCCGCCATCCAGACGGTCAGTTCGGGGAGCGCCTCGGCGCCGAACCAGCCGAGGGCGTCCACGGCGAGTTCGCGCACTTCGGGATTCTTCGAGTTCGCGGCTGCGTCGGCCGCGGCCGCGACGTTCTTGAAGTCGGCTTCGTCAAGGCCGCGCTGCAGCTGTTCGGCGAGCGTACGGTCTTTCCCCTTGAGGTGTGCATACATGCGGTCGGGGTCGGAGCGTCCGAGCCAGCTGCGCGGCTTCTTCGCGATCGTCACGTTTCGAAGCGCGTCTTGGACGGCGGCCTTGGCAGTCTCCGTTTTCTTCCCATGGCGGCTCAACCGCTTCTTCGTTGTCGCCCGGGCGTCCGTTACAACGTCCTTCGCCTCGGCGGTCTCGGGCGTCCGGCAGGTCCACAGGCAGGCGGCGGCCAGAAGCAGCAGCGTCGTACCCAGGGCAATTGATTTGATCTTCATGTTCGTCGTTCTCCTTGTCTGTCTGATAGTATGCGGCGTCCGGGGGCGCGTGACACGATTATTTGCGATTGACGGCGGTTCGGCGTTCTGTTAATATTCTACCGAGGACCGAAAGCCCTTGAATTGTCTTTTGAGAAGGATGCGGAAATGCTGATAGACGAAGAGACGACAATCGTTTCACACGAGGCGGCGGGACCCGGCTACCGGTTCCTCGTCGTCGCGGCGCCGAAGTTGGCGGCGGCGTTGGCGCCGGGCCAGTTTGTGCATGTGAAAGTGCCCTCGCTCGAGTCAAGCGCGTTGCGGCGTCCGTTCTCGGTGTTCGATGCCGATCCCGCCGCCGGCACGGTGACGGTGATGTACAAGATCGTCGGCCGCGGCACGGCGGCGCTCGCGCGCGAAGTGCCGGGCGGCAAGGTGATGGTGCTGGGGCCGCTCGGCCATGGCTTCCCCGTGGCCTGCACGGGCACCCCGCTGCTCGTCGGCGGCGGCTACGGCGTCGCGCCGCTCCACTTCCTCGCGACGCGGCTCGTCGCCGCGGGCCACAAGCCGATTCTCTTCGTGGGCGGACGGACCAAGGACGACCTCCTCGCGCTCGACCGCTTTGCGGCGCTGGGCGTAGATGTGCGGACGGCGACGAACGACGGCAGCGCGGGCGCGAAGGGTTTCGTGACGGACCCGCTCGACGACGCGCTCATCGAGCTGCGTCAGACGGGCGGTGCGTTCGAACTCTTCACCTGCGGCCCCGACGGTCTGCTGAAAGCCGTGGCCCAGCGTGCGGTCGGCACGGGCCGTCCCGGCTGGATTTCGATGGACCGCCACATGGTGTGCGGCGTCGGCGGGTGCTTTGCCTGCATCCAGAAGATCAAGCTGCCGAACGGCGAGGTCTACAACGCCCGCTGCTGCGTCAACGGTCCGGTCTTCGCGGCGGCGGACATCGTGTGGTAGGAGCTTGAGGTGCTATGGATCTGAGTGTCAATTTAGGTGGACTGAAGATGCGCACGCCCGTCGCGACGGCGAGCGGCACGTTCGGGTACGGGCCCGAGTACGTGGGTGCGCTGGACTATGCGCAGCTGGGCGCCGTGACGGTCAAAGGCGTGCGGCTCGATCCGTGGCCGGGCAATCCGATGCCGCGCCACGTGGAGGTGGTCGGCGGTTTGGTGAACGCCATCGGACTCCAGGGCCCCGGCGTCGAAGCCTTCGTCGAGTACTATGTGCCGAACTACGTCGAGACGGTCGCGGCAGCCTATGGTACGGACAACGTGCCGCCGATGATCGTCAACATCTGGGGCGGTTCCGTCGAGGAATATGCCGCCGTGGCGAAGCGCCTCTCCGAGGCGGCGGCCGTGGCGGGGAGCCCGATCGGCGCCGTCGAGATGAATGTGAGCTGCCCGAACGTCAAGGAGGGCGGCCATACCTTCGGACAGGACCCCGCGGTGCTCGAGAAGGTCGTCTCGGCCGTGCGCGGCGCCGTGAAGCTGCCGCTCATCGTGAAACTGGCGCCGAACGTGCCGGATTTCCGTCCCTACGTCGCGGCCTGCGAGGCGGGCGGTGCGGACGCGCTGGCGCTCATCAACACGATTCCCGCGATGGTCATCGACATCGAGACGCGCCGTCCCGTGCTCGGCAACCGCACGGGCGGGCTTTCGGGCCGCTGCGTGCACCCGGTGGCGGTGAAGGCCGTCTACGACGTGCATCGCTGCACGAAGCTGCCGATCCTCGCGATGGGCGGCGTGTACGAGGCGAAGGACGCGATCGAGCTGATCCTCGCCGGCGCGACGGCGGTGGCCGTGGGCACGGCGACGTTCACCGATCCGGGCGCGGCCGCGCGCGTGGCCGCCGGCATCGCCGACTACTGTGGACGCCACGGCGTCGCCGCGGTGAAAGATTTGATCGGAACGGTCGAGTCAACCTAAAACTAAAAGGAGTTTCGGCAATGTTGACAAGAAGAGATTTCATGAAGTCCGCCCTTGCGACGGCGGGCGCGGCTCCGTTTCTGGGCGCTTCGTGCGCGGAGACGTTCACCATCGCGGCTGCGGCCCCGCGCCGTCCTTCGGCCTCCAACCGCGTGAACCTCGCGGTGATCGGCTGCGGCACGCAGGGCTTCGCGAACATGGGCGTGTTCCTCCAGGATCCGCGCGTGCAGGTGACAGTTGTGTGCGACCCGGTGCTGAGCGCGGGCAAGTACAGCTACCAAAGCGAGAAGACGTGCGGGCGCGCCCCGGCGAAGGCGCAGGTCGATGCGTTCTACAAGAACACGGACTGCAAGATGGTGGCGGACTTCCGCGAGGTGATTGCCGATCCCACGATCGACGCCGTCCTGATCGCGACGCCCGACCACTGGCACGCACTGCAGTCCGTGCTCGCGATGAAGGCCGGCAAGCACGTCTATTGCCAGAAGCCGATGTCGCTGGGCATCTCCGAGGGCAAGGAGATGGTGCGCGTCGCGAAGGAGACGGGCGTCACGTTCCAGGTGGGCTCGCAGCAGCGCAGTTCCAGCGAGTTCCGCGTGGCGTGCGAGCTGGTGGCGAGCGGCTACCTCGGTCGATGCATGTCGTGCGACGTGGGCTTGCCGGGCGGGAACAAGGGAATGTACGGCCATGAGAAATCGGTCGGCCGCGATCTGTCGCCGGTGCCGGGCTACTTCACGCCCGAGGGGATGTGGGACATGTGGCAGGGCCCCGCCGAGCACTGGGAAGGCAACAAGTTCATCCAGGGCATCCACGACCCGATGTGCTGGCGCTGGAACTCGCGCACGGGCGGCGGCATGATCACCGACTGGGGCGCCCACCACCTCGACATCCTCCAGTGGGCGCTGGGGATGGATTCGAGCGGCCCCGTGGCGATCGAGAACATGACGCACGACCGCGATCCCAATGACCGCATCTTCGACTGGGCCGCGAACTACTCCTTCGACGTCGTTTACGCGAGCGGCTTTCGCGCGCACGTCTCGAACAAATTCCCGAACGGCCTCAGGTTCCACGGCGAGAAGGGCGACCTTTTCGTCTCGCGCGGCCATCTCGACAAGCCCGAGCATCTGCGCAAGTGGAACGAGAAGAGCGACCTGAAGGGAAGCGACACGAAGCTGTACCGTCCGCGCGCGGGCGTGTCGCACGAGATGGACTTCATCGACGCGGTCTACTCGGGCGGGCGCACGGCGTGCCCCTGCTCGGTGGGCCACCGCTCGATCACGATCGCGCACATGGCCAACATCTGCGAGCGCCTGGGCGTGGCGTCCCTCAAGTGGGATCCCGCCGCCGAGCGCTTCACCGACAACGCCGACGCGAACCGTCTCGCCGAGGTGAAGCACCATAACGGCTGGAAGCTTTAATGACGCTTGATGAATCCTGTCTCAATGAGCGCGACAGCGAAATACCCTTCGTCCATCCTTGAGGAAGAGCTGAAGAACAGAGTTGCCGCCGACTGGTTTGGTGCATTTGACTGTTTGCGCATTCTTGGAAAGGTTGATTTCTGTGCAGCCGTTCCCGCCACCGACCTTCCCCTGTGCGACGCCGAAAGCGTGCTGTGGGCAGAGGCGAAGCGGGGCGTGGACGCGCCGCTCGACTTTGCACTCGTCCAACTCATCCTCACCATCGGCAAGGAGCGCACGTTCGACCGCCATCTTCCGCCCAAGTACCTTGCCGCCTTCAACGCCGCCCAGATTGCGTTCATCCCCTACTCTGAGGTGGTGGAGATCTTCTACCAGAACGACTTCAACTGGAATGTTGCCCCGTCCGACCACGAGACGCGCGAGTTCGGTGATCTCTACCAGCGCGTCGTCCGCATCCTTGAATCCGCCACGCTCGAGTTTGACTTCGCGAAGGACGAGGCGGAGCTGCGCCGCTTCATCAAGACGAATCTCAACACGGGAGGGCGGCTGTCCTCAGCCGCCGTCCAGATCACCAAGAACAACTTCACCCACATCTACCAGCGCTGGCGTGAGTCCGTGATGCCCACCATCCTTATGCCGGACTGGGCCGCCGCCAAGAAGAACGGCATCCTCGACGCCGACTTCTTCCTCGCCGACATCTTCTCGTCCGACAACGCCGCCGTCACGAGCCAGCTGAACGTGCTCTTGATGAACGACCACTACCGCCAGGCACGCGGTACCGACGCGCTTGGCTTCCAGCTCTTTTCCGAAATCTCCTTCTCCGATGGACAGAAGGCGCACCGTCTCTTCTGGAACCGCTACAAGCGACCGCCGCGGAAGGAATACTGGAACTACATCGTCAACCGCCGCGACCTTCTCGTGCCGCAGGACGTGCGCGAGCGCAAGGGTTCCTTCTTCACCCCGCAGAAGTGGGTGTCGCTCTCGCAGGACTACCTCGCCGCCGCCCTCGGCGAGAACTGGCAGGACGACCATTACGTGTGGGACTGCTGCGCCGGCACGGGGAACCTGCTCGTGGGACTTACGAACAAGTACAACGTGTGGGCGTCCACCCTCGACTTGGCCGACGTCGACGCGATGCACCAGCGCGTTTCGCTTGGCGCAAACCTCCTCGACTCGCACATTTTCCAATTCGACTTTCTCAACGATCCCTTCGACAAACTTCCACAGGGCCTCCGCGATATCATCAACGATCCTGACAAGCGCAAGCGGCTCGTCATCTACATCAACCCGCCGTATGCGGAAGCA
>CADCPA010000113.1 GCA_902803135.1 uncultured bacterium
GAGAAGAACTACATGAAAATCCTGTCCATGGCCCCGGAAGTGGTCTAAGAGGAGCGTATCATGAGTATCGCACGTATTCGCAAGAACGACACCGTGATCGTCACTCACGGCAACGATGCCGGCCGTACCGGTACCGTCAAGAGCGTCAACCGCAAGGAAGGCACCGCGATTGTCGAGGGCCTCAACAAGCACAAGAAGGCCGTCCGCCGTACCGAGCGTACGCAGGGCGGTCTCGTGGAAATGGAATTCCCGATTCCGCTGTGCAAGCTGATGCCGTACGACGCCGAGGCGAAGAAGGGCAGCCGCGTCAAGACCGTCGAAAAGGACGGCAAGAAGGCGCTCGCGCTCAAGTCTTCCGGCAAGACCGTGGACTTCAAGTGGACCAAGGGAGCTTGATCATGCCGAAGCTGAAAGAAGAATACAATTCGCGCATCATCGCCGAACTCGAGGCGAAGCTCGGGACGACGAACAAGATGCTCGTTCCCCGCCTCCAGAAGGTCGTCCTGAACATGGGCTTTGGCATCGTCTCCAAGGACGAGCAGAAGTCCCTCGTGGACGACCTCGCGGCGATCACCGGCCAGAAGCCCATGCTCTGCAAGGCCAAGAAGTCCATCTCGAACTTCAAGCTGCGCGAAGGCATGGTCATCGGCGCGAAGGTCACCCTCCGCGGCGACCGCATGTGGGAATTCTGCGAGCGCCTCATCAACGTCGCGCTTCCGCGCATCCGCGACTTCCGCGGCATCCCGAACCGTGGCTTCGACGGCCGCGGCAACTACACGCTGGGTCTCAAGGACCACTCGATCTTCCCGGAAATCGTGGAAGTGACGGGTCCGAACTCCGGCATGGACGTGACGTTCGTCACGACCGCTCAGGACAATAAGGCGGCCAAGGAGTTCCTCGTGGCTCTCGGCATGCCGTTCGCGGGAAGGAACTAAGCAATGGCCAAGAAATGCCTCATGGAAAAGGCGAAGCGCACGCCCAAGTTCGGCGTCCGCGCCTATAACCGCTGCAAGCTCTGCGGCCGTCGTCACGCCTATATGCGCAAGTTCGGCGTCTGCCGTCTGTGCTTCCGCGAACTCGCCGTGAACGGTCTCATCCCCGGCGTCGCGAAGGCCTCGTGGTAACGGAAAGGAACTGAAGAAATGATCATCGATCCCATTTCCGACATGCTGGTGTCGATCCGCAACGGCCTCAAAGCCCGCCTCGTGCAGGTCGCCGTTCCGGCCTCGAACATCAAGGCTGAAATCGCGAAGGTGATGAAGGCTGCCGGTTACATCCAGGACGCCTTCACGACCTCCGAATTCCCGAAGAAGCTCGTCATCACGCTGAAGTATTCGGACAAGGCCGAGCCGGCCATCCGCGGTCTTCAGCGCCAGTCGAAGCCCGGCCTGCGCAAGTTCGTCGCGTGCTCCGAGATCCCCGCCGTCCTCGACGGCATGGGTCTCGCGGTGCTCTCCACGTCGAAGGGCGTGATGAGCGGCGTCGAAGCCAAGCAGCAGAAGCTGGGCGGCGAACTCATCTGCACCGTTTGGTAAGGAGCCTGAACAATGTCTCGTATCGGTAAAGAACCCGTCGCCCTTCTCGCTGGCGTCACCGCCACGGTCGAAGGTCAGAAGGTCACCGTCAAGGGCAAGCTTGGCGAGCTGTCGTACGTCATGCACGACGGCATCACCGCGGAAGTCAAGGACGGCAAGGTCTTCGTCTCCTGCGCGAACGACAAGACGCTCGGCAACTTCCACGGCCTCGCCCGCGCGCTCATCAACAACATGGTCAAGGGCGTTGCGGAAGGCTACACGAAGAAGCTCACCATCGAGGGCACCGGCTTCAAGGCCACCCTCCAGGGCACGACGCTCGCGCTCTCGCTCGGTTTTGCCTCCCCGAAGCTCTTCGAGATCACGGATGGCCTCAAGGTGACCGTCGAAAACGACGGTCTCCTCGTGACGATCACGGGCATCGACAAGACCAAGGTGGGCGAAGCCGCGGCCCGCATCCGCAGCTTCTACCCGGCCGAACCCTACAAGGGCAAGGGCATCAAGTACGAAGGCGAACACATTCGCCGTAAACAGGGCAAGAAGGTGGCCTAATCCAAGGGCTGCCTGAATCGGAGAAATCAGAATGAGTTTCAACCGTAAAGACCAGCGTGCAAAGCGCCACCAGCGCCTCCGTCAGCGCGTGATCGGCACCGCGGGAAAGCCGCGCATGTCGCTCTGCATCACGAACAAGCACATGTACGTGCAGTTCATCGACGACGCGGCCGGCAACACGCTCGCCTCCGCCTCCTCGATCAAGGAGCAGAAGGCCAACCTCGAGGTCGCGAAGAACCTCGGCGCCGCGGCGGC
>CADCPA010000114.1 GCA_902803135.1 uncultured bacterium
CTACGACGTGATCGTGGCGGGCGGCGGCCCCGCCGGAATCGGCGCGGGCTACATGGCCGCGAAGCGCGGCGCGAGGACGCTTGTCCTCGAAAAGGGCGGGCGGCTTGGCGGCATGGCCGTATCGGCGATGGTGAGTCCGTTCTCGTTCGCGACGGACAGCCCCGTCGTGCGCGAGATCGCCGCGAAGGTGGGCTTCGGCGGCAGCGTCGATTTCCACATGGCCGACGTCAGGGCGTACGACCTCTTGAAAGAGGTCGGCGCCGACGTGATGCTCCACGCGCACGTGCTGGGGCCGGTGATGGAGGATGCGCGCGTGACCGGGCTTCGCGTCCAATGCGTCGAGGGGGAGAAGGTGTTCAAGGCCAAGGTCGTGATCGACGCGACGGGCAACGGCGTCGTCGCGGCGGCGGCGGGAGTCCCCTACGAAGAGGGGAGGGCGGGCGACGGGCTTGTGCAGCCGATGAGCATCATGTTCACCGTGGGCGGGTTCGACCCCGCAAAGCGCTTCATCTGCGTTTCGGAGGAGCATGCGCGTTCGAGGAACTGCCGCGTCAATGGACGCTCGTGGGAGGACATCGTGCAGGAGGAGATCAAGGCGGGGAACCTCCCGCCTGAGGTCGGCGTGATCCGCCTCTATCCAGGACGCGAGAAGAACGTCAACGTGGTGAACGCCACGCAGGTGAACGGCCTCTACGGTTCGCGCTCCGCAGACCTTACGAAGGCGGAGATCGCCGCGCGACGGCAGGCCGCGCAGGTCGTCGATGTCATGCGCCGCCACCTGCCGGGGTATGAAAACGCCCGCATCGCGGAAATGCCCGCGGTCGTCGGGGTGCGCGAGACGCGCCGCTTCGAGGGCGTTGACAGGCTCACGACCGAGGACGTCCTTTCGGGGCGCAGGCGCGAAGATGCCGTAGCCCGCAGGTGCTCCTTTGTGATCGACATACACAACCCCGCCGGCGCGGGACAGGCCGACGGGCACGACAAGGCGGTCACGGGCGGAGCGAGGCGCGTCAAGCCCTACGACATTCCGTATGGTGCGCTGGTTCCGAAGAAGATAGACGGGCTTCTCTTCTGTGGACGCTGCATCAGCGCGACGCACGAGGCGCTGGCGAGCTGCCGCGTGATGGGGAACGCGATGGCGACCGGCGTGGGCGCGGGCGCGGCGGCGGCAGAGGCGGTCAAGAAGGGGATCGACGTCCGCGCGGTCGATGGGAAGAGCCTCCGTCTCTTCGGCGAATAATGGAGGTTGCAAGAATGCACGGGGCCTGTCCCCAGTACAATTGAAGATACCGCGATTCATCTTCGCAAGGTGTTGGATGCGGCGGCAGAAATGAGATTTCGGTGCGGACGAAATCTCAATGTTTTCTTGCGCAGGCCTTCCTGTCGTTGATTTTCGCAGGGATTATATGGTATAATTCTGCTGCAAAAACGCCTAACGGGCTTGGGAATATTGCAGATGCAAGATGGTCGGATTCCACGCGATACACCTCACCATTCAACCATGTCAGTCCGAGCAGACAACTCGTCATCTCTTGTGCTGGCGTCGAAGTCGCCGCGCCGCGCGAAGATACTCTCCGACCTCGGTTTCGCGTTCGAGGTGTTCTCGACGGAGGCGCGCGAGGTGTCGATACCGTACGCGCCGCGCCGCACGGTGACGGCGAACGCCGCCCTCAAGCTCAAGGCGGCGCGCGTGCTGCGTCCCGGAGCGTATATCCTC
Source organism: uncultured bacterium (assembly GCA_902803135.1). Lineage (GTDB taxonomy): Bacteria > Verrucomicrobiota > Kiritimatiellia > RFP12 > UBA1067 > RUG572. The sequence continues at coordinate 1,718 of CADCPA010000114.1, forward strand.
GCCGCGGACACGATCGTGTGGTTTGGCGGGAAGATCTACGGCAAGCCGCGCGACGCGGAGGAGGCGGCGGAGTTTCTGCGCGAGCTTTCGGGGAACGTCCACACGGTGTTCACGGGTGTCGCGTTCGCGCGTCCTGGCGGGAAGATCGAGTCCGAGGTCGTCTGTTCCGACGTGAAGTTCCGTGCGCTCTCCGAGGATGCGATCGCCGAGTACATCCGCCGCGTGAACCCGCTCGACCGGGCGGGCGCGTACGACATTGACGAGTCGGGCGACCTGATCGTCGAATCCTATACCGGCAGCTATGAGAACATCATGGGCCTTCCCGTCGAGCCGGTCCTCGCCTGGCTCCGCGGCGACAGTTCGTCGGAACGTCGTGCCTGATCCCTTGGGCGGGAACCCCTCGTTCACGGTGCTTGACCGCTTTGCGAGAACTCTGAAACTCAACTCTTCTTGCGGAAAGTCTGCCGAAATGGTACAATAAACGCAAAGAAAGGCGGGCAAATGAAAGCGTGGTCATTTCTCTTTGTGTCGCTTGGGGCTGTGGTTCCGGCCTCGGCGATTGATCTTGTCGCGTGGAAGGGCGAGACGGTGAATGCGTTTCTCCCGGACGGCGAGAAGATATTATTGGAGGCGCGCGACGGCTTTGAGGTGAAGGTCGGTGCGCTCAAGTCCGTCAGCTACAGCCAGGCGCCCAAGATCTGGCAGAAAGAGGTGTCGAACGCGCTTGATCGCGTCGTGTGGGGCGACGTGGCGGCGACTTCGCGTGTCGTGCAGGTGAAGGTTCCGCGCGACGCGAAGACGGGGGTCCACGCGTTCGGCGATCTCCGCGTCAAGGTCTTGGATCGTGCGATCACGCCTGTCAGGGAGCGCAGCTATCGTCTCGACCTCTGGCAGCATCCGTGGGCCGTTGCGCGGTGCAGCCAGACGACGCCGTTCTCGAAGGAGCACTACGACGCGATGCGCCCGCTGTGGACGGAGCTTGCGTCTCTCGGACAGAAAGTCATCACGACGACCATCGTCCGCTTCCCGTGGAGCCACCAGTGCTGCGACGGATACGACACGATGGTGCGTCACATCAAGGCCGAGGACGGTTCATGGTCCTTCGACTACTCCATTTTCGACGACTACGTGGCGTTCGCCCGTTCCTGCGGGCTGGGGCCGGGCATCGCGTGCTACTCGATCTGTCCGTGGGACGAAGGGCGCATCTGGTGGGACGAGCCAGGGAAGAAAAAACGGACGATGCGCGTCAAGCCAGGGTCGAAGGCGTACGAGGACTACTGGGCGCCGTTCCTCGCCGACTTTGCAAAACACCTGAAGGAGAAGGGCTGGTTGGCCGACACGACGGTCGCCTTGGACGAGCGCAGCCCCGACGAGACGAAAGCCGCGGCGGACCTCGTGAGGAAAGTCGCTCCGGGGCTTCGCCTCGAGCTTTCCGGAAACAGGGCGATGTCGGCCTTCGAGGGAATCGAGCCCGACGTGTATTCGCAGAGCATGGAGCACATCTCGAAGGAATTCTTCGCAGAGGTGGCGAAGCGCCGCGCCAAAGGGCTGAAGACCACTTTCTACGTGTGCAACAGCCCGCTGTCCCCGAACACGTTCGCGTTTTCCTCTCCTGACGAGGGCTACTGGCTGGGTCTTTATCCCGCAGTTGCAGGGCTCGACGGTTTTCTTCGCTGGGCCTACAACTCGTGGCCGCCAAAGCCGCTTGAATGTGCAGACTATGGCAGTCTCTTCGCGGGCGACACGTTCCTCGTCTATCCCGACGGTTCGCCGTCAATCCGCCTCCTGATGCTCCAGAACGGCCTTGAGGCCGCCGAGAAATACAGGCAGCTCCGTGCCGAGGGCGTGCGCGGCGGAGAGCTCGACATGCTTGACGCGCGTTTCGATGCCAAGGAGGCGCTTTGGAAGAAGCCCGACTACTTCGCGTCCGTGCGGGCAGCTGCCGACAAGGTGCTGAACGCCGAGCCGTGCGAGGCGAAGAATCCCGAGACGCCGACGATGGGATGGTCCAGCTGGAACGCCTATCGCGTCAACATCTCGGACAAGCTCATCATGAAGCAGGCGGACCTCCTTGTCGAACTCGGTCTCGACACGTGCGGCTACAAGTACGTGAACATCGACGACGGCTATTTCGGCGGACGCGACGAGAACGGCAAGCTGAAGACGCACCCCGAGCGCTTCCCGAACGGCCTGAAGGGCGTTGTCGATCATGTCCATGGGCTCGGACTCAAAGCCGGCATCTACTCCGATGCCGGCGCGGATACATGCGGCTGCTTTTGGGACAAGGACGTTCTCGGCGAGGGCGTCGGGCTCTACAGGCACGAAAGGCAGGACGCGGAATACTTCTTCAACGAGCTTGGCTTCGACTTCATCAAGATCGACTTCTGCGGCGGCGACAAGTGGCAGAACAAGGGAAAGCTCTCTTTGAACGAGCGCGATCAGTACACGAAGATCCGAAAGGCGATCGACTCGGTGAAGCCGGGCGTGAGGATCAACGTGTGCCGCTGGAACTATCCCGGGACATGGGTTCGCGAGATCGGCAGCTCCTGGCGCATCAGCGCCGACATCAACCCGACTTGGGGCCGCGTCAAGGCGATCATACAGGAAAGTCTTTATCTCTCCGCCTACGCGGCGCCGGGCGCCTACAACGACATGGACATGCTCGAGGTCGGCCGCGGATTCTCGGACGAGGAAGACCAGACGCACTTCGCCGTGTGGTGCATGATGAGCTCGCCGCTCCTCATCGGCTGCGACCTCGAAAAGCTCAAGTCGAAACCCAAGACGCTTGCGCTCTTGAAGAACCCAGACTTGATTGCGCTAAACCAAGACACCGCCGCGCCGCAGGCGTATGTCGTGCATCGCATGGGCGACGCGTACGTCCTCGTGCGCGACGTCGAAAAGCCGTTCGGCACGAAGCGCGCCGTCGCGTTCGTCAACTTGGGCGACGAGCCACGGGAGATGGTGGTGCCGTTCTATGCCGTCGATTTCGGGCTGAACACCAAAGACTCGGTCCCGAAACACACGCGGAATGTCAGGTGCATTACGCCGCTTGGCGGGCCGGACGGCGGTTTTTCCGTCCTCGAAAACGACGAGCTGGTCGGCATGGTTCCCGCCCATGGCACGAGGATCTTCATCGTCGAATCCGACAGGCGCCATGAACAGGACGTCTACGAGGCGGAGACGGCCTTCCTGCCGATGTATCAGGAGCTGCACGACGCAAAGAAGGCGAAGACCGCGTACTACGAGAAGGACGACAAGGCGTTCGGAGGGATGGTCGTCGCGGGCGCGGGCGGGCGCAAGGGCAACACCCTTGTCTGGGAGCGCGTTTGGAGCGAAAAGGGCGGACAATACGTCCTGACCGTCAAGACGATTGGCGAGGGCGGGTCCGTCTTCGCGCGGGTCAACGGATCGGTCGTCGCGAGAACCGCGAAAGAAGGTTCCGATGTCGTGTTCGGCGTGACGCTTAAGCCGGGGCTCAACGAAGTCTGTCTTTTCAACGACTGCGAGATGCTTCCGGCAATAGACGCCATGTGGTTGAAGGCTGACGCGGCGCCGAATCTGGAGGACGACTTCAAGCCGGACATCCAGTATGTGGACGGCACGAACACTTTTAAAGGCCCTGCCCGCGGCTATGCCGCCGGCGGCTGGACGGTCTTCAAGCCGGAGGGCCTGCCGAAATGGAAGGGCGCGAAGGCGTACAATTCTTCGCTTTGGGAGCTGAGCCGTTTCTCCGGGGGGCGCGTCCAAGGGAAGCACGGCATTCCGACAAATTTCGTTGGGAAGGCCGACATCCCGCTGACCGACGCGATGAAGGCGGATGTCCGGCGCTACCTCGACGAGACGCGGCAGAACGGCGGCTCTCTGATCGTCCGCCTCGGCTACACGTGGAGCGACAGGTGCGGATGCGAGCCAAACGATTTCGACATCGTGCTGGGGCACGTCCGCGACCTCTCGAAAATAATGGCCGACTACGACGACGTGGTTGTCGGCGTCGAGGCGGGCATTGCGGGGCCGTGGGGCGAGATGCACTCCTCCGACTACTGCAAGAAAGAGTACATGAACCCGATACTCAAGACGTATTGCGAGAACCTCGGGGGGCGGATCTCCGTTCTCGTGCGCACGGCCTTCTACATCGACGCCTTTGCGGGAACCAATACCGTGGGCACGCTTGCCATGCTGCCGTTCCGGGACAAGAATCTCCAGCGCTTCGGCATGTACAACGACGGCTATCTCGGGACGTGGTGGGACTACGGCACGTGGGCGGGAAAATGGAAGCGCGAGCTCGGCTGCCGGCTTCTCGATTCGATCAGCCGCGACAATCCGTATGGCGGCGAACTCGCCTACGTGGGCATGGACTGGCTTGAGAAGAATTGCGAGAAGAGCGGCGACCTCTTCGACATCGCGAAGTGGAATATCGTCAAAGACTGGTATGCGCAGCACCTCAACTACCTTCGCAACGTAGGCGACAGGAAACATCCGCTCTGCGCGTTCATCGCGAAGAAGGCCTTTAGCTCCGATGTCTACCGCTTTGACGGAATGCCCGACCTGCACGAATACGACGGGCTCGACCTCCACAAGTTCATGTACGACCACATGGGCTACCGCTTCGTTGTGCGCGACGCGCGCCTCCCGAAGACGATGTCGCCGGGCAAGAAGTCCATGCTTGCGCTCGAAGTCGAGAACACCGGGTTTGGGAAACTCCTTCTGCCGTCGCGGGTCGACGTGCTGTTCGTCTCCGGAGGGGAAACGGTCGTGGCCCCGGCAGACATGCCGGAGTGCAACTTTGCGTCGTGCAACTCCTTTTCCTCGCTCGCGGGTGCGGAGAAGCGCCGCATGGCGGTCGTCATCACCGTGCCGAAGGATCTGAAGCCCGGTTCATACGACCTCTACCTGCGCGTCTCCGCGCCGCTCAAGGACGAACAGCCCGGAACCGTTCCGCGCCGCCCGATTCGCCTTGCGAACGCAGGGATGTGGAACGACGGGCTGCAGGCCAATGCGTTCGGCAAAGTAACGGTCAAATAGCGGCGGCGGGGTCTTCTCATCCATGGGATCCCGCGACAGCCGATAAAATCAAGAGCGCCAAGGAGGGTCAGAGCGTGTCGATAATATCAAAAGGGAGATGGCCATGAGAAAGCAACTTGTTCTTGCATTGGCGGCGGTTTGCACGGTACTGACGGCTTCGGCCGAGTATCGGGCCGGGTTTGCGCGGATGGATACGACGCCTCCGCCGGGAATCCCGATTCCCGGATATTTCGAGAAACGTGTCGCAGATGGTCTATTGGATCCGATCTGCGTGGAATGCGTTGCAGTTTCGGACGGGGAGACGGCAGCGTTGATCTGTTCGGTTGACAATCTGCACCTCTCCGATCCCTTCTTCAAAATCGCGTTTCCGGCGATCACGGAGGCGACCGGGATTCCGCGCGACCGGATCTACGTCCACTCGACGCATACGCATACGGGTCCTGTCGCATGGCCGCGCGGTTCCTTTACGGAAGAAGAAAACCGACTGGTGCGCGACTATGTCGGTCAGCTTGTCAAGAAGTTGTCGGAAGCGGGGTGTGCGGCGCTTGCGGATCTGGCTCCGACGAAGATTGCCGCCGCAAAGACGGTCTGTACGGGCATCTCCGCAATTCGCCGTTACCGCATGAAGGACGGGTCGGTGCGTACGAATCCCGGCCTCGCCAATCCCGATGTGGAAGGACCGCTCGGCACGCCGGACGAGACGCTTCAGGTGGTCCGTTTCAAACGCACGGGTGCGCCTGACATCGCAATCGTCAATTTCGGGACGCACCCCGATACGATCGGCGGCACGAAGTATTCCGCCGACTGGCCGGGCGTGGTGCGCAAGACGTTCGAGGCGGGCGTGGGCGACGGCGTGAAATGTCTTTTCCTCAATGCCGCGCAGGGTGACGTGAACCATTGCATCCGCAATCCCTCCCCCGGCCGTGCGGCGCTTGCGCGCGCGGACGTGCACTTCCACATGGGCAGGGCCGTGGCCGGCGTGGCGATGGGCGTGTGGGATGTCTGCGAGGAGATTCCGGACGGCAAGGTGCGCGGTGCAGTGACGGCCGTACAACTGCCGGCCAATGTGCCGACCGCAGACGAGATCAAGTGGGTGGAGCTTTTCGATGCGGGCAAGAAGGATCAGATTCCGCTCGGCGGCATGGAAATCAAGACGCTGACGAGTCCCGGTTCCCGCGTCCGCACTTTGCGGAACGGTCCCGACCACTTCGAGGTCCTGATCTCGTCCATCGTGATCGGCGACTCGATCGCGTTCGCGGGGCTTCCGTGCGAACCGTTCGTGGATATCGGGCGCGACATCAAGGCTCAGTCGCCATTCCGCACGACGATCATCAGCTGCCTCACCAACGGGGCCGAAGGGTACGTCCCTTCGACGAAGGCGCACAAGGAGGGCGGTTACGAGGGGCTCTCCTCGCGCTTTGCGGCACCGACGGGCGACCTGATGGTTGCCGCGCAGGTCGAGCAACTGAAGAAACTGAACAAAAAGGAAGAAACGAAATGAGCAGAAGAGACTTCTTGCGTGCTTCGGCGATGACTGCGGGCGCGGTGGCGGCAGGTGTGGGGAACGCGCAGACGGGGAAGGCGGACAAGCCGATCTGGGCTTGTCTCCTTCACCTTGGGATGAATTCGTGGAAGGATGTTCCGCTGAGCCGTGCGCCCGCCGATGCCTCGCGCTCATTCAAGGTCCGCTGCATGGCCGACTACCTGCGAACCGATGAAGGTGTGTGGCGCCAGTTGACCGACCACCTTGGAAAGTCCGGCGCGAATATGCTCATTATCGATCTGGCGGAAGGCGTCTATCTGCCGAGCCATCCCGAACTGTCGGTGAAGGGGACGTGGAGCATCGAGAAGTTCCAGAAGGAGCTCGCCCGGCTGCGCGGAATGGGGCTGGAGGTCATTCCGAAGATGAACTTCTCCACCTGCCATGACTCCTGGCTCAAGGATTACCAGCGCATGGTCTCGACGAAGAAGTACTACGAGGTCTGCGCCGATGTGATCGGGGATGCGATCGACATCTTCACCCTGGACGGAAAGCCGCCGCGTTTCTTCCACCTCGGTTACGACGAGGAGACGCCGGGGCATCAGAGCACGTTCGAGATGATGATTGTCCGCCAGGGCGAACTGTGGTGGCACGATTTCCTCTGGTTTGCGAAACAGGTCGAGGACAAAGGTGTACGCCCCTGGATCTGGAGCGACTACTGCTGGCACCACAAGGACGAGTTTCTGAAACGGATGCCCAAGAGCGTTCTGCAGAGCAACTGGTACTATGGAAAGGAGTTCGACGTCTCGAAGATGGGCGAGTCGTCCCGTCCGTACGTGCAAACCTACGTCGATCTCGCCGAGGCGGGGTTCGACCAGGTGCCGACGGGTGCCAATTGGTCTTGCGACACCAACTTTTCCGACACGGTGAAATTCTGCCGCAAGCACTGCCCGCCCGAACACCTGAAGGGATTCATGATGGCTTCGTGGCAGCGTACGATTCCGGAAGAACTGGAGAAGGGACTGCGCGGAATCGACCAGCTGGCCGCCGAGATCGCCCGCGGCTAATGCCGCCGGAAAAGCAAGAATGCGTTTTGCCCTCCAGCCTCCGCGCCCCATCGGAGGCCCCCCTGCATTTCACTTGCCGATTACGGTTTCTTGTACACGCGCGCGGAAATTTGCTATAATTTCGTTCGACATGTTGAAAGGAGTCCCCATGCAATTCTCCACTCGTCACTCGTCACCCGTCGTTCGTCACCCGCGAAGCGGCTCGTCGCCCGTCCCTCGAACCATTATCTCTTATCTGTTATCTATTATCACTACCATCCCATAGGGGCATGATTTCGGAGGGGTGATTCGCGTCACTGGGCGGCTATGCGCCCGTGACGTCCGCCGCAAAGCGAAGCGCGCGTTGCCCCGGCGGCCGCCATCGTGTATAATTCGTGGTCTACCAAAACAACACGAAAGGGCACGCGA
>CADCPA010000115.1 GCA_902803135.1 uncultured bacterium
CAGACGGAACGAGGGTATCGGCCTCGACGCAGCTCCTGGTGGGCGAGCGCGAGTGTGCGGTGGCGGTGTCGTGGACGAAGAAGGGGGCTTCGCTCGCCTGCCTCGTCTGGTTCTGCGAGGACGGGAGCGTTGAGTGCGGCAACCTCCCCGGCGGCGTGACGGCGCTTGTCATGAATGCGCGCGCCGGGGCGTACCTTGCCTCGGGTGCGGCGTTCCGCCTCGATGCGGACCGGCTCGCCGCGGCGGTGCCGGGGATGAGGACGGAGCTTGCGCCCGACGGCCTTGCCGTCCGCATGAGGGGCACGGCGTTCGACATCGGCAAGGCGGGCAAGGTGAAGCTGCTCAGGGACAAGAGCGGAATCGACCCGTCGGGGTTGGGCGTGAATCCGTCGGGCCTCACGCTCAGGTACAAGATGAAGACGGGGTCGTTCACGGGATCGTTCACGGTGTATTCGATCGTCGACGCCAAGCTGAAGAAGAAAAGGGCGCAGGTCTCGGGCGTCGTCCTCGGCGGCAAGGGGTACGGTACTGCGATAATCAGGGGATTCGGCTCGTGCCCGATCACAATTGAATAGTTCCGTGCGCCGTCCGGGCGCGCGCCGCCCGCTTTACAAACCCAGACCCAAACTGCTATACTACCGCCAACAAGCAAGAAAGCTTCGTCGGCACAGGGCTGGGCAACGGGTGTTGCACCGGCTGCTGGATGGCGGGCTTCGGTGAGGGCGACATGATGCAAAACTTCAAGATGTGGTGCCGGGTCGGCGCGGTTGTGTGCGGATTCTGGGTCAGTGCCGTTGTTGCACAGCATATCGAGCGGCCGCGTCCTGCGGGCTGGGAGCATCTGCGGCCCGGCGTGCGTTTCGTGGACCGCTTCGGCGTCGCCCCCAACATCGGCGAGCCGACGTCCGCCTGCTGGGGCGGCGACAACGTGCGCCCGCGCGACGTGCGCAACGGCATCGAGGAGAAGGAGTGGAGCTACTGGGGCGGCAACATCACGAAGGTGGGCGACACGTACCATCTCTTCGTCGCGCGGTGGCGTGAAGATTCCGCGCAGGGACACATGACGTGGTTCTACAGTGAAATCGCGCATGCGACCTCGTCGCGTCCGGACGGCGACTTCAAGGTCGTCGACGTCGTGGGCGGCGGACACAACCCCGAGCTGTTCCGCTGCAAGGACGGTTCCTGGGCGCTCTACTGCATCAACGCCGGCGGTCAGGCCCATGTCTATCGGAGCACCAGCCTGTCGGGTCCGTGGACCTTCGAACGCCTCAAGCTCGACCTCAACGGCAAGCGCCTCATCGAAGGGGAGTCGAACTTCTCGTTCTGCGTGCGCCCCGACGGCAGCGTGCTCGCGGTCTGCCGCGGCGGCGGCATGTGGATCAGCGAAGACGGCAAGGCGCCGTTCGTGCAGCAGACCGACCGGCGCGTCTATCCCCCCGTGGAGGGGCGCTTCGAAGATCCGGTCCTCTGGCGCGACGAGGTGCAGTACCATCTGATCGTCAACGACTGGTACGGGCGCGTCGCCTGGTATCTGACGAGCCCCGACGGCATCCACGACTGGCAGGTGCATCCGGGCGAGGCCTATGTGCCGGGCATCGGCAAGACGGGCTGGTACAAGTACGAGCGCATGAAGGTGCTGCAGGACCGCTACGGCCGCGTGGTGCAGTCCAACTTTGCCGTGATCGACTGCCAGAAGCGAGACGACCGCGGCAGCGACAACCACAGCTCGAAGAACATCACGTTCCCGATGAACCCGGGCCGCCGCATCACGTCCTTCCAGAAGACGGCGAAGGGCTGGGAGGCGCGCGTGATGAGCGAGGAGGATTTCGACGCGCGCAAGGACCTCGACGTGAAGTCGGTCGTGATCGGTCCGCAGTCCCTCGTCGCCTTCGGCGGCGGCGTGCCTGTCGTCGGCACCCATGACGCGGGACGCGACCTCGTGCTCGAGTTTCCGCCCGTCGAGCTGAACGCGACGGTGGTCGAGCTGTTCGGACGCGAGACGTTCGGCAAGACGTTCTTCGCGAGCGCGCGCACCGACGGTCGCCGCCTCGATTTCTACACCTACCCGGATGCGGCAGGGCCACGCGACTGAAGCGCACCGGGCGGAGTCGCGCAGCCTGAGGGCGGCCAACTTCCCGCTAGGACTTTGAGTGCGAATATGGTATAATTTACACTCAATTTTTGAAGGAGTGTACCTTAATGTCAGAAAAGCGCCGCATTGTCGTGACTTCCGCTCTCCCGTATGCCAACGGCGACATCCACCTTGGCCACCTCGTGGAGTATATCCAGACCGACTTCTGGGTCCGTTTCCAGAAGATGCGCGGCAATGACTGCGTCTACATCTGCGCGGACGACACGCATGGTACGCCGATCATGATCCGCGCGAACAAGGAGGGAATCACGCCCGAGCAGCTGATCGCGCGCAGCCATGCCCTTCACTTGAAGGACTTTACGGACTTCGAAGTTGCCTTCGACAACTACTACTCCACCAATTCGCCGGAAAACAAGGCGTTTAGCGAACAGTTCTTCGCGGCGATGGAGAAGAGCGGCGCGGTGACGAAGCAGACCTCGCCCCAACTCTACTGCGCGCGCTGCAAGATGTTCCTGCCGGACCGCTTCGTCAAGGGCGTGTGTCCGAAGTGCGGCGCGGAGAACCAGTACGGCGACAGCTGCGACAAGTGCGGCGCCACCTATGCGGCCGACGAACTCGGCCATCCCGTGTGCACGACCTGCGGCGGCACGCCCGTCGTGAAGGATTCCGAGCACCTCTACTTCGAGCTCGAGCCCCAGCACGACTACCTGCGCGAGTGGATCCCGGGCCACACGACGAGCGATGTCTCGAACAAGCTCCTCGAATGGTTCAACGAGCCGCTCCGCAGCTGGTGCATCTCCCGTGCGGCGCCGTACTTCGGCTTCCAGATCCCCGGCTATCCCGACAAGTACTTCTACGTGTGGGTGGATGCGCCGATCGGCTATCTCGCCTCGCTGAAGAACTGGTGCGAGAGCCATGGCGAGAAGTTCGAGGACTGGTGGCAGAATCCGAAGGCGGAGCGCTACCACTTCATCGGAAAGGACATCATCCGCTTCCACTGCCTCTTCTGGCCGGGAATGCTCCACGCCGCCGGTTTCGAGCAGCCGAACAAGATCTTCGTCCACGGCTTCCTCACCGTCAACGGCGAGAAGATGTCCAAGTCGAAGGGCACCTTCGTCAACGCCCGTACCTATCTCGACCATCTGCCCGCCTCGGCCCTCCGCTACTACTATGCGTGCAAGCTCGGCGGCACGACGGACGACATGGACCTCAACCTCCAGGACTTCGTGCAGCGCGTGAACGGCGACATGGTCGGCAAGATCACGAACCTCGCCTCGCGCGGCGCCCAGATGCTCAACAAGAGCCTCGAGGGCCGGCTCGGCACGATGGACGACGAGGGCCGCAAGCTGGTCGACCTCGCCCGCAGCCGCGCGGACGTCATCGCCCGGCATTATGAGGACCGCCGCTTCTCGCAGGTTCCGGTCGAGGTGGCGAAGATCGCCGATGCCGCGAACGAGTACTTCGACGCCCGCGCGCCCTGGAAGACCGTCAAGGATCCGGCCGGCGCCGAGACGACCCGCGTCACGCTCACGACGATCCTCAACGTGTTCCGCATCCTCGCGATCTACCTGAAGCCCATCCTTCCCGCCTATTCGGAGAAGGTCGCGGCGCTCTTCGGCGAATCGTCCTATATGTGGGCAGACGTGCAGAAGACGGTTGAAAACATCAAGATCGGCGCCTACGAGTACCTCGCCACGCGCATCGATGCGAAGCAGGTCGAGGCAATGGTCGAGAAGGCGAAGGAGAAGCCCGCCGACTCCGGCGAAGTCGCGCACGAGAGCCGCGCGTCGAAGAACAAGGCCGAGCGTACGGCGGCGAAGGCGGAAGCGGCTCCGGCCGCGGCGGCCGAGGCGCCGGCGCTGAAGCCCGAGATCGCGTTCGACGACTTCGAAAAGCTCGACCTCCGCATTGCGAAGGTCGTGGCTTGCGAAACCGTGCCGAAGAGCTCGAAGCTCCTCAAGTTCGATCTCGACTGCGGCGTGCTCGGCCACCGCACGATCTTCAGCGGCATCCGCGGCGCGTACCCCGACCCGGCGGCGCTCGTGGGCAGGGAAGTGCTCTTCGTGGCCAACCTTGCGCCGCGCAAGATGAGCGTGGGCGTCTCCGAAGGCATGATCCTCTTCGCCGGCGAACCCGGCGTGAACGGCGGCGTACTGTCGCCGATCGTCGAAGCGGGTGCCGGCACGCCGGCGACCTGAGGATGGTAAAACGACAGGAGGGCCGCGCGTCGTCGCGGTTGTCGCCCATGGCCAATACGCGCATTCTCAATCGCATCCTCGGCACGTCGTGCGTCTGTGTCGTTCTCGCCTTTGCCGGCGAGACGGCGTTCTTCGCCTGGCAGGCGAAGGAACTCCGCCGTCTCAACGACGAGCTGGTCGACGACAAGGCCGCCCTGCTGCTCGAGCGCAAGTCGTTCCACACGGAACGCACGTCCTATCTGTCCCAGATCGCCGCGCTCGAGAAGGAGAAGGCGGATCTCGAAGGCAATTTCGTCTCGGCGATGAACCTCTGCCGCCGCTACAAGGCGGAAAAGGAACGCCTTGAGTCCTCCCGGACGCCCCCGGCGGAGGCTCCGCAGCCCGCGGCCCCGCAAAAGGCCGAGCCGCCGCCCCCGACGACGCAGACCCCGCAAAAGCCCGAAACCCCGCAAAAGCCCGAGACCCCGAAAAAGGCCGAGACCCCGAAAAAGGCCGAAACCCAGCAAAAGGCCGAGGCCGCGCCCGTCCCGGCGTCGGCTCCCGATGCGGCCCCGCCCCCCGTGCCCGCGGTGAAATCCGCCGCCGACAGCCTCGACGAGCTGATCGAACTGGTCGGCCAGGACAAATAGGACAGACGCCTTCCTTCCGCCGCGAAGGGATTCGGCGCGAATGGAAACCGGTTGACGCGTACACGACAAAGGACTATAATCACGCTACAAGGAAGATTCCATTCCGCGAAACGAGTACGAGGAGCAAGATATGATCAAACGGATGTTGGCGATTCTGGGTGTGTTGGCGGCGTGTTTCGCGTGGGGCGGCAATCCGCGGCTGCGGATCATGCCGCTGGGCGATTCGATCACGGAGGGCGTGCCGGGCGACGGCGTCGAATGCGGCGGGTATCGCGCCCCGCTCTACAAGCTGCTCACGGCGGACGGCTATACTGTCGACTTCGTCGGCACGAATACGGTCCGTCCCGGCGATCTTGTTGACGAGGTCCAGCATGAAGGCCACGGCGGGTGGCGCATCAGCCATGCGTCCGTCGGCCTCTACGAACATCTGTACGGCTGGTTCGCGCAGATCGACGCGCCGCACATCGTGCTCCTCCACATCGGCACGAACGATACGAACGATCCGGACTACGAACATGCGGTCAACCGCCTCGACGCGCTGATCGACCGCATCGTCGAATGCCAGCCGAGCGCCTACGTCATCGTGACCACGCTGCTCGAACGCGATGCGGGCAAATACGCGATGATCACGCAGTACTTCAATCCGTTCGTGCCGGGCATCGTCTCCGCGCAGCAGGCCAAGGGCCACACGCGCGTGCGCTTCCTCGACATGAACGCCGCCGTGCCGCTCTCCCTCATGGCGGACCAGCTCCATCCCGGCGCCGAGGGCTATGCGCTCATGGCCGAGGCGTGGAAGGGCGCAATCGAAGAAATCGTGCCGGATCCTTCCGTGGTCGAAGACCTCGCTCCCGCCGTCGTCGATGCGGTCGGCGATGCCGACCGCCTGTCGGCGCGGATCGTCTTCAACATGCCGATGGACAAGACGAGCGCCGAGACGCTCGCCAACTACAGCTTCGCGCCGGTCGACGGCACGATGGAGGCGACGCTCGCCGCCGCGTCGCTGTCCGACGACGGCCGCACCGTCACGCTCACGCTCGCACAGGAGCCGCCGAACGACAGATGGAAATTCGTCCTTGGCGTGAACGGCGTGAAGAGCGCGGCCGGCGGGGTCTCCGGTGCCGCGACGCGCGAGATCGTGATGAGTCTGGCCCAGGGCGCGCGGCGCTACGTGCCGGCCGAAGAACTCGACAACTACAAGCTCGTCTACGCGATGAATCTGCCGGCCAACAACGCGTATTTCTGGAACGACTGCCTGCCGTATGAAATCGACCGCCATCGCGACTTCGGCCCCATTTCGCGTGTGGCCTACTACTTGGAACTGCGCCAGCCGGGCGGCAACCTGCAGTACGTCTGGGTGTCGATGGACGCCTTTACGGGCGACGCGGGCAAGATCGGCATCCCCACGGTCGACACGGGCGCGGTCTTCCAGCAGACAGTGGACAATCTGCACATCTGGAGCAACGTCGACGGCATCCAGTCCGGTACGCGCACGCAGGGCAGCATCGAATTCTGGCCGACCAACTACGCGGAACCGAACAGCGCGGGCATCGAGGGGGCGAACGGCGGCACGTACGACTTCGGCGACCAGCCGACTCCGGGCAACTACGGTTCGATGCAGGTGCACGATTTCCAGAACCGCACGACCCTCTTCGCCTACAACAAATGGGGCGGCGGCGGCGGCAACACGTGGCAGTGCCTCGGCATCGGCAACAACCCGAACGGACAGCCCGACTGGACCTTCACGGAAAATTCCGGCAACTACGACATCCGCCGTCTCGAAATCTACGCGATGCCCGACCTCGAAGATGCAACGCCGCCCGCCGTATTGGACGGTGTCGTCGGCCTTGGACGCAAGACGGCGACGATCACGTTCGACAAGCCGATCAGCCCGAAGCTCGACGTCGCCACGTTCGATCTCGCCGGCGTCAACGTCGTCTCCGCGAAGCGCGACCTCTACGAGACGAACGTGCTCTACCTCAAGTTCGACCAGCCGCTTGCCGACTCGTGGGAAGACGTGCCGCTCACCTTCGGCGGCGTGTTCGACCAGTCGCCGCGCGCGAACCGGGTGCCGGACGGGACGCGCGTGATGCTGCGCATGGGCGGCCGCGGACTCCCCTCCGAGGTGGCTCGCAAGATGACTGCCGGTCTCTACGACGGCTACAAGCTCGTCTATGCGGTGGACATGGGCGCATATGGCGACTTCAACGTGCGCGGCGACGAGATGTACTGGGTGGACGAAACGGGCGAGACGGGCCCGTTCGACCGCGTGGCCTACTACCTCCAGCTCGACAATCCCGCCAACTACACGTGGTGGACGTGGGTTTCGATGGACGCCTGGACGGACGACGCGAGCACGCTTGGCATCCCGCTCGACGCGAAGCACGCAAGCCCGGCCTCGCGCTTCCTCACGAACCTCACGGTCGCCTCGAGCCGTTCCGACGCCACGCTTGTGAAGGGCTCGGGCTTCAACGGCTTCCTTGAGTTCTGGCCCCGCAACTACAAGACGGGCAAGGACTGGGTCGTTGAAAGCCAGCATGGCGACGGCAGTTACAGCTGGGGCGACAGCCTCGAATTCGGCGGCAATCACGGCTGCTTCCAGATTGTCAACACATCCCAGGGACAGACGGTGTTTGCAATCAACCACTGGGGCGCCGACGGCGGCCAGCTGGCGATCGGCATGGGCAATTCGACGCGCGATGACGGAACCGCCTCGTATGACTGGACCTTCCGCGAAAACGGCACGAGCTTCTCCCGTCGCCGTCTCTACGTGTTCGTGCATCCGTGTGCGACCGCGCCCGAACATCCGTCGACGGACGTTCCGGCCGAGGTGTCGTCCAAGGTGGATGCGGAAGGCTATCGCCTCCTCTACAAGATCAACCTGCCGGGTGCGGACGCGAAAGTCAACGACACGACGGCGCACATGGGGTATCACGAGGTTGACAACCGTTCGATCCTCGCGCCGAACCCGGTGCGCGTCGGCTATCTGCTGAATCTGGTCCGCGCGAATGGCGGCAACGAGTGGGTGTGGACCGCTTTCGACCGTCCGTATCAGATGGACAGCCTCGACTACCTGAGCCTGCCGCGGCATGCGAGCTTCCAGCTGCGCGTGAACAATCTCGACGTCGCCTCGAACGTCGGCGACATCGTCACGGGCTCCGAGATCCAGACGGGCTGCCTTGAATTCTGTACCGCCAACTATGAGACCGCCGCCCAGTTCGGTCTCGGCGGCGACGGCGGCAAGTACGACTACGACGACAGGCTCAATGGCGGCGAGGGCGGCTACGGCTGCATGCAGGTACACAACTACGGGGCACGCCAGACCCTCTGGGCCTTCAACCACTTCAATGGCGGCAGCACCGCCTGCCTCGGCATCGGCAACAACCCGAACGGACATCCCGACTGGACGTTCCAGGACAATGCCGAACAGGACTACACGGTGCGCGAGCTCTACGTGCTTGTGAAGTATGATCCGCACGTGGCCTCGCAGACGGTTGCGGCGAAGTACACGCCCAAGCGCAGCGTGCTGTCCCTCGATCGCACGCAGATCTGCGTGACGTTCCCCCTGGGCGTTGCGGCGTCCGTCGTCGACAGGCGCAACTTCAACCTGACGGCTGGCGGCGCGCAGGTGGTGGGCGCATTCGCCTCGGACGATCCGCGCGACGTCATCGTCCAGCTGAGCCGTCCCGTGACGGGGTCCCCGGTCCTCGCCTTCACCTGGGGCGGCGAAACGCAGGAGTTGCGGCCGAACCTCCCGGCGGGCCTCGGACTGCCGGCGGATCAGCTTGCGCTGATTCCCGAGTACGGCGAATACAGCCTCGTGAACGAGCTGCACATCGCCGAAACCGTACGCTGCTCGGGCCATGGCGCGGACTACGCGGTGGACGAATCGCGTTTCGGGAATCCGCGCTTCGACCGCGTCGCCTACTTGATGCATCTCAACAAGGCGAACGGCCCCGACCGTTGGGTGTGGGCGTCGATGGACGCCTTCACGAGCGACCTCGCACATGTCGGCGTGCCGACGACCTGGTATGCGGATCCGGTCATCCAGACCTACGTCGACAACCTCCATGTGTACGGTTATTCGTCCGATGGCAACCTGCCGGTGAAAACGGGCGAGTTCGCGCACGGCAACCTCGAGTTCTGGCCGGGCAACTACGTCAGTGGAAATGCGGCCGGCATTCCCAATGCGACGGACCAATTCGATTGGGGCGATACGGTCAATGCCAGTTCCTACGTGCACGGCCACGGCTCGATGCAGGTCTGCAACTATCTTGAGCGCCAGGTCGTGTTCGCCTTCAATGCCTTCGGACGTTCCGAGAACATCGATGCGTTCCGCACGCCGTCGCTTGGCATCGGCAACGATGAGCTCTACCAAAACGGAATCGACTGGACACACCGCGAAAATGCGAACGACTATACGACGCGCGACCTGTTCGTGTTCGTGCGCCGTCTGCCCGATCCGACCGAGTCCGAGCCCGCGGGCAACGGCCCTGTCTTCCAGGTGCAGCCCGAGAACGCCCGTCGGAAGTACAACGACGAAAGGGCGGTCGCCTTCCGCGCGTATGCGATCCAGGCGGCGCGCTACCAGTGGCGCCTCGACGGCGAGCCGCTGGCGGGCCAGACGGATGCAGTGCTGATGCTGCCGGCCGGCGCAACGGAGAAGACGGGCATTCACACGGTGGATGTCGTCGCGTATTCCGACACCGGCGCCTGCACGGTCAGCCGTACGGCGCTCTTGAACATCCTCGCCCCGGCGACGTTCCTCTTCTTCCGCTGACGCGGCGGGGCCGTGGGCCGCGTCCGGCATCCGGGGGAATCGGGATGGCGTCACGTGTTCGACATTCAACGATTTGTTTAACTGAAAAAGGAAAGTCCATGAAACTGCGTCTCGCCTTCAACGCCTTCGCTCTCGTTCTCGCCCTCGTCGCCCTGCGCCTCTGCGCGCAGGAGGCCGCCAAGGCTCCCGCCGCCGAGCCGGCCGTTGCG
>CADCPA010000116.1 GCA_902803135.1 uncultured bacterium
GCATAACGCTCTTCGGAGTTCTTGTTGCCGCAAAGCGCCGGCATCTGTCCGTCCTCCTCGTTCCAGAGCGCCCACCAGTTGTCGTCCGGCGCGGCGCCGAGACCAGCGAGATACGCTTCATTCTCGATGAATTCAATCTGCTCCGGCACGGCGTTCGTGAATGCCTTGAGACCTTCCTTGCCGGGACCGAAGCGGTCGGGATATTTACGCGACAGTTCCGAGGCCAGGCAATGAAGCCGCGCCGTGATGCCATACTTTCTTCGCATCTTGGCCGTCGGGGCGTTTTCATCCGCGAAGAGCGCGTTATACTCCCACGTTGTCGTCGTGTACCCGACCGCCTTTGCGTAGCGTGCGAGTTTCTCGCCGTTCGAGCTTTTTTCGTAATACGGAAACTGCACATAGAAGTCCGCCGTCGCGTGCTTGCCGTCAAGCGGCTTTATAATCGCAAAACGCTGGTAGGGGGCGCGATACTTTTTGCCGCCCACCACAAACTCCGCTCCCAGCACGAATACGCCCGTCCCCAGTTTCTCCGGCTCGAAGTCGAGTGGCAAAACCTTGTCTTTAGGCAACTTGAACTTGAACGCTTTTTTAAAAACCGCTTCGTTGTAGAAATTCCGCACCGTGACGCGCACCGCACCATCCGCTTCGCCCGGGCCGGAGAGAACGAGCCGCGCATTGATCGGCGTTCCGTAGTTGAGAATGTTTTCGTGGCTTGATGTCTCCAACCGACATTCGACACATTGCGGCGCGCACACCTCTAGCGACCGCTTACGCGGCTCACTGCGTTCGGGTGATACCGGCGATCGCGCCCTACCATCATTACCTCCGCGTCTCTGCGCCTCCGCGTGAGATAAATCCCTCCTCTCCACTCTTATGCCGTCAATAACCGCTGCCGCGCCACCGCCGGAAAGGATAACTTTCAAGTCGCCGCCGACAGACACGAACGGCCGTTCCACGAAGTGCCATTCGTCATCTTCAAGCGTGACGGTCGTCTTCGCCGGATTGCCCTCCTCGCCGCGAACGATGCCAAGTTGCGATGCATTGTCCGCACGGAGCGAAATTTCTGCCTTGCCCTTTTCGCCCGCCGCGCGTCTGACCCATGCGGAAAGGACGTGCGGCACGCCCGGCTCGATCGATATCGGCGCGGACTGGAGCGTCTCGTATGTCCCGCGCGGCTTGCTGCCTCTCATGCGAAGCGCCTTGTCGCCAACTTTCGCCTCGTCGGTTATGGACTCCAGCGGCTCGCCCGTCGCGGCTACGACGCTCCACGGCTCGCCGTTATACCAGTAGTTCCAACCCGTCAGCCCCTGCTCGAAGCTGCCGTTGGCAAGAAGATTTCCCGTCGGGCCAACCGGCACATCAAGCGCGTCAGTTTCGTAGAAGTCGATGACACCGGCGTTGGGAGTGAAGGAGTTGGAAGTGGGGGAGTTAGGAGTCGTCGAACCGCAGAGGTCAATCAAGACGCGACCGGAAGCGGATTCCGTACGCCAGACATATTCCGAATCGCTAGACTTCTTGACCTCGCCATCTGGGAAGGCAATCTCCACGCGCTCCGTCTCGCTGTTACGGTTCATATAGAGCCGAGTCCCGTTCTCCACACCGCTCGCGCCGTTCGTGGATTTTCCGCAGAGCCTAAGCCTGAACTCGACAGGCACGGAGGGCATTTCCCAATCGAGTACCAACATACCATCCCCCGCCGGGGCGAGCGAATAACGCGCCGCCTTGCCCTTGCACGGACGCAGCCATTGGATCTTTGCCGTTTTCGCGTCAACGTCAAGCGTCGCGTTTTTAAACACATCGCGTTCCGGATCGTATTGTTGAGCACCGTCGAGAAAGCGGATTTCCATCCATGCGAGAAGTTCGCGGCCGAACGGCTCGGGAGCCGTGCCGGACGGACTGTCCGCATCGGCATCGGAGCGGTAGAAGATGACTTTTCCGAATCCCGTCCGCCCGTGATGGCAGATGCGCCAGTCATAGCCGTTCACGACGGCGATCTTGTCGCCGGAAACGAA
>CADCPA010000117.1 GCA_902803135.1 uncultured bacterium
CGCGAGGTGGAGGAAGTAGCTCGGCGTGCAGCAGATGACCGTGACGCCGAGGTCCTGCATGAGCATGATCTGCTTTTCGGTGTTGCCTGCGCCCGTGGGGAGCACGGCGCAGCCGAGCTCTTCGGCGCCGTAGTGCGCGCCGAGGCCGCCGGTGAAGAGCCCGTAGCCGTAGGAGACCTGCACGACGTCGTCCGGCGTGATGCCGTACATGTCCATGCAGCGGGCCACGCATTCGGTCCAGATCTTGACGTCGTTTTTCGTCTGCGGGATGCAGATCGGCTTGCCCGTCGTACCCGAGGAGCAGTGGAAGCGGCTGATTTCGCCCATCGGCGCGGCGGTCAGGCCGTAGGGGTATTCGTCGCGGAGGTCCGTCTTCTTCATGAACGGGAACTTGGCGAGGTCCTTGAGCGTCACGAGGTCGCGCGGCTTCACGCCCTTTTCGTCGCAGCGCCGGCGGAACAGCGGCACGCGCTCGTACTCATAGGGGAGGATCTTCTGGAGCTTGGCCAGCTGCAGCGCACGCAGTTCATCGACCGGCAGGTAATCGGGTTTGGAAATCGGGTTCATCTCTCACTCATTCTTTTGATTGGATTTATGGTCGAATATTATACCAAATAGTTGGATGGCGGTTCGTAACAAAATGTTACGAGCGGCATCCGCCCCGCGACGCGACGAGAACGTCGCTCCGCTTGGGCGGGATTTATGCTATACTACCTACCAAATGCCATATCCCGCCATCTTTCGCCGGACCGAGCTGATGCTCGGGACCTCTACGCTTGACCGTTTGAGCCAGACGCGCGTCGCCGTGTTCGGCCTTGGCGGCGTCGGCAGCTGGTGCGCCGAGTCGCTGGTGCGTTCGGGCGTCGGCAAGCTGCTGCTTGTCGATTCGGACCGCATCTGCATCACCAACGTCAACCGCCAGCTGATGGCCACGGTGAAGACGGCCGGTCAGGTCAAAGTCGAGGTGCTCGCGGCGCGGTTCAGGGAAATCAATCCGCTCGTCGAGCTGGACGTGCGCCAGCAGATCTACAGCTCGGAGACGGCGTCGTCGTTCGATCTTGAAAACTACGACTACGTGATCGACGCGATCGACTCGCTGTCCGAAAAGGCCGCGCTCATCCGCCACGCGCTGTCCATTCCGTCCGTGACGCTCTTCGCCTCGATGGGCGCGGCTCTCAAGATGGATCCGTTCCAGATCCGCGCGTCGGAGTTCCGGAAGATCGAAGGGGACGGCCTTGCGCGCGCGCTGCGGACGAAGTTCAAGAAGACGGGCGGCTATCCGGCGCGCACGTTCACATGCGTGTGGAGTCCGGAGCGGCGCGAGAACCTGGGGGCCGCCGGGGCGGGGAGCGGACTCGGCACCGTCGTGCACACGACGGCGATGTTCGGTTTCGCGTTGGCGGGACTGGTGCTGGCGGACGTTGAGAAGCGGGCGGGGACGACGGAGGCATGATGATGGAAGACCAATTCGGGCAGACGGGGGGCGAACTCGACTTCGAGAAGCTCTATCGCGAAATTGCGCCGAAGCTCGTGAACTATCTCGTGGCGAACGGGATGGGACAGAGCTCGGCCTGGGATGTCGCGCAGGAGACGTTTCTGCGCCTCTGGAAGCGGAAGGATAGTCTGGTCAACGACATGAGTCAGATTTCGGGCCTCGCGTACACAATCGCGCGCAATCTACGTACGGATGGCTGGCGCAAGGCGCAGCGCGAGTCGCTGCAGGGCGAAATCACCGACGAGGACGCGGGCAGCGTGGAGCCGGCGCCGATGCCGAGCGACGCCGCGCATCTGCGCGCGCGCATCGCCGAAGCGTTCGCCCAGCTGCCGTTGCCGCTCCGCGAGGCCTATCAGATGTTCCAGTTGATGGAACTGCCGATCCGGGAAATCGCAAGTCGTACGGGAACGACGGAAGCGAACGTCAAAGTGCGCATTTTCCGGGCTAAGGCAAAGCTTCGCATTCTTTTGAAGGATTTGGTGTAACCTAGTCGCCGGTTGTGCGTATGCGAGGTGTTATGACGATACTACCCAACACTATTTCCCCTGGTACCGCGGGTGCGGCGCCGATGTTCGATCCTTCCGTTCAGACGGGAAAGACGGCCTCCGCCGCAGCCGAGACGGAATCCCCCCTGGCGGTCAGCGCGCATGCGAAGGGCGTGGACGAGCTCGCGGGCGTTGCCGGCGAGATGTCGGTGCCCGACGAGGCGTTGGCGCGGGGCGACGACCTCGGCTGCCTGCTGGACAAGGCGCTCGGACCGGGACCGTCCGTACAGGAGCTCGACGCGCGTTTCGCGGAGTTCCTGGCGATGACGCGCGAGTGAAGGTTCGTGACTTGCGCCGGACAAGTCTATTTTGCTATAATTCCTTTCGTTGGAAAGGTAGGGAACGTCAATAATGGACTATCAGAAGTTGCTGACAGAACTCGGCGAGCAGCTCGGCGGCAAGCTGGACCTTACGCCGGACGCCACCGGCACGGTCTCCTTGGTGATCGATTCGCTGCGCGTGGACATCCTCGGCCTCGAGGAGGTCGGACAGGTCGTGCTCTCCGGCGATTTGGGCGAAGCGCCGCCGCAGGGGCTCGAGCGCCTCTATCAGGCGATGCTCGAGGCGCAGCATCTCTTTCAGGGTACGGGCGGTGCGACGTTCTCGCGCAATCCCGAGAACGGGCACCTGGCGCTCTGCCATGCGTTTGCAGGCGACTTGCTTGACGGGGCGGGGTTCGCGCAGAAGCTCGAGCGTTTCGTCAACATGCTGGAGACCTGGTCGAACCGCATTGCGGACTACCGTGCGGACGAGTCGGAGGGGCGTGGCGAGGAGGAGCCCGGCCTGCCGCTCGGCGACGGACTCATGCAGGTCTAGGAATCCCGGCGCATCTTTTTCGAATACGGACATGGCAACTTCCATCGCAAGACTGGCCCGGGCGATCGCCTATCCCGACGGGGTAGGCGACGCGGCTGTTTCCCATGTCTTTCGCGTGGACGGGGCCGAGATGGTTGCAGAGGAGCGCGAGGGACGTCTGATCCTCCGGCGCAATCTGGCGCCGGACGGCGGCGGCCCGGCCGATCTTGTTGCGCTGGCGGGCTATGCCGCGGGGCGTTTGCTGAAGGAAGAGGCCGTGCTGGCGTGGGATCCGGAGGCCGAGATGCCGTTCCTCTGGCAGGAGATTTCCGCGGACGCGCCGGACGACCGACTGTGCCGATTCTTTGAAGTGTTTGCGACTTCGGTCGACTGGTGGGCTGCGCGTCTGAATGACGCGGTCGGCATTTCGCAGATTCCTGAAATGATGATCAGACCCTGAACGGGGTGGAGGCTATGAAGCGAAATCTTTTATCCTGGCTGCTGGCGGGACTGGCGGGCGTGGCCGTGGGCGGCCGCGTTGTCGCGGCGACGCTGGACACCATCGCCTGGAAGGTGCCGAGCTACACCCTCACGGCGCGTGCGATGGACGTGCGCGAGGCGCTGGACGCCTTCGGCGTGGCGCAGGGCGTGCCCGTGCTCTGCTCGGCCGCCGTGTCCGGGGCGTTCTCCGGCAACTTCAAAGACGTGCCGGCCGGCGAATTCCTCGACCGGCTCGCGACGATGCACAATCTCGTGTGGTACTACGACGGCACGACGATCTTCGTGTCTGCCGCGAGCGAATCGACGACGTCGCTGATCGACCTGCGCTACATGAAGGCGGGCGAGGTGAGTGCGATGTTGAAGGAGCTCGGCGTCGAAGACCCGCGCTTCCCGCTGAAAACCGCGTCGAACGACGAGCTGATCCTCGTCTACGGTCCGCCCCGCTACGTGACGCTCGTCGCCGAAACGATCGGCAAGGCGGATCGCCTGCGCGAGCAGCGCACTTTTACGGAAGTCGAGACGCGCCTCTTTCCGCTGGCCCACACGTGGGCGGACAACGTCACGTTCAACGCGGCGAGTCCGGAATCGGACATCACGATCAAGGGCGTGGCCTATCTGCTGCAGGAGCTGATGTCCGCCGGCGGCGGGAGCAAAGTGCAGGAGGGTACGAACGCCGTCGATCGTCTGGACGCGGCGAACGAGGCGGCCGTGAAGGCGGTGATTCGTCCCGAGAATCGGCTGAACGCCGTGCTCGTGCGCGATGTTTCCACCCGCATGCCGATGTACGAGCAGCTGATTCGCACGCTGGACGTGCCGCAGAAGCTGGTCGAAATCGAAGTGACGACGCTTGAACTTTCGAAGAAGGATTCGCTTGACTGGCAGCTGTCGTTCAAGGTGTCCGGCGCGCGGCGCCACGTCGAGGGCGCGGTCGGACAGAACGTGAGTTCGCTGATGGACAGCGCGGCGCTTGCCGGCGGCGGACTCTCCGGCGCGGCGGCCTATCTGGGCAACCACTTCGACGTCTCCGCGTCGATCGACGCGCTGCGCGAGAAGGGCAAGGCGCGGAACATCTCGCGCACGTCGATCCTCACGGTGAACAATCTCGCCGCGGCGATGACGGACACGCAGAGCTACCACGCGAAGGTGGTGGGCCGCGAAGTCGCCACGCTGCAGGAAGTCTCGGCCGGCACGCGGCTTGAGATCAAGCCGCGCATCATCGAGCCCCCCGCCGGTTCGACGAACGAGCCGCGCCGCGTGTGGCTGACGCTTTCGCTGCAGGACGGCGGCTTTGAGACGCTGACCGTGGACGCGATGCCGATGACGCGCATGTCCACGCTCGACACGCAGGCCGCGCTGCCCGAGAACGAGTCCCTGCTGCTCGCCGGCTATTTCCGCGACATCAAGGAGGAGGCGGGTTGGGGCATTCCCTATTTGCGCGACATTCCGTGGATCGGTTGGCTGTTCGGCGGTTCCTCGCATCGGAACGAGACGGTGCAGCGGCTGTTCATTCTGACGCCGCGCGTGCTGACCGCGCCGGGGCCCGGGACGCTGTTCGAACAGTCCGAACGGGCGCGCGACATCACGCTTGAGGAAGAGGTCGAGGAACTTCTCATCGACAGCGACAACGTGCGCCGGATCCGCGAGGTGGACAACAAGGAGCGCCGTGACATCCACGATGAGGAGACGGACGAGCAGCTGCGCGTGCGCCACGCGGAAATCGACAATGCCCGCCGCCATCGGGCGCTCGAACGCCAGATGCGCGACGCCGAGCTCGAAGCCGAAATCCGCAAGTGGGACGAGCATTTCGAAAACCGCAAGAAAGAAGTCGAATCTCTGCCTCGATGATGGATTCCGCCCAGATCATGCGCCAGGCGCTTTCTGCAGGACGTTACGACGCCCTGCAGAACGAGGCGTTCTCCGCGCAGCAGACGAACCAGGCAGTCGTGGAGTCGGGCCAGGCCATGGGTTTCACCTTCGAGGTGATGGGCGATCCGGCGCAGGAGCTGCAGGATTCGATGGAGGAGCTCTCCTTCCAGTTCGAGGAGAAGGAGATGAAGACGGCGGGCGAGCGCAAGCTCGGCGAGATGCGCCGTGCGGGCAATCCGATGGTCGAAGCCGTGTTGAAGTGGCAGAAGGTGCTGCCCGACATGCCGGGCGGCGCGTTCATGGAACGGATGCTGCGGAATCTCCGCCAGATTCTCCAGCAGGGACAGATGGCGAATCCGCAGACGCTGCTCAAGATGCTGGGCGAAGGGTCCGGCGATCCCTCGCATCAGTTCGCCATGCTTGAGGCAATGGCGGAGTCGGTGCGTCCGGACGAGACCGACCTGCAGGCGCTGCTGTCCGCCACGAAGCGCGAGCTCAACGCCGCAAAGGGCCCTGAGATCCGGGCCGGGCTCAACCTTGCCGAACAGATCAACGCACAGGCGAAGTCCCCGGCGGAGATGCAGGATCTGCGTGACCTCTACCGCGGCGAGGTGCTGGGCTTTACGAAACCGCAGGACTGCTTCCGCTCGCTGCTCGCGACGCGCGGGGCGGGACGCCTCGGCGAAGCGCTCGACTTTCTCATCAAGGGCTGCGGCATCGATCTGCACAGTCCGTCGCCGTCTCAGAGTCCCGAGGAGCTGCGGCGCGTGCTCGGCGACCTCCAGTGCGTGATGGTGCTGAAGACGGTCATGGACAAGATGACGGCGCTCTCCGGAAAGATGACGACGCAATTCGGCGAGACATGCCTGCTCAACGGCGAGAAGCTCGTCGGACGCGTCATGGATTTCACGGAGATGTCGTTCGTGGGCGCGGGCGACATCGCGCAGTTCATCGCGGCCTGCGGATTTCAGAAGCTGCTGGCCCAGCTCTACTTCTGCACCGATCTGATCGGCATGTTCCGTCAGCTTTCGCCGCGGCTCTTTGCGGACGAGGCGGATCGCTTCCAGCTGGAGGACGCCGCGCAGGAGCATCTTGACGACCTCGTGTTCCGCCAGGAGAAAGAGGACCAGAAGAACCGCGAGAAGGGAGGAAATGCCGCATGACGCCGCCGAGTTGGCTGAACGACCTGGTGCGCGCCTTCGGGCGCCAGATGGGGCTTTCCCGGTTCGAACTCACCGAACGCGGCGTCGCCGGCGTGCAGTTCGAGAACGGGTTCGCGTTGCGTTTCGAATATGCCGGCGAGGCGTTGATGCTGTCGATCGGACAGCCCGTGCCCGCAGAGCCCGCGGTCATGCGCAGCCTGCTGGCGGCCGTCCATCCGGGCGTACGCCTGCCCGTGCGGCTGCGCGCCGCGTATCTGGCGAAGTCCGGCGAGGCGGTGTACGTCGTGCGCATTCCCGAGCGGCAGGTCACGGTTACGCGGCTCGAAAGCGTCTTTCGCGTCTTGTGGCAGGCGGCCGACCGTCTGAAAAGGAGTGTTGCATGAATCTGAGCCGCGTCACGGAAAGCGTCAGCTTCAATACCGGCATCTCGATGGCCGAGTACAACGAAGCGCCGGCCGGGCAGACCCCCGGTCAGACCCAGCGGTCGATCCTGCCGGGCTCGACCACCGTGTCGGAGGCGCTCAGCGCCGTCTTTCCGAAAGACCCCACGGTCGCCGGGCAGATCATCGGCCTGCTTGCCGAGGCGGGCGCCTCGACCGCGTTCCGCACGTCCGCCGGTTTCCACGCCGCCGCGCGCAAGACAATCGCGACGCTCCGCGCCAAGGGGGGCAAGGTCGCGGCGCAGGCGGCCGCCGAACTGGAAGGGCTGCTCGCGGATACGGAGCTGCTCGATTTCTACCGCTCGTCGCTTTTGGAGACCTGATTCGACATGCTGGGCAAACTCTCAAATATCGCCGGCGTCTTCAGCCGCTTCGGTGACCTGGTTCTCGCATTCCTGGTCGTCTGCATCATCGGTCTGCTGATCGTGCCGCTGCCGTCCCCGATCGTGGACGGCCTTATCGCGACGAACATCTGCATCTCGGCCGTGCTGCTGATGCTCTCTCTTTATCTCCCGCGCGCGCTCGCGTTCTCGACGTTCCCGTCGATGCTGCTCTTCACCACCCTCTTCCGCCTCGCCCTCAACGTCACCACCACGCGCTGCATC
>CADCPA010000118.1 GCA_902803135.1 uncultured bacterium
AGGTATTCCTGGAAGTTCTGGAGGCCGTCATGGTCGAAGTCGAAGTCGCGGGTCGTACCCGTCACCGCGTCGACCGCGATGATCGACGTGAACGCATCGTTCGGATCCGTGCCGTCCATGCCGGCCGTGATGTACTGGCCGCCCGCCGCTTCCGCGTCGTCGTCGTCGCCGCCGTCGCCGTTGGCGGTCACGACGCCGTCCGCACGGTTGATCACCGTGATGGCGGACTGCGGCAGAGCCGGACCGACCGGGCTGCCGTTCGCGAAAATGACACCGGCGAACTGGCGTTCCCACGGGTCGGGCAGCACGTCGCCGTCCGTATCGATCGTGCACGGGTTGAGACCGCCGCCGCGGATGCAGAACGTGCGGCCGTCGTCGGCCGTATCAGCCGGCTTGTTGTCGTTCGGGCCATACACGAACCGGTGGTTGTAGTTGCGCGCGATCGAGTTGCCGAACGCCCAGATGGCCTGCCAGCCCGCACCTTCGGCGCCGTCGGAGATGCCGTCGGCATCCGTGTCGGGGTCGGCCGGATCGGTCGGGAAGAACTTGTTGTACCAGCCGGAGACGTGGCCCGGGTGGTTCTGGTAGATGGACTCGCAACCCTCGTAGGCGTTGCAGGAATCCGTACCGGCGAATTCGGCCGCAAGGCCGATGCCGTCGTCGTCGAGCTCCCACGAACCCGTCGGGTTGCCGTCGCCCGCCACGAGCACCGCCGTGTTCGGGTTCATGCCGACGTAGAGTTCCCAGCCGTCCGGCACGCCGTTTTCATCCGTGTCGGCGCCGTGGTTGGCGCTCGCGTAGGTCTGGCCGTTCATGGCCTCGGTGACCCAGTCGGGATCCTCGAACGCGACGTTCGGGTTCGTCGTACCCAGGCGGAAGACCTCTTCCTCGCGGTTGTCGTTCCAGAGAGCGGTGTCGGCGGGGATCGAGTAGATGCCCGTCGTGTTCGTCTCGGGGAAGTACTTCGTGATGGCCGGTTCGGCCATGTAGCGGTACTTCAGGAGGAGGTACTCGTCGCGCGCCGTGTAGGGCGCCGTGTTGACCGCCTCGCCGGCGCCGTTGAGCGTCCCCGCCTCGGCGGACGTGTTGATGTTCGGATCCCAGCGCGCGGACACGTAGCCGTTGCCGTTGGCGAACCAGGCCGTGCGCGGATCGAAGCCGAGCTGCGTGTAGACCTGGTCGTGGATCAGCGTCAGGGCCTGGTCGACCTGCACGTTCTCCAGCACCGCGTCGGCGGGGATGTCCCACACGCGGGCGTCGAGCGGGAGCGCGTCCATCGCGATGCCCATGTACTCGGGCAGGTTCTCCACCTGGCCGCCGCGGAAGCGCGGCACGATTTCGGAGCCGGGCTTGCCGTAGCGGAAGACCTGGATGGCGATGAACTGCTCGCGGGCCGCCTCGGTCAGCACCCACTCGCCCGTCGTGTCGTCCTGGACGATATAGCCGTTGCCGTTGTTCGGGAGCGCATACTCCTGGCCGTCGATCGTCACGACCGCATAGTCGGCCTCGGTGCGGTAGCGGGCCATGAAGTCGCCGTCGGCGTTCATGGCGGCGCTGTTGGCCACGTCGGCCTTGACCGGGTTCATGCCGCGCATGACTTCCCAGTAGTCGCTGAGGCCGTCGCCGTCCGTATCCCAGTTGATCGGGCTCGTGCCGAGGGCGTATTCTTCGATGTCGGTGAGACCGTCGTTGTCGGTATCGCGCTCGTTGACGCCGACCGTCGCCGCGACCGTCGGGTTGAAGGCCGCCGCGATCGCGTCGGAGGTGAGCAGCTCGCCCGTGGCGATGTCGTTGAGCGTGAAGCGCGAACCGACCAGGCGCGTGATCGTGCCGTCGTCGTTCATGACGCCGACCATGGCGCTATACCAGAAGTAGTATTCGTAGCCGTCCGGGAAGCCGTCGCTGTCGGTATCCTCCATCGTCGGATCCGTGCGGTTTTCCGGGATCCAGCTGTTCGGCTGGTTCAGACCGGCCTGCCACGCGGCGAGCTGGTCGGCATAGTCGGCGGCGGCAGGATCCGGCACCACGAGACCGTTCACACGGGCCACGGCCGCAGTTTCGGCCGGGGTGAAGCTCGGATCGGAAATCCAGCGGCCGCGCACGTTGCGGTTCATGCCGTCGTTGTCGGCGCGGAAGTTGAGGCCCTCGCCGAAGCCGCGGAGCTCGAGGATCGCCGTGAAGTTGCCGCCGAGACGCGGCCAGTTCTGGACCGTTTCGACGAGCGTGCCGCCGCGCGCGGTACGGGCCGGCAGGAAGTCTTCGTCGCCGTTCTGCGCGGCGAGGTTGCGGAGGTCGCCGCCCTCTTCGAGCTCGAACTCGGCGAACTCGTAGAGACGGCCGCCTTCCCACGTGGTGTTCGCCGCGTAGACGTCGGGGATGCCGTCCTGGTTGATGTCGCCGACGTTGTCCGCGGCATAGAATTCGAGCGAGAAGATGGCTTCCACCATCGTCTTGACGTAGGAGGTCGCCTCCTCGTCGTACTCCGGCATCGCGACGGTGTTTTCACCCGTCGAGTCGCCGACCTGCGGCTGGACCGTACCGTTGAGGTGCGTGGAGTTGCCCTCGTCGCGGTCGAAGAGGAGCCAGCAGTAGAAGAAGCTGTCCTTGCCGTCCGCATTGCGGTACACGTAGTAGGAGCCGTATTGGTTGGCCTGGTTGTGCCAGGCGCCGGTCGCGTCGATCGCGTAGTCGCGGCCGCCCACCGGGCCGAGGCCGCCGTTGTCCGTATCGTCGACCTTGTAGCCGAACGCGTAGATCTTCGGGTTCAGGTCGTTCGCCGGCTGGAAGTCCCAGGACTGCGTGAAGTTCGCGACCCGGGTCGGGAAGTCGGCGCTCGTGGACCACACACGGCCCGCGCCGATGCCCATTGCGCCGGTGTAGCGCTGCGAGAACGCGGAGAGCGCGCCCGTATTCGGACGGCGCGGCGTGATTTCAAGGCCCATCGACGCTTCGACGCGATAGTACCAAGACCGCGTATCCGTGCCGCCGTCCTTATCCTGCACCGTGAGGGTCACGATCTTCGGACCCGCGGAGGTGAAGGTGATTTCCTTCGAGTAGGTGCCCGTCGTCGGCATCGTCATCGTCTGCGACGAACCGTTGTACGTCCAGGTCACCGTCATCTGCTGCTGGTCGGCCGGGATGTCGCTCACGTTCCACGGAATCGTGAACGGCACGTTGATCGAGGCCGGGCGCTCGTTCGTGGAGACGGAATCGCCGGGGCCGATCTTCGGATCGGAGTTGACGACGAAGATGTCGAAATCGTCAACCGGCGTGTAGTACTGGCGCCAGGTCTTCGTCGTGTCGACCGGGCACACCGTCGTTTCCTTGATGTACGCCCGGATGCGGAAGCCCTTCTGTTCGGACTGCGGCGTACCGTCGAGCGCGCTGAGGTAGACGGAATCGGCGAGCTTGCCGTTGCGGAACGGCACCTCATAGCGGCTGAGCGTCGGCAGGTCGCCGTCGTTCGCGCCGTTGCGGATGACTTCGAGGACGACCGTGATCGAGTCGCCGACGTCGAGGCCGGACGGGGCGACCGTGAGGCCGATGTCGATGCGGCCGTTGACCGGGCCCGTATCGCGTTCCGCGAAGATCGTGCTGCCCGCCGCCGTCGAGAGCGTGATGGCCGGCGCTTCGACGACCGTCACGTTGACCGTGAACTCGGGCGCTTCGTCGAATTCCTGGTCCGTCATGTCCTTGTCGCGGACCTTCGCCGTGACCTGGGCCGTGCCCGCGTTCATGAACGTATGCGTCACGTTCTTGCCCGTCGGCACGCCGCGGATGATCTGGGTGGAGACGACTTCGCCGTTCTCCCAGAACTTCAGCTGCGTGTAGGACGTGTTCCCGTCCGCGAAGTCGAAGTAGTTGATGCCGGGGTCGGAGACGCCGACCGTGAAGATCTTCTGCACGCCGACCGGCACCCGGGCCGTGAACGTGCCGCCGTCGACCTTGACGGGCGTCTCGTTCATGCCGATGTAGGAGATCCGCGGCGCGACGTTCGTGACGCCGATGAAGAACTGCTTGCCGACCCACGCGCCGATGATGTTGTCCTGCGTGTTGTCGTTCGCTTCGCGCACTTCGACGCCGAAGCTCAGGGTACAGCCGTTGTAGCCGTCCTTCAGCTGGATGGCGGCCTGCGAGTTGGCCGTCTTGTAGCCCGGATAGACGAGGAGGCTCGTCTGGTGGTTGGCGTCGTCCTGCGTCGAGATCGTCACGAGGTTGGAGGTCGCTTCGTCGAGCGGCACGATGAACACGTAGCCGGGCTGGCCGTTGTTCTCTTCGAACGTGTCGGAGAAGTCAAGCGTGACCTTGGCGATGTCGCCTTCCTTATAGCTCGCCACGCCGTTGTCCATCGCGGCCGTGATGGTCTTGGGGGCGTCGACCTGCACCGTGACGTGACGGATTTCGGATCTCGCGCCGCCCTCGTTCTGGACGTAGAACTGGGAATTGTAGGTCATCGCCGTCACATAGCGGCGGGGAACGATCAGCTTGCCCTTGGCGTCGGCGCGGAGCCCGGAGACCTCGGAGAAGCTGCCGGAGCCGTTGTTGTCCCAGAAGACGGAATAGGTGCCGTCGTTGAGTTCGCCGATCGCGTCGGCGATCGTCACTTCGAAGTCCTTCTCGACGTTGCCGGGTATGTGGAGGTAGGCCGCGCCTTCGACCGGCGAGAGGACCTTGAGCGCGCCGCCGTCGTAGTCGATTTCAATCGTGTCGGACGAGAACGCGCCCGTGAAGAACGCCCGCTGCTCCGGCGTGAGCTGCGCGGTATCGACTTCGAACGTAATGCCCTTGAGCGTGTGTTCGTCAGCACGGTTCGCGTAGAGGTAGAGGAGGCCGTCGGCCGACGTCTTGCCGCGGGGAATCGTGATGGTGAGGACGCGCTTGGAATATTCTTCCTTGCCGTCCGAGAGAGTGGAGAGGCCGATGTACTTGAACGGATCCTCCTCCGAGCCGTCCTTCATCGTCGGCTTGAGCGTCACCGTGAGGTCTTCCGTGTAGGGCTGCGTCAGGATGACGTTGATCGCCGCGACGGACAACGTGTATTCGGAGGAGGTCTTGACGACGTCGGGGGTGATTTCGACCGCCATGCCGGGCGGCAGGGCCTCGGTCACGCGAATCGCGCGCGTCGTGAAGTTCGTGAGGATCGTGCCGGCGGCGTTGTACACGTTCGTCGGCGTCGCGGCCATGTAGACGAAGGTGTCGCTGCCCTCGAGCAGGCCCTTCACGCGGAACTGCACGGTCGTGTCGCCGGGCTTGACCTCGACCTTGCTCACGCGGCGGGTGACGCCGTCGCCGAAGACGTAGTCGCGGTCGTTCGCACCGTTGTCGACCACGGCGACGTTCTGGTTGTCCGTCCAGACGTAGAGCGTCTGGGAGTCGGCGCAGCCGCCGGGAATCGCAAGAGCCGGCAGCGCGGGGGTCGCCGTCGTGGAGTTGGCCGCGATGCTGCGCCAAATGCCCTCGTCTTCCGTGTAGCGGGAGTCGAAGTCGACGGCTTGGATGAAGATGCCGGCCTTGCTCAGGTTCTTGTCGCGGTAGTTCGCGTTGAGCGTGGTATCCGCGTTGATCACCTGAATCGGGTACGTGCCGACGTCAAGCGCCGTCGGGCCGAAGTAGAACTCGAGCTTGTTGGAAGCCGTGGAACCCTCGTTGGAGGCCGGGAACCAGTTCCAGAGGTCGATGTTCTTGACGAAGTAGTCGCTGGACGAAGCGCCCTCGACGTCAAGAGCCTCGCCCGTGCCGGCCGGATTGACGAGCTTCAGCGGCATGGCGAGGTCGCCGGGCTTGACCGTGTAGGAGCAGATCATGTCGGTGAAGTAGTCGTCGGCGAGCTGCCACGACTCGACCTTCGCGTACTTGCGCTGGCCGCTGATCCACAGGCCGACCTGCGGCATGTTGTTCGTATCGGCAATCGGGTCGTTTCCGCCCACATGCTGCAGCGTCCACGGGTTCCGGAAGGTCGGGTCTTCCGCCATCTTCTCGATGCTGTGGCCGCGGTTCAGCAGACGAATGCGGAATTTCACCGTTTCGCCCGCCACGAGCGGCGCATTCGCATTCGGGTAGATGCGCTCAGTCGTTTCAGCGTCCTGGTAGACCTGAATCGATCGGATGTCGCCTGCCGCCTTTGCCGTGCCCGGAAATGCACAGGCAAACGCAGTCAACACCATCGCGAAGATGCCCAGCGTTTTCTTTGTCTTCATATTGCCGATTCCTTCCATTGAATCACAACCGTCCGTCACTTCGAAGCCGCGGATTTCGCCACAGCCTCCCCCTTTTCGACGGCCT
The DNA here is from genome assembly GCA_902803135.1 of uncultured bacterium. Lineage (GTDB taxonomy): Bacteria > Verrucomicrobiota > Kiritimatiellia > RFP12 > UBA1067 > RUG572. Next base: position 6,283 of record CADCPA010000118.1, read on the forward strand.
TGCGGTCCGCCGCCTCTTTTTGAATGCGCTGCCGCACGACGCGACGCGCATCAGCCAACTCTTTTTCCTCGTCCGCAATCGCTTCCGCGAGCGCGGCAGAAAGCGTCTTCCACCCCGGATACTTCTCGGGATGCGCATCCATCTCGGCCGTGATCTGCTCGGCCGTGGCCCCCGGCGGCAGCACCGCCTTCGCGCGCCCCTCGAGCTGCGCAATCTGGGCCTGGATCTTCGCCTTGGACTTCGCCGTCCGCTTCTGACGGTCGATCTGCTCCTTCAATTCCTGCTGATAGACCGGATCCCGACCGCGGACGGTATACACCTCCGGCTTCCTCTCGCAGCCCGCAAAGACCGCGAAAAGAAGCATCAATACCGCCGCCGGAAGCGGTGTGAAGCCTCTCACACTCTGTCGTTTCATGTGTTCATCTGCCTCTCGAGGGTGCACTCCTCCCAAAGCTAGCGGACATTTTATCACGGTTCACACTCGTTTAGCAAGGGGAAAATGGGGTAAAAATAGAGGTGCCCGGCGAACCGGGCACCTCCTTCGGGCGTCTTTCCAGCCACTTTCGACCTTACTTGGCCGGACCGATTTTCACATTGCGGAAGTAGGGCTTCGCACCGCCGTGCATGCCCTGGAAACCGATGCGGCCCTTGGTCTCGAGCTCGGCCCACGGACGGCTCAGCCACGGCGGAATCGGGGACCCGTCGGGGTTCTGCTTGGCGCTCGTCCAGTAGGAGAGGTCGGTATCCATCACCTTCGCGCCGTTGAGCTCGATGACGATCTTCTTGCCCTTGGCCGTGACGACCATGTGGTTCCACTCGCCGGCCGGATTCGCGGTCGTGCGCAACGGGGCGCAGTGGCCGTAGAGGCTGGCATTCTTCATGTACGCGCCATCCCTCTTCCACTTCTTGTCGTCGTCGTCCAGAAGCTGGATCTCAACGGAATTGGGAATCCAGTTGCCGACGTTGGAGCAGTAGATGATCACGCCGGAGTTGGCGGCCGGATCGAGCTTGTACTCGAAATCGAGCGTGAAGTTCTCATAGTCGACCGCGCTCCAGATCGCATCGTCCTTGCTGGCCGTCATCACGCCCTCGGCGTCCTTCGTCCAGGCCTTGCCCGGGGCGAACGCGTCGTCGGCCCACTTCATCGGCGCGAGATCCGCCACACAGCACGCGGCGCACAGCGCCAGCGCGGAGAATCCAATCATCTTCTTCATTTTATTTTTTCCTTTTTCTCTTTCCAGGTTGTCCGGAATTTGGTCTATGATAGCACAAGTTCGGGAAACAGGCAATGGATTACCTGATCAGAAGCCGCACCGCCACCGCGTCGTGGTCGCTCGGATACTTGCCGTCCGGACGGTCGTTGCACGTCATGTGGCGGAGCACGCGCACGTTGCCCGTCGCGAACACGTAGTCGATGCGGCACTTGTGGCCGGGTTCGTACGCATGGAACGTCTTGAGCGTGCCTTCGTGCGGGGTCTCCGTGCGGAACAGCGTGTCGTAGAGCGTCTGCGACGCGTTGAAGATCGGATGCTCGAAGGTGACGGCGGTCGAGATCTGCGGCCCGTTCCCCTTCAGCAGCTTCTTCTGCTCTTCGGCGGGGATGCGCTCGAAACTGTCGTTGAGGTCGCCCGTGAGGATCACGGTCTCGCCCTGCGCCAGGCGCTCCATCTCCGCAAGGATCATCTTCATGCCCGCCACGCGCGCCGCCGGGCTGATATGGTCCAGATGCGTGTTGAAGTAGCGGAAGACGTTCCCCGTCTTGCGGTCGCGGAAGAGCCCCCACGTGCAGACGCGCGGACAGGCCGCGTTCCAGGCCTTCGAGCCCGGCTTGCGCGGCGTCTCGGACAGCCAGAAGGTGTCCGTCGCCAGGCACTCGAAGCGGTCGCGGCGGAAGTAGATGCACATGGCCTCGTCCGTGTCGTTCGTGCCGCGGCCGATGCCGACGCGGCCCCAGCCGACGAGCGCGGCGTCGAGGTCGGCGCGCTGGAGCGGCGTCGCCTCCTGCACGCCCATGATGTCGAATCCGCGGTCCTTGACCACCTTCACGACGCGCGGCAGGCGCTTCGCCCAGGCGTTGTCGCCCTTGTCCGCGGGACAGCGGATGTTGAACGTCGCGAGCGTGAACGCGTCCGGGGCTTCCGTCGCCGGCACCTCGACCGCCAGACCCCAGTCGATGTACTGGCCGCCGCGCGTCTGATGCGTCGTCGACGCGATCACGTTGTCGCCGACCTTGAACGCGGCCTTCGCCTTCGCGGGCAGCACTTCCGTGGCGTAGTCGGCGGTATACCCGCCGAACGCCGCCGCCAGCGTGCCGTTGACGTAGAGGTCGGTGTCCTCGTCATGGTGGAGCGAGAGGAGAAGGTCCCCTTCCGGGAGGGCGTCGAGCTTCACATGGCGGCGCAGCCAGATGTCGGACGTGTTCCACGTCGTGCGAATCAAGCCGCCCGGCGTGCCGCGCGTGCCGAAGCCGCCCGGACCCGTCTTCCACCCGCTGTCGTCGAAGTCGGGCTTCTCCCAGCCGTCCGCCGGCTTCTCCGTCGTGTACTTCCAGAGGATCTCCTTGGACGCACGGCCTTCCGGCGCGAGAAAATCCAGATCATTGCCCATCTTCGCGCGGAGCGGCGCGTAGAGGCGCGTCTTCGTCGTGTCGCGCGCCGCGTACTTCTTCCAGATCGCCTCGTTGCGGATCATGGGCATGAACACGCCGCCGATCACGCTGCGGCCGATGAAGTGCTGGAACCGGCCGCTGTCGGTCCAGTACCAGTCGGTGAACGCCACGCGCTCCTTCGTCTCGTCCGCGAAGCGGTAGACGCGGTCGACGATCAGGTCGAAGTCGGCGCGCACGCCGGTGAACGCCGCGCACCAGAGCTCCCAGTCGGTCTTCGTCCAGGCGCTGCGGCTGTCGAGCGGCAGGCCGAAGGGCTGCACGAGCTTGCGGTAGGCGTTCATCTCCGCCGCGTAGACTTCGGCCGGGAACAGGTCGAGGCCGAGCACGAGATCCCACACGAGGTTGTACTTCATGGACCACGAACCGGCCCGGTCGTACGCCAGGCGGTAGCCGCCTTCGGCGCCGCCCTTCGCAGCTTCCATCCACTTCGGCACCATGTCTTTCGCCAGGCGCCCGTACTTCTCGGCCGCGGCCGAGTCGCCCAGCTGCTCCGCCAGCCGCGCGTAGCACGCGAGCGCCACGATGGACTTCGCCGCAAGGTTCGCGTTGTGCGCGAGATGGCCCGCAAAGTCGTCCGTGCACAGCTGGTTGCCCGGATCGAATCCGAACTGCGCGAGATACTCCGCCCACTTCGTCACCGTCGGCCACCAGCCCGCCGCGAACGCGGCCGAGCCTTCGATGTGCGCGAGGGCCGCCAGGCCGATGATCATGTTGCCGCTTTCCTCGACGGGCATGAGCGACGTCTCGTCGCTCGCCGTCTCGCCGCCCGCGTAGACCTGCCGGTTCGCGAGCGGATACTGGCCGAGGTCATGCGGGGCGAAGGGCCACGGCCACCGCGGATGCGAGGCGTACACGAGCACCGGAGCGAGCATCGCGCGGAAGAGCGTGGGGCTCGTCAGCAGCATCTGCGGAGACTGCGGATACAGGATGTCGACCGTGCCGATGCAGCCGTTCGAGTCGTTCTCCTTCGAGAAGTAGAGCGGCTGGTGGTTGCGGTCCGCCGCCAGCTTGCACGCGGCGAACGTCTGGCGGTACGCGAGGCTCGCAAGCCGCGCGTACTTCTCGCCGCCGACCGTCACGAGGTCCTTCGTGAACTCCGCGTCGAACGCCGCGACGCGCCGGAGGATCGCCGGACGCTCGACCACGGCCTTCGCGAGCATCGAGGTGAAGGCGAGACCGTCGCGACGCCACCAGGCGGGCAGGTTCTCGCCGAAGAACTGGATGGCCGCGATGTCGTCGTAGGCGAGCAGCAGGTACGCCTCGCCGTCCTTCGGCGCGCTCGGCCCCACCAGCCACGCGTAGCCCCAGTCGCAGCGCATATGGTCGCCGCTGCGGGAGAGCGGACGCTGCGTGACGCGGCCGATGGACGTCGCCGGCAGGTTCGCGACCGTACACCGGTTCGTCTTCATCTCCGCGCGGTCGTCGTTCGTCGCGAGCTTGGGCGAGATTTCCGCCTCGAGCTTCCATGTCTGCGCGCCGCTGACGCGCGCCGTCACATAGGCCACGGGACGCGAGAAGACGTCAAGGTCTTCGACGAGCTTCGGCGTCGTGAACGAGAGCTCGACCTTGAGCGCATCCTGCGCGAAGGTGTACACGCTCGTGAGCGGACGCACCTCGACGCCCGTCTGCGGCAGCGCCGGCACGGCCTCGGGCTCGCGCCCGCACAGGCGCCACGTCTTGCCGTCCGCCGTGAGGGTGATCGAGATCGGCATGTCCGGACCCGACCAGTGCGTCGTCTCGCGGTCGGTCAGCTTGTCCGCCGCGCTCCAGATGCTGAAGAACGGGTCGACCGAAACGATCGGCACCGCCGGCGGACGAAACGCGCCCGCCATCAGGGAGCCCGCCGCGATCAGGGCGAGGCCTGCGAATTTTCTCATGTTCATCATTGTCTCCTTGTTAAATCAGCTCGCGCCGCCGGCCAGCGCCTCGGCCACACACGGCGGCACGAGGTCCGCCACCGGTTCGCCCGCCAGCAGGCGGCGCCGGATTTCCGTCGAGGACTCGGGCGTGCGCGGATAGGCGACGAACTGCACGAGCGTCCGCAGCGTCTCCCAGTCCTTCCACCGCGGCAGGTCCCCGACATTGTCCTCGCCGATGATCCAGAACAGCTCCGCGCCCGGATGGCGCGCCAACGCGGCGCGCACGGTGTCGATGGCGTACGAGGGACCGTCCGCCCGCGCGAGGTCGATGTCCCACGCGCGGAATTTCGGGTTCCGCGCGCAGACGCGCGTCACGAAATCCCAACGCTGCGCGTCGGTGAATCCGCCCGCGACATCGGCGCCGAGCTTGAACGGATTGACCTTCGCGGGGATGAAATAAAGCAAATCGAGGCACCGGTCGGCCACCGCCTTGCGCGCGATGCCGAGGTGCCCCGCATGGATGGGATTGAAGCTTCCGCCGAAGAGGCCGACTTTCACGCTCCACCACCTACCTCTTGCTTCGCGCCCGCACCCTCCGGACGCGACCGCTCAGACGACCTTCCATTCAAGCGTCAAATCGATCGAACCCTGGCTGTGCGTCAGACAGCCAAGCGAAATCGCCGTCACGCCCGTGGCGGCCACTTCCTTCGCGCGGTCGAGCGTGATGCCGCCCGAAGCCTCGGTCTTGGAAATGCCCTTGCACAGCTTCACGCACTTCTTCATGTCCGCACAGGACATGTTGTCGAGCATGATCCACTCGGGCTTCGCCTTCAGCGCGCTTTCGCACTCGCGGACGGACTCCACCTCGATCTCGACGTCGAGCTTTGGAAACGCCTTCCGCGCCGCCAGCACGGCCTGGTCGAGCTCGTCGGGATTGCCGCCCTTCCACAGGCGGCGGTGGTTGTCCTTCATCAGCACGCGGTCGTACAGGCCCATGCGGTGGTTCGTGCCGCCGCCGCAGGTCACGGCGTACTTCTCGAAGACGCGCAGACCGGGGGTGGTCTTGCGGGTGTCGAGAATGAGCGTGCCCCACTTCTTCGTGGCGTCCACGAACTGGCGCGTCAGCGTCGCCGTCGCGCTCATGCGCTGCATGAAGTTGAGCGCCGTCCGTTCGGCCGCGAGGATGGACCGCGCCTTGCCGCGGAACTGGAGAATCGTTTCGTTCGGCTTCACGCAGGCGCCGTCTGGCTTCAGGATTTCAACCTTCACCGACTTGTCGACGGCCTTCAGCACGGCGGCGGCGACCGTGGCGCCGGACACGACGCACGGCACGCGCGGGTAGATTTCGCCCGTGGCCTTCGCCTGGGGATCGACAAGCGCCTCGCTCGTCGCGTCGCAACGGCGGGCAAAACGAACACTGGACGCGGACCCGAGGTCCTCGTCCAGCGCCAGCAGAACGGCCGCGCGCGCGCGGGCCGACTTCATGACGTCCGTCATCCCGTCCGCCCGCCCGGTTAGACGGCCTCGATCAGTTCCCAGTTCTGGTACATGAGCCACGCCACAACACCCATCAGGGCAATCGAGAGCAGGCAGGCCACCAGCGCGATCGTCGCCGCCGTCTTGCCGACGCTGTTCGGCGCCTTCACAGGTGCGACATCGAGTTTGAAGCGGTCGGCAATCGCCGCGCGGCCGGCACCGGGCGCAGGGGCGATCGTTTCGGGTTCTTGCGTTCTTTTAAGTTTCATGACGTCTCCTATTGTAGCAAATTTTTTTCAAGAGGACAAGCGAGGCCGGCGAAAGGATTTTCCCGCCGGGCCTCACCGGACCGTGATGAGAACCGTCAAGGTCGCCTTTACGCCCGAGACGTTCTTGACCTGGATGACCGTCGTGTAGTCGCCTTCCTTCTTGGGCGTACCCGTGATCATCATCTTCTTCGCATTCCACTTGGTGCCGCGCGGAAGTCCCCTGACGGTGATCTTCGGCAGCGACGCGGATTCGCAGTCGACGCCCAGACCGTCCACGGGCGCGCCGAGCGCCCACAGGTCGGTCACGCCTTCGGCCGTCTCCTGCTGACGCGCCGTGCCGAGGAACGCCAGGCGCACGATCGGATC
>CADCPA010000119.1 GCA_902803135.1 uncultured bacterium
CTGGTCCATAGCGGTTGACGGTCTCGAAAAAGCATTGATTATTCTAGCATAATCGCCGCGCGGGAACAAGCCAACCGAACTCGTCTCAGGGTTGACAGATCGGCTTTACAAGCCGAAGCCAAAACTGTTATAATAAATTTCAAACGCTAATGTAATCCGAACAGGTCAAAATGACAGAACTGACTGATATTCTCAAAGACGTCCGCGGCAAAATCGCCGCGGCGTGCAGGCGCGTCGGACGCGATCCGGCCGAAGTCGAAATTGTTGCCGTCACCAAAACCCATGGCGCGGAGGTCGTGAAGGAAGCCTGGGACGCAGGGCTTGCAATCGTGGGCGAGAACAAGGTGCAGGAGGCCGCGTGGAAGAAACCGGCGAGCGTGTCGGGTCCGTCGTGGCACCTGATCGGACACCTCCAGTCCAACAAGGTCCGCCACGCGCTCGAGCTTTTCGACGTCATCCATTCCGTCGACTCCGCGAAGCTCGCGGACCGCATCAACTTCATCGCGGACGAAATCGGCGCGTCGCCGCGCATCCTCCTCGAGGTCAACGTCTCCGGCGAGAAGTCGAAGAGCGGCATGAAGCCGGAGGACGTCGAGCCGACGATCCGGCACATCGTCGAGTCGTGTCCGCGCGTCACGCTTGAGGGGCTGATGACGATGGCGCCGTTTAGCGAGAACCCCGAGGATGCGCGGCCCTACTTCCACCGCCTGCGCGAAATGCGCGACGATTTCGAGTCGCGGCTGAACATCGGGCTCCCTCGCCTTTCGATGGGCATGAGCGGAGACTACGAAGTTGCGGTCGAGGAAGGCGCGACATGGGTGCGTCTCGGCACGGTGCTCTTTGGCGAGCGCCCGAAGGTCAAACGCGTCGCATCGTTCGAGGGCGACGACGGCACGACTCCCTGCGGCGACTCCGACACCTACGCCGGCTTCGGCGGCCTCGATTCCTACTCCGGCGCCGGCCCAACAGCCAAGGTCTTGGACTGATAATTTTATGACGCGTGAACAAGACCGGCCCTTCAATTTGGAGGACAACAAGCGGACGTTACCCGTCCGTTTCTGGATCTACCAGAAAGAACGTTTTCCGCTGCAGCAGTATCTGCCGCTTGTCGCGGCGTTTACCTTCTCGGCCTCGGGCTATTCGGTGTTGAGCGGCGGGCGTTCGGGCCTCATAAACGGACTTGTGATGTCCGTCGGCGTGGCCACCTCGTTTGGGCTCTTCTTCCTCCTTCGACTTTTCGACGAGTTCAAGGATGCCGAAGACGACGCCAAATACCGTCCCTATCGCGCCGTTCCGCGCGGCCTCGTCACATTTGGCGAGCTCCGCGGCCTGATCCTCGGCATCATCGCCTTCCTCTTTGCGGCAAACGCCTGCGTCGCGCCTGGACTGCTCGCGCCGCTTGCGCTCTCCCTCGGCTATCTCCTGCTCATGTGGAAGGAGTTCTTCGTTCCCGCGTGGCTTCGCCGCCACCCCATCACCTACATGCTGACGCACATGATGGTGATGCCGCTCATTGACTTCTACACCTCCGGACTCGACTGGATTGTCAAAGGCGTCCGGTTGCCGACGGGGATGTTCCTTTTCCTGGCGCTCACCTTTACGAACGGCTGCATCATCGAGATCGGACGCAAGATCCGCGTGCCTGAAGACGAAGAACCCGGCGTCGAGACCTACTCTGCGCTCTGGGGGCGGTTTCGCGCCGCGGCAGTCTGGATCGTGCTCTTGACGCTGACTTGGGGCCTCTCCCTCGGCTGTTGCTGGGCCCAAGGGTTTCTGCTCCGCGGAGCGCCTGGACTGACGCTCTCGTTCCTCTTGTGCGCCGCTCCGGCTGTCGCCTTTCTGTTCGGACGCAAAACCGGACGCGGTATCGAATTTGCATCGGGGATCTGGACCGTCGCCATGTATGTGCTCGTGGGCGCCGTGCCGCATCTGCTCGGATGGGGGACGCGATGAACGGCGGCAAGGCGGACAACCTCGAGCGACTTGGACGGCTGGGCTTTCCCGTCCCGTCCTGGATTGTCCTCGGGCCGAACGCCTCGCCGGACGACCTGCCGCGGCTCTTGCGCGAAGCGGGGCTCGAGGACGTGGCGAGGTTCGCGGTCCGTTCCTCGGCTTCGGCCGAGGACGGCGGCGCGTGCTCGTTCGCCGGACAGTTCGAGACGCTCCTGGCCGTGCCGCGGGAAGGCCTTGCGGATGCGGTGCGCAAGGTCCGCGCCTCTTGCGCTTCGGAAGTGGTTCTCGCCTACTGCCGGGAGCAGGACATAAATCCGGCCGACCTCCGGATGAACGTCATCGTCCAGGAGATGGTGGAGTCCGAAACCTCGGGCGTTGCCTTCGCCGTCGATTTCAAGACGGGCTCGCGTCGTGCCGTCACCGTGTCGGCCGTACGCGGGCTCGGAGAGGGACTCGTCTCGGAACTTGCCGAGGCGGACACGTTCGTCGTCCGCGGCGAGACTCTCGACGCGACGGTGACGGAGAAGGAACATGCCGTCCGCTATGCGGCGGATGGCGGAACGGTTCGCGTGAAGCTGCTCGGCGCGGAGCGGACGGATCCGGTCCTTTCCGAAGCCCAGGTGAAGGAGGTCGCCGCGACCGTGCAGGCGATTTCAAAGGCGTTCGGCCGGCCGCAGGACGTCGAGTGGGCCTATACCGCGAAAGGCGGGCTGCGCATCCTGCAGACGCGCCCCATCACGACGCTTGACGCCTTGCCGGATCCGGACGAGGAGGCGGTTCTCTGGGACAACTCGAACATCGTCGAGAGCTATCCCGGCATTACGCTGCCGCTCACTTTCTCCTTCGCCCGCGGCGTCTATTCGGCCGTCTATCGCCAGTTCTGCCGTGCGCTCGGCGTGGAACAGTCGCTCATCGCGGCGAATTCCGACGCCTTCGAGATGCTCGGCCACTGGCACGGACGATTCTACTACAATCTCCGCAACTGGTACCGGTTGCTGATGATGCTGCCAGGCTACCGGATCAACGCGCCTTTCATGGAGACGATGATGGGCGTCAAGGAGCCGTTGAAGGACAAGCCCTCGATACGGCCCTCGCGCCGGCCGGAGTTTCTGCGTGTCCTTGCGACCCTCTGCGGCATCCTCGGCTACGCCTTCACGCTGCCGCGGCGCGTCAAGAAGTTCCGTGCGCGTTTCGACGCCGTCGTCGCACCGCTTGAGGCGGCCGATTTTTCCGAATGCTCCGCGGCGGAGCTCGCACGGATTTACGACGGTCTTGAGCGCGAGTTCATCGTCGGCTGGCGGACGCCGCTCGTGAACGACTTCTTCGCCATGATTGCGTACGGGCTCCTCAAGAAGAAGCTCGTCCAATGGGGCGTGGATGCCGGGGGCACGATGCAAAACGACGTCCTTGTCGGCGTCGGCAACATCGTCTCCGCCGAGCCGATGCGCCGGCTCGCGGAGCTCGCTGAAATCGTCCGCGGCGATTCCGCGCTTCGCGCGCGACTTGAGAATTCGCCGGACGCCGACTTTCTCGCTGCGATCGACGGACATCCGGCTTTCGCGGCCACCTGGCGCGCGTACCTCGGGAAGTTCGGCGGACGTTGCATGGGCGAGCTGAAGCTCGAGACCGTTACCTACGACATGGATCCGACGCCGCTTCTCAAGATGCTTCGCGGCTATGTTTCCGTTCCGCCGCCGCAGCCGTCAAAGCCATTGACCCCGGACCTCTCTGCGCTCAACGGCCATCCGTTGCGGCGGTTTCTCTTCAATCGCCTGCGTGCGGCGGCAAGGCGCTATGTGTCGAATCGCGAGAACTTGCGCTTTGAGCGGACGCGGCTCTTTGCGGTCATCCGCCGAATCATGCTGGCCTTTGGCGACCGTCTCGTTGCGAACGGCTTCATCGACGCCCCGCGCGACGTCTTCTATCTCACCTTCCCCGAAGTGTTGGGCTATGCCGGAGGATGTGCGGACGCCAAGGGCTTTCGCAACGCCGTGGCCGCGCGTCGCGCGCAGTTCGACGCCTATGAGAAGATGGAGGCCCTGCCCGAACGCTTCGAAACGCGTGGCGGCGTGCCCGTCAACACCGAGGCCGCGCCGTCGTGCGGAGAAGAGGCGGCGGCGGGACGGCTCGCCGGCATCGGCTGCTGCCGCGGAACCGTCCGAGGCCGGGCGCGCGTCATCCGCGATCTCTCCAATGCGGCCGACGTCACGGGATGCATTCTGGTGGCGGAGCGGACGGACCCCGGGTGGGGGCCGCTTTTCCCGCTGGCAAAGGGCGTCCTTGTCGAGCGCGGAAGCGTTCTCTCGCATGCCGCCATCTTGACGCGTGAACTCGGCATCCCGTGCGTCGTCGGGGTGAAGGGACTCCTCGCGGCGGTGAAGGACGGCGACGAGGTCGAATTGGACGGCGCGGCCGGAACGGTGCGCGTCATCGGAAAGGAGCCGGCATGAGCAAGGCCCAGGCGATTCAAGACCGCGCGAAGTTCGACTTCGTCCGCTATGCCAACTGCTGGGAAGACCCTCTGCTACTGCTCGGAGCGATGCCGAAGCGGGCGCGCTGCCTTTCGATCGCATCGGCGGGCGACAACTCGTTCTCGCTTCTTTGCGGCGACCCCGAGTCGGTCACGGCATTCGACCTCAACCGCGCGCAGCTCGACCTCTGCGCCCTCAAGTCCGCGGCGTTCCGCACGCTTGACCATGCGTCGTTCCTGCGCTTTCTTGGCTTTGCCGCGGCCGAACCGGGCGAAAGGTCGGCGCTCTACTGCGAGAAGGTGCGCGCCGCGCTTGAGGGTTCGGCCCGCGCGCGCTACGACGCCCGGCAGGACCTTGTGGAAGGCGGCGCCGTCGATGCCGGCAAGTTCGAATCGTATTTTCGGATTTTCGCCAACCGCATCCTGCCGTTGACGCACACGATGCGCGAACGGCGGGAGCTTTTGCGCGCAAAGAGCCCCGAGGAGCGCCGGGAGTTCTTCCGCAAGACCTGGGCGAACCTCCGCTACCGCCTGCTCTTCAAGCTCTTCTTCAACAAGTGGGTGATGGGACGCTACGGACGCGATCCGGAGTTCTTCCGCTATGTTCGCACGGTCGCGATCTCGGGAGAGATCTGGAAGCGTGCCAAGCGGGCGATGTCCGAATTGCCAACGGACGACAACCCGTATCTCCGCTATACGATTCTCGGGACATTCGACGGCGTGCTGCCGCACTATGCGCGGGCCGGGAACTACGAGACGATTCGCGCGCGGCTCGACAGGATCAAGTTCGTTCAGGGTGCGCCGGGTGACCTGGTGCGCGAGCCGGAGGGGTACGGCTTCTTCAACCTTTCGGACATCTTCGAGTACATGGGACCGGACCTCTTTCGCGCAACGGCGGGCGAACTCGCGTCTCGCTCCGCGCCAGGCGCCGTGTACGCCTACTACAACATGATGTTGCCGCGCAAGCTGACGGACGTGATGCCCAATGCCTTTACGCGGCAGACAGCGCTGGCCGACCGGTTGTTTGCAAACAACCAGGCATTCTTCTACGGAGCCTACCATGTGGACGTTCTTCGTTCGTGAGTGTTGCGGCGGTTTTGTCTTGGCGCTTTTGACAGGCGCAGTCTTCGGACTCGGCGAGCATCTGCGGCGTCGCGGGGCGCTCTCGCCGGAGCAGTCGCGAAAGCTTCTGCATATCGGCGGTTGTGTGACGGCGCTTCTCTTTCCGGTGCTCTTTCATTCGCATTGGTCGGTGTTGGCGATCTGCGGCGGCTTCTTCGCGCTGATTCTCTGCCTCAGCCGACGCGGACAACTGCACGCGGTTGACGACGTGACGCGCCGGTCGTACGGCGGTCTCCTGCATCCGGTGGCGCTCTATCTCTGCTACCTGCTGGCGACAGTCTACACATGCTTCGCATTCTACGAAATTGCGATTTTGGTCCTGGCTCTTTCCGATACGGCCGCGGCGCTCGTCGGCGAACGGTACGGACGCTTTCGCTATCGCGTGGACGGCAATGACTACCGTTCGATCGAAGGTTCCTTTTTCTTTTTCCTCGTGACCTATGCGTTGGTGCACCACATCCTGCTCCTCGCCATTGGCATGGCGCCGCTTGAGGCGTCCGTCCTGGCCTTCATGATCGCGGTCCTCGCGACGCTTTTCGAAAGTGTCTCCCTTGGCGGTGCCGACAACCTCGCAATACCGATTGCCGTGATGGTGATCCTCGTCAAGAACGCACATCCCGACCTGCATGCGATGACGTTCCAGATCGTTTGCCTTGCCGCGTCGATCGCGGCAGTCTGCATCTCGATGCGTCTTCTGGGCGTCATGCAGGGTTCGGGACGCGTCGTGACGGCGCTGCTCGTCTACCTGGCAAGCGGACTTCATTCGCCGTGGTGGGGCGTGATGACAGTGGCGGGCGCAGTCGCGATTCACAACAACAAAACGCTTCGTCTTGACGAGGTTCGCACCGTTCTGGCCCTGGCTGCGCTGCCGTTTTTGACGGTCATGGGCTTCAATCTCGCCGAGAAACTCGGCGGCTGGTTTGACCTCAGGGCGTCGACGCCCGTCTATATCCTGTCGCTTGTCGTCTCCTTCATTTCCGTGAGGGCCTATGAGAAACGTTGAACAGTTTGTCCTTTCCCCGGAAACGCGCCCGATCTTCGAGGAGCTCCCGCGCCGCCTCTACGGTTCGCTGTACCGTGGCGAGAGGGCGCCGGAGGGGCTGCCGTTCTTCGCCGTCCGCGATGGAAACGGTCCTGTCCTCGCGCGTGCGGCCATTTGGACGAACCCCGAGGTTTCCTACCATGGCGAGACGCCGGGCCTTATCGGCTCGTTTGAATGCATCGATGATCGGACATGCGCGGAAGTTGTCCTTGCGGCGGCCGAGGCGAGCATCCGCGCAGCGGGTTTCCGCCGCGTAGTGGGGCCCATGAACGGCACGACCTGGGCGCCTTACCGCTTGGCGCTTCCCGAGGGCGCGCCGTGCCGCTTCCCGCTCGAACCGATGAATCCCGCCTACTATTGCGGATTGTGGGAAACGCTTGGATATGAAGTCATAGCCAACTACACCTCGTCATGTTTTCCGCTTGGGCCGGATTCGTTTCCCCGGGTCGAGAAGGCAACGCGGATTCTGGAGAAGCGCGGTGTGACGGTGTTCGATTTCCGTCCCGACCGCCTGGAGGATGAGCTGAACGCCATCTACGACGTGTCGGTCGTGAGCTTCCGCCACAACTTCGTCTACGCACCCATCACGCGCGAGGCATTCAGGACGCAGTATCTTCCCATCGTGGGCCGCCTGCGCCCGCACGATGCCGCGATTGCGCGGCGCGCGGACGGTACGCCGGTCGGTTTCGTCTTCGGCTTCCCCAATGCCTACGCCCCAGTTGGCGAGGAGTACGTCATCAAGACGATCGCCGTCCTGCCCGACCCGGATTGCCGCGGGCTGGGGGGGCTACTCGTCGAGCGCATGGCGAAGACGGCGTACGAGGACGGTTTCAAGCTTGCGTATCATGCGCTGATGCACGAGGACAACATTTCCTCCAACATCGGCAACCACGCACATGCCGAGGTCTGCCGCCGCTACCGACTTTACGCAAAGGAGCTCGGATGAACGCCAATCTCTTCGAAAGTCTCCGCCGCTTTGCGGACGAAGCGCCCGAGCGCCTGGCGCTCATCCATCGCGGAGCGGCCTTGACATACGGCGACTTCCGCATGCGCGTCGAACGACGGGCGTCAGAGCTGCATCGACGCGGGGTCGGGAAAGGAGATCGTGTCGTCATCTTCGTGCCGATGGGAATACCGCTTTACGAAATGCTTCTTGCGGTTTTCGCGATAGGCGCGGTCGCAGTTTTCCTCGATGCCTGGGCGGATCCGAAGCGGCTCGACTATGCCGCGGAGCTTGTCGAGGCGAAGGCCTACATCGCGATTCCCAAGGCGTATCTTCTTCTCTTGAAGTCGAGGGCGCTCAGGCGGATTCCCGTTCGCTGCTTGCCCGGCTTTGGCCTGAAGCGCGAGACGGCGGACTTCGAACCTGCGGACTGCCGTCCTGAAGATCCTGCGCTGATCACCTTTACAACTGGCTCGACGGGTGTCCCCAAGGCGGCGCTCAGGACATGCGGATTCCTCTGGGCGCAGCATGTGGCGCTCGCGGCGTCCCTTGACGTTCAACCGGGAGATGTCGACCTGGCCACGCTCCCGATTTTCGCACTCAACAACATCGCCTGCGGCGTCACGACGCTGATCCCCGATTTCAATCCGGCAAAGCCGGCCGAAATCGATCCGGAGAAGATCGCCGCAGAGGCGCGGCGCTCCGGCGTGACGACGACGGCCGGTTCTCCGGCATTCTATCGCCGGCTCGCGGCGGCGTCGCACGGGGCAAATCCGATTCCGACATTGCGGGCGCTTCATGTGGGCGGGGCGGCGGTTTTCCCTGCGTTTGCAGCCGAGCTTGCCGCAGCGTTTCCGGGAACGCAGGTGAGCGCCGTCTATGGTTCGACGGAGGTCGAGCCGATTGCCGCGATTCCGGCGGAGGAGCTGGCGGCGGCAACGGACCTTGCGACAGGCATCCCCGCGGGCACGGTGAACAGGTTTGTGGATCTTGCAATCGTGCGACTCGACGCGAAGCTCAAACACGAGATGTCCGAGGCTGATTGGCGTGCGGCCCAGGCGGCTCCTGGGGATGCGGGCGAAATCTGCGTTGCGGGAGACCATGTCCTTAAAACCTACTACCGCAACCCCGACGCGGTTCGTGCGAACAAGATTTGCGTGGACGGGCGCATCTATCACCGAACAGGCGATGCGGGACGGCTGGTGGACGGGAAACTCTACCTGCTTGGACGGGCGGGCCGCGTGTTTCGCACGTCGTCGGGCGTTTGGTGCTATCCTGCGCTTGTGGAACAGGCGCTGGAGGGATTGGCGTCCTGCACGGCAGGCACGGTGGTGCGATCTGCGGACGGGAAGGCTGTGCTTGTGCTGGAGAGCGGCAACCCGGAGGCAGCCAAGTCGGAGACTGCAGGGCTGGATTCCGCGCGCGTGCCGCATGACGAGGTCCGAATCGTCTCCCACATTCCACGCGATCCGCGGCATGCATCTAAAATCGACTACGGCGCGCTCAAGGTCTGACGGTTTTCGGGGATGCAGCCTTTGATCGCCCCTTCTTGCGATGAAATCAAGTTTGATCTCTGTGAATATGCGGCCGGTCTCGACGTTCCAGCGTCCGCCGCTTGACGGCAACGCGGCCAAAGTCTATAATCTACCTTGGAAGGATGAGGTGAGACGATGCAGAAACTGATCGAAGCGATTCAAAACAGCACGTGTACGGTGGCTTTGACCGGCGCGGGCATTTCCACGCTGTGCGGCATTCCCGACTTCCGCGGACCCCAGGGGCTCTACAAGCAGCCCGACGCGGAGCGCATCTTCGACATCGACTGGTTCGACCGCGATCCCTCCATTTACTACAACGGCGCCCGCGAACTCGTCTACGGTCTCAAGAACTACGAGCCGGGCCCCGTCCACATGGCGCTCAAGCACCTGCAAGACCTCGGCAAGCTCCAGGGCATCATCACGCAGAACATCGACATGCTCCACCAGAAGGCCGGCTCCTCGCCCGTCTACGAGGTGCATGGCTCGGGCATCGTGCATGAATGCCGCCTGTGCGGCGACCGCAAGTCGTTCGCGGAAATCTGCGCCATGCTGGCGGACAAGCCCGCCGTTCTCGACCGCGACTCGGTACCGCGCTGCGCGTGCGGCGGCGTCTACAAACCCGCCATCACCTTCTTCGGGGAAATGCTGCCGGAGGAGGCGTTCGCGAAATCGCAGGAACTCGCCATCCGCGCCCAGGTCCTGCTCGTGCTCGGTACCTCGCTCACCGTGTTTCCGGCTGCCGGACTCCCCCGCCTGACCCTCCAGGCCGGCGGCAAGGTGTTCATCGTCAACGGACAACCCACTGCCCTTGACGACGCCGCGGCCGGCCGCTACACCGACCTCGCCACCTTCGCCAAAGACATCCTCGCGTTGACCTGACGATCGATCGTCAAACCGCGAATCGCCCGGATCCGACGAGTCTCACCGGACGCTTCGTCTGAGCCGACTTGCGTTCGGCCAGCACAAGCTGCAGCGCACGGCGCGCATCCCGCGCGGTGAGAAGTTCCCGCTTCGGCCGGCGACCGCGCACGAGATCGTGGAAATACGCGATTTCGGCCTCGTACCCGCTCGCCGCCGGGAGCTTCGGCGCAAACGGCTTCTTCCCCTGCGGATAGACGCAGAGCGGCGTCTCGCCCTTCCCGCCGAGGTAGATCGTCGCCTTCTCGAGAAACACCTTCGCCGAGGCGTCGAAGCAGAGCGCGTCCGACGCGGCGTAGGAGCAGTCCGACGTGATGATCCGGTTGTCGCCGTAGTCGTATGTCGTCGACGTATGGACCGTGAAGCCGCGCGCATCGACGGCCGCCCGCGACGTCACGCGCGCGGGGAGGCCCCACAGCGAGGCGATGAAGTCGGAATCGTGCACATGCGCGTCGACGTAGAGTCCGCCGGACTTCGCCTCGTCCAGCAGCCAGCAGGCCCCCTTCGGCGACCAGGCGGGGATGGACATGAACCGCGCGAAGTCGGCGGCGATCACCTGGCCGTACACGCCGCTGCGGACAATTTCCGCCAGCTTGAGATAGGCGGGGAAGAACCGCACGCACTGCGCGACGAGGAAGACGCGCTGCGCCTTCTCCGCCGCCGCGAGCATGCGGTCGCAGGCCTTGAGCGACAGCGCCATCGGCTTCTCGCACAGCACATGGCACCCCGCCGCCAGCGCCTGGAGCACGACTTCTTCGTGCAGCGGCGTGGGCAACGTGATGTCGACGACGTCGAGGCCGCCCGCCGCCAGCATCTCCGCCACGTTCTGCCACACCCGAACATCCGGACCGAGGGTGGACGTCTGGTCCACCCCCGGCACGTTGCCCTTGCTCGTGGCGCGGAGCTGCGCGAGGTTCACGTCGCAGACGGCGACGACTTTCGCCCCCTTGCATTTCCGCCAGGCGGCGCAGTGGGTCTTGCCCATGAATCCATAACCGACGATTGCAACGCGCGTCATGTACGGTCCCTCCCGACGAACAAGTTCCTACTCGAAGAAGCCCAGACGGCTGAACTGCAGGTCGTTGTTGCCGCCCTGCGCCAGCACCTCGAACTTCATGTGGCCGCAGCGGCGCGGCGTCTTGATTTCAAAGCCCTTCAGGAAGAAGCGCGTCGGGAACTGCTGGTTCTTCTGGTGGTCGAGCTTGAACCAGTTCGAACCGTCCTCGCTGCCCCAGAGGATCCACTCGACGGGGTCGCGGGTCGGCTCGTCGTTCGACGAGCTCACCGTGTACATCGAGGGCGTGCCCGGTTCCTTGAGCTTGCACGACACGAAGGCGTTGCCGTCCCAGTTCTGCTGGCAGAACTTGCGGCCGGCCTGGTCGGAAAACGCCATCTCGGCGGACTCGTTCTCGTTGGCGCCCGGACGGTTCGCCTTGACGCTCGCCTTGTCGATCTCGAGACGGCGCATCTTGCGCGTCCGCTTCGCGCGCTCGACCGCTTCGGCGGCGTCCTTGGGCATTTCCCAGCTGTCGGGACGGGCGGACTGCCTGATGCCGGCCCAGATTGCGGAGAGCGACTTCACGCCGACCTTGTTGTCGGCCTTGACTTCGCCCTTCTCCCAGGCGCGGAACCAGCGCACGCACGCGGCGACTTCGGCGTCCAGCGTCGGCGAATCATGCTCGTACTCGACCGTCGCGAGGATGCGCCCGCCTTGCGCGGCCAGACGGTCCATCACGCCTTTCACGTCGATGATGCCCGACCCGAGCGGCAAGTCGCGGAAACCGCAATTCGCCGGCGCGACGTCCACAAGGTGAAGGCCGAGAAACTTGCCCTTGAGGAGCTCGACGCCCTTGACAGGGTCCACACCCGCACGCGCCCAGTGGCCGATGTCCGCGCCCGCGCCGATCCAACTGCTGCGTCCCTGGAGGGAGGCGAGCATGCCTTCGGGCTTGCCGAGTTCCTGCGTGTGGTTGTGCAGCGACACGCGCACGCCCGACGTCTTCGCGGCTTCTTCGGCCCGATCGTAGTATTCCTTGCTCTGGCCGGCTTCGATCTGAATCTGCTCGATGCCGAGGTCCTTGCAGAAGTCGGTCAGCTTCTTCCACTGCGAGGGGCTGTTCGCGCCCGTCACGCCATAGGAGATGACCTTCACGGGCTGCGAGGCGAGGAGCGCCTTGAGCTTGGCCTGGCTCTCGGAGGTGATGGAGTTGTAGTCCGTCGAACCGGCGATGCCGGCGCCGATGGCCTGCCCTGGATAGGACTCGATGTAGCGGAACCCGAGCCGCGCGGCGGTCTTCAGCGTCTCCGCAAACGTGCGCTGGCGGAAGGAATAGGCCTGAAGCGAAAGGACTATGTCTGTTTTCATCTTGATCAATCTCCCTGTCTGTTCGCCCGGCTTAGAACGCGCGATAGGTCTTGTCGATGTAGCGCTGCGCCACGGGATTGTCGCACGTCAGCGTCTCCGTGTTCCAGTTGAAGGACGCGCGCGCACGCACGGCCGCGGCGCCGAGGAGCACCATTTCCGCGAGCGGGCCGGCATGCTCGAAGTTCGAGCACGGCGCGGCGATCTTGCCGCGGATGGCGTCGAGCCAGTTCTGGTCGTGGCCGTTGGGGATGCGCGGGAGCGTCTTCGGGGGACGATGCGCGCGGAACGCGCGGTTCGCCGACCGCGGGATGAGGTGCGGGTTCTCGCAGTAGTCCGTACCGTCCATGATGGTGCCCTTGCTGCCGAAGAGGAGCTGTCCGCTTTCGGGCATCTCGATCCCCTCTTCAAGCTGCGCCGGACGCGGGGGCCTGCAGCAGCCGTCATGCCACTTCACGACCACAGGCGGCAGCTTGCCGCGCGCGGGGAATTCGTACGTGACGATCGAGCCCTTCGGGCACGACTGCTCGCTGCCGCCTTCCACATGGGCGGAGACGCGCGTCGGCGCGCCGAGGTTCAGCGCCCAGAACGTGGCGTCCATCGTATGGCAGCCCATGTCGCCCAGGGCGCCCGTGCCGAAGTCCCACCAGCCGCGCCATTCGCCCGGCAGGTAGCCGTGGCAGTACGGACGCCATTCGGCGACGCCGAGCCAGCGGTTCCAGTCGAGCGTCGGAGGCACGGGACGGATGTCCGTCGGCACCTCGCGGTCCTGAGCCCAGATCGGACGATTCGTCCAGATGTGCACTTCGCGCACCTCGCCGATCACACCGGCTTCGACCCACTCTTTGAGCAGACGCGTACCTTCGTTGGAATGGCCCTGGTTGCCCATCTGCGTGACGACGTTGTGGAGGCGGGCCTGCTCGCGCAGGATGCGCGCCTCGGTCACGGTGTGCGCCATCGGCTTCTGCACGTAGACGTGCTTGCCGAGCTCCATCGCGAGCATCGCCGGCGGGAAATGCATGTGGTCGGGCGTGGAAACCACGACGGCGTCGATCTGCTCGTCGAGGCAGAGCAGCATTTCACGCCAGTCGCGGAAGATCGCCGCCTCGGGATGCGCCTGGAACTGCGGCGCGCCGCGGTTGAAGTCGACGTCGCAGAGGCCGACGATGTTCTCGCCGGACATCGCGCCGACATCGCTCTCGCCCTTGCCGCCGCAACCGATGCAGGCGATGTTGATCTTGCGGTCCGTCACCAGGTGCCCCTTCCGCACCACGCTGCCGTCGCCGAGAGACGGAAGCGCCGAAGACGCAAGCCCTGCGCCAATCGTCGCGAGAAACTGCCGCCGCGTAAAATCGAAGTCCATGTAATTCCGCTCCTCTTGCTGTGATGTCACCAATCTTTGATTGGTTAGTATATCAAAACCCATCCAGACGCGCAATTGCCCCCCTGGGCCATTGACCGTTCAGCGAAGTTGTGGCATACTCTCACGCATCACCATGCGGATGCGCGGCAGAAGAATCGCCCTGGGGGGCGCAATCCTGACGGCGGGGACGGCGATCGTCTTCGCCGTCTCCTGGCTTGCCGTCGATCCGCACCTCGAGCTCGCCGACACCTATCCGGGCGGCACGCTGCTGCGCGACGACGCGGGCAACCTGCTGCGCGTGACGCTGGGCGCGGGCGACGTGGACTGCCGTCCCTTCTATACGGCGGACCCCGACGACTGGATCGTCAAGGCGATCGTCGCGGGCGAGGACCGTCGCTTCTACTCCCACGCGGGCGTCAACCTGCTCAGCGTCGTGCGCGCCGCCGCGCAGAATCTCCTCGCCCTCCGCCGCGTCTCCGGCGCCTCGACGCTCACGATGCAGGCCGCACGCCTGATCGCCCCGCACCCGCGCACCCTGCCCTGGAAATACGTCGAAGCCTTCCGTGCCTGGCAGATCGAGCGCGTGCGCGACAAGAGCTGGATTCTCTCGCAATACCTGAACCGCGCCCCGTTCGGCTCCAACCTCGTCGGCATCGAAGCCGCCGCGAACGGCTGGTTCGGCAAGCGCGCGAAAGACCTCGGCCTCGGCGAGGCCGCCCTGCTCGCCGGCCTCGTGCAGAGTCCGTCGCGCTTCCGTCCCGACCGCCATCTCGACCGCGCCCTCGCACGCCGCGACTACATCCTCGCCCGCATGCGCGACCTCGGCATGATCACCGCCGAACAATACGAAGGCGCCCGCACCGTCAAACCCGAGCTGCGGCGGGGCCCGCGCCCCTTCGACGAACCCTTCTTCTGCGACTGGGCGCTCCGCCACGTCGCGCGCGACCGGCGCGAGGGCCGCGACCTCGTCACCACGCTCAACCTGGACATCCAGCGCCGTGCCAACCATGCCGTGGCGAACGCCGCCGCGTCCGGACTCTCCGCCGCCGCGGTCGTGATGCGCGTGGACACGGGCGCGGTCGTCGCGCTCGCGTGTTCGGACGACTATTTCTCCCCGCTCGCCGGGCAGGTGAACACGGCCCTCGCGCCGCGTCCCGCCGGCTCCACGCTCAAGCCCTTCCTGCTCGCGCTCGCACTCGACCAGGGTCTCGTCACGCCCGACGAACGGCTTTCGGACGTCCCCCGCGCCTACAAAGGCTACAATCCGCAGAACTTCGACGCGACGCACCGCGGCACCGTCACCGCCGCGGACGCCCTCGTCCTTTCGCTGAACCTCCCCTTCGTGCAGCTGTTGCAGCGCGTCGGACTTTCCTCCTTCGGCAACACGCTCCGCGCCCTCGGCTGTCTCAACATGAATGCGGCGGACGATACGTTCGGCCTCGGCATGGCCATCGGCAACGTCCACGTCTCCCTCCTCGAACTGGTCAGCGCCTACGCCTGCCTCGCCCGCGGCGGCGAACGCGTGCAGCCTTGCGCGCTCAAGGAGGAGGTCGACGCGCGGCGGGGCCTGTCCCCGATGCGGCTGTTTTCGCCGGGCGCCTGCACGCTGGTGGCGGACATCCTCTCCGGCGAGGAACGCAGCGCCGCGGCGCTCGGCCACATCGCCGCCGTCAAAACCGCCCGCTTCGCGTGGAAAACCGGCACCTCCGCCGCCTTCCGCGACGCCTGGACGGTCGCCTGGAATCCCGAATACGCCGTCGGCGTGTGGTGCGGACACAAGAGCGGCAAGTTCGGCGACGCGAATGTCGTCGGCGCCCTCGCGGCCGCCCCCTACTGCTGGGAGCTGGCGCGTTCCCTCTATCCCTCGCACGAAGGTCCCTGGTTCCCCCCGTCGCCCGAGGTGATCACGCGCGACATCTGTGCGGAGAGCGGCCTCCCCGCCGCCCCCGAATGCCCCGTGCGCACGCAGGGCCGTGCGCTGCGCGGACGCTCCTCGAACGCGCTCTGCACGGTCCATCGCACCGGCCTGGACGGTCACGCGGAGACGCGGCGCGACGCCTATGTCGGCGCCTTCACGGGCAAAAGCGAGGTCGCCGAAAAGCTCGCCCTTCGCAGTCCCGAAGACGGCTCGACCTTCCGTCTCGTGAACGGCCTCGCCGCCCAGCGCATCGTCTGCTCGGTCGTCGGCAATCCCGAACATGCGCGCCTCTGGTGGTTCGTGGACGGCGCGCCGGCCGGCGAGACGCGCGGCTCGCAAAAATACGCGTGGACGCCCGAACCGGGCGTCCACCGCATTTCCTGTGCCGCGGAGAATGGCGTCTCCGCGGCGTCGACCATCACGATCGTCGCGGAATGACCGCCTACTTGACCTCGTAGCACCAGCCGTGCGTATCGGGCAGATCCCCGTACTGGATGCCCTGCACACGGTCGTACAGCGCCTGGAGCGTCGGGTCGACGACTTCCGGATCGGAAATCTTGACGACCTGGTCGTTGCGCGTGATTTCCCACACGGGCGTGATCACGACCGCCGTGCCGAGCGCGGCGACGGCCTTGAACTTCTTGATTTCCGTATAGGGGATCGGACGGCACTCGACCTTGATGCCGAGGTCCTTCGCACACTGCGTGAGCGACATGTTCGTCACGGACGGCAGCACCGACTTCGAATCCGGCGTCACATAGGTGCCATCCTTCGTAATGCCCGCGAAGTTGGACGTTGCGAACTCTTCGATGTACTTGTGCGTCTTCGCGTCGAGGTAGAGTTCGACCGGCCAGCCTTCGCGCTTCGCCTTCTCGTGCGCGAAGATGCCCGCGGCGTAGTTGCCGCCGACCTTCACGTCGCCCATGCCCTGCGGCGCCGCACGGTCCCACTGGTCGAAGATCACCGCACGCACCGGCTTCAGGCCGCCCTTGTAGTAGGCGCCCACGGGCATGACCATGATCATGAACGTATATTCCTTCGACGGCGCGACGCCGATCTGCGGGCCCGTACCGATCAGGAGCGGACGCAGATACATCGAACCGCCCGTACCGTACGGCGGGATGAATTCCTTGTTCTTCTTGACGACCTTCACGCAGGCGTCAAGGAACATGTCCACCGGCACCGGCGCCATGCAGGTGCGCTCGGCCGTGCGGTACATGCGCTTCGCGTTCTCGTCAGGACGGAAAATGACGATCTTGCCGTTCTTCTGGCGAAAGCACTTGATGCCCTCGAAGCACTCCTGCCCGTAGTGAAGGCAGGTCGCCCCGATGTGCATCGTGATGTGGGGATCCTTGACGAACTGGGGCTTGGACCACTTGCCGTTCTTCCACGTGTAGCGGATGTGGCAGTTCACATCCGAGAAACCGAAGCCGAGCTTCGACCATTCGATTTCCTTCTTTGCTTTCTTCTGAGCCATTGCATTTCTCCTTGATGGGCGGATATTGTAAACCTTTTTCGCGTCGTGCGCAATCTGAAATTAGACGGGACATTCGGGCACGGACGTCTTGAGATACGCCTGCTCGAGCGAAAGGCCGGTCGCGATGGAAAGAACGTCCGCCTTCGCCAGCAGCAGCGGCAGCAGCGTCTTGTTCACCTGCGCGACCGTACCGGCCCGCTCGTCATAGACACAGACGAGCGAGGCCCGCGCGTCCGCCGCCTCGTGCCATGTGAACCGCGCGCCCGGCAGCGCCGCCTCGCACGCCGCCGTCAGCGCGGGACGGATGTCCGCCGCCGCATTGTCCAGCAGATACTCCACGCGCCCCGCCTCCTGCGTGAGCGCCTGGACGGTCGCCATGCGCGCGACCTTTCCCTTGTCGACGAAGGCGACATGCGTGCAGAGCACCTCCACGTCATTGAGATTGTGCGAGGAAATGACGATCGTCTGGCGGCCGCGGCGCGCGAGGATGAAGCGCCGCATGCGGTCCTGCTCGACGGGATCGAGGCCGTTCAGCGGCTCGTCCAGCAGCACGACCTCGGGGGCGCCGAGGAAGCACTGCGCGAGCATGACGCGCTTGCGCATGCCGTGCGAGAGGGAGCGAATGGAGCTGTGCACGCGGTCGGCGAGATTCATCTCCGCCAACGACGCGTCGACCGAAGACCGCGCCCGCTCGGGGGACAGTCCCTGCAGCCGCGCATAGCGGTAAAGCAGGTCGGACGGCGTCGCCTCGAGCGGCAACTCGGAATCCTGCGGCAGAATCGAGAGCCGCCCCGAATGGACCGCGGCGTTGAACGGCCCCGCCCCGAGGATGTCGACTGCGCCCGACGTCAGGCGCAGATAGCCCGCGACGGACATCATCCACGTCGTCTTGCCGGCGCCGTTGGGTCCGACGAGTCCCATCACCGCGCCCTGCGGGACGGCAAGCGTAAAGCCGTCCAGCGCATGACGGCGGCCATAGCGCTTGACGAGTCCCTGAGTTGAAAGAGCTACGCCGATCATGCGTCCCTCCTGCAGAATGCGGCGCTGCCGACGGACAGGAACAGCAGGCCAAGTGTCGCCAGACGGAACGCGGCCTCCGCGAGCGGCGCCAGACTCTGGCGCCAGAGCAGCGATTTCACGCTCGAGGGCGAGAGCAAGTCGAAGTTCGTCAACCAGGGCAGGTCGAACCATGAGGCGTTCCACCCCAGAACGTTCGGCAGCGCGGAGAGCGCCGCCACCGCGAAGATGCCCAGCGCCGTCGCCCGACTGCCCGTACGCGTGAGATGCGAAATGCCCAGCGCGACGCCGAGCCACGCGAGCGAATAGAGCCACGCGCGCGCGCCCCAGTCGAACATCGCGGGCAGCAGCGGTCCGGCGTCCGCAAGGCGGCAGAGCGCCACAATCCACGCACCGGCCGCGCTCGCGGCGAGGCCGCACGCCAGCATCAGCGCCTGTCCGAAATATTTGCCGAGGGACCATTCCGTGCGCGTGCACCGTACGATCGCGTAGCGTACCGCCCCGCTGCGCAGATCGTCCGCCACGCGGTTGCCCGCGACGAGCACGACGAGCAGCGGCGCGCAGAGAAAGACGAACCACGCGTACACGAGTTCGACCGGATGACGACCCTTGATGTCGTTGAACACCAGATCGTTGCCGATGGCCGCCCGCGTCATGTTCTGGAACGGCTTCGACTTCCAGAGCGTCTTCGAGACGACGCCGGTCGTCTCGGACTCCGGCAGCTGCAGCAACTGCACGAGTTCCGTCTCCATCCGGCTGAAGATGGAAATCGTGCCGTACATGCACGCCACCGCGGCGACGAGATAGAGCAGCAGCAACACGAGCGCGCGGCGGCTGCGGATCGCGCCGGCCCATTCGCCGATTGCGACCTGGCTGATGCGAAAGAGGGATCTCATCTGCGACGTCCTCCAAAGCCGGGGAAGCGTGCATCCTCCATCTGCCCCTGCACGGCAATCAGCGGCTCCGCCACGCCCGGGTCGATGAAGTCGGTCATCTGAATGTCGGAGACGCCGTCGCGTCCGTCGGCGGGCACGACGGCGCCGAGCTTGTCATACGTCTCAGCCATAATGGTCGTCACATCGCCGATCAGGCGGAGCCCGAGCTCCTCCGAAATTTTCTTCTTGGCGACGATTTGGTCCGCCAGCGCCTGCATCGTCTCGTAGAGCTGGACGTTCATCTCGTCGAGCGCCGTGTCGAACTTCTGCGCCGCGGCTTCGTCGAGCTTCAGCTTCTCCTTCCAGTTCGCCCGCGCCACCTCGACGCGTGTGCGCCAGAGCTCCTGCGCCTCCTCGATGCGCGCCCGCA
>CADCPA010000120.1 GCA_902803135.1 uncultured bacterium
GCGATCGTCACCTCGGGCGCCGTGCCGCACTACTTGCCGTCGCGCTGGAACGCGCGCCTCGGCGTGTGGGGCCCCGTCGCGCTCGAGGACATCAAGCGCGTGCTGGCGTCCGCGGCGAAGGAGCCGCTCGCCACGAAGCCGCGCCTCCTCGTCTTGACGACCTGCACCTACGAGGGCGTGCTCTATCCCGTGTGGGAGATCGCGCGCCTCTGCGAGAGGGCGGGCATTCTCTTCTATGCGGACGAAGCCTGGGCCGCGTATCTCAACTTCCATCCCTACTACACCTTCGGCCGCGGCAAGGGCGACGCCGTGCGCTACAACGCCGTGAACGAGACGTGCGGCGCGCACTTCGCCGTGCAGTCCACGCACAAGACGATGGCCGCGTTCTCGCAGGCGTCGATGGTGCACGTCTCGACCCGGTTCAAGTTCCTGCTCGAGGAGGACGCGCAGCCGCAGTTCCGCTGGCTGCGCAAGCGTTTCGCGCTGCACGGACACGGCAGCTACGAAAAGTTCTCGCACGACCTCTACGAGATCCTGCGCTACTGGCATTCGACTTCGCCGCACTATCCGTTCCTCGCGGCGCTCGACGTCGCCGGTGTGCAGATGCGCCTCGAAGGCATGAAGCTGATCGACGAGCGTCTGCGCTGGACGACGGCCTTCCGCAAGCGCGTGGCGGACGTCTGCCGCAAGCCCGAGACGGCCTGCTTCGCGGGCCTTGAAGACATCGCCGGCGCGGGCATCGATTGGCGCAGCCAGGGCTTCATGAAGGATCCGCTCAAGATCGTGGTCATGCTGCGTTCGCCGCAGGCGTGCAAGACCTTCAAGCAGGAGCTGCGCAAGGCCCACATCCAGTGGGAGAAGTCCACGGCGACGACCGTGCTCTTCCTCGTGACCGCGGGCACGGTCGAGGAGCACTTCGAATACCTCTTTCGCGTGTGCCGTCGGAACAAGGCGCTGATCGGGCGCCCCCCGGCGCCGCGCACGGGCCGCCCCGGCACGACGACGAAGGCCGAAGCCGCGGCGCGCAGGGTGGTCGAGGCCGTGTCCGTCCAGGCGGAGATGCTGCCGCACGACGCGGCGCTCTGCGACGGCGAGCTCGTGACTCTCGACGAAAGCGAAGGCCGCATCGCCTCGCAGTTCCTCGTGCCGTATCCGCCCGGCATTCCGGTCTTCATGCCGGGCCTGCGCATCACGAAGGCGATGATCCGCCTCATCCACGACGTCATCGCTTCGGACGGACCCGAGGCCGTGCACGGCCTCTTCTGCCGCGGCGGCCACGCGCCCTATCTCGTCGAAGTGCTGAACAAGGACGAAGAAACCCGTTGCCGCAAAGTCTGAACCATGTTAAACTAGCGCTCATGAAAAATGCGCTTCTCTTTCTCTTGCTCGGCGTTTCCTCCGCAGTGCCGGCCGTGTCCGCAGTGCCGGCCGTGGTGCCTTGCAAGGTCAAGGTGGTCGACAGGGAAAACGGCTGGCCCGTACCGCTCGTGTTTCTCACGACGACGCACGGACAGGTCTACGTGACGGACAACGCGGGCGTTGCGGCGATCGATTCGCCGGAGCTCTTCGGACGCGAAACCTGGTTCAGCGTGTCGAGCCACGGCTACGGCATGAAGAAGGACGGCTTCGGCAACGCGGGCTTCCGGTTCGTGCCGCAGCCGGGCGCGGAACGCGTCGTCAAGATCGAGCGCCGGCAGATCGCCAAGCGCCTCGGGCGCATCGGCGGCGCGGGCCTCTTCGCGGAGAGCCAGAAGTGCGGCGAGTGGCTGAAGGCCAAGGAGAGCGGCGAGTTCGGCCGCGACAGCGTGCAGACCGCGCTCTACAAGGGACGTGTCTTCTGGCTGTGGGGCGACACGAACATGCAGAACTATCCGCTCGGCATCTTCAACACCACCGCGGCGACGACGCCCGCGCCGGCGTTCGCGAATCCCGTGCCGCCGATCGATCCGCCCTATCGCCAGATCGTGAACGAGAAGGGGCGCGTGCGCGGCGTCATCAAGGCGCAGGGGAGCGGTCCGATCTGGATCTTCGGCCTCGTCAACGTGAAGGATGCGCGCGGACGCGAGCATCTCTGCGGCGGCTGGAGCCAGATCAAGGAATTCTGCACGCCCGAGAAGAACGGCCTCTGCGAGTGGGACGACGCGGCGCAGGAGTTCAAGGTCGTCAAGACGGTGTGGACGCGTTCGGCGGAAGAGCCCAAGGCGCCGCGCATTCCGGACTGCACCGTGTGCCGTTACAAGGACAAGTCCGGCAGGAAGTGGCTGCTCTTCGGCAATCCGTTCCCGTTCCTGCGTGTTCCCGACAGCTACGAGGCCTATCTCGATCCGAAGACGTGGGAGAAGGTCGAGCCGCCGAAGGAGATCCGCGCGCGCGACGGCTCGAAGATCGTGAGTGCGGCCGGCCAGATGGTGTGGAGTCCGTACCGCAGGAAGTACGTGGCGATCCTGCAGCAGAAGTTCGGCAAGCCCTCGGGCTTCGGCGAAGTGTGGTACGTCGAAGGCGATTCGCCCTACGGTCCGTGGAAGGACGCGGTCAAGGTGGTGACCCACGACAACTACACGTTCTACAACCCGGTCATCCACACGGAGGGGACGGATCCGAAGTCGAGCGTCCTCCTCTTCGAAGGCACCTACACGTCGAGCTTTGCGGACAAGCCCGTGAAGACGCCGCGGTGGGACTATACGCAGGTGCTCTACCGGCTCGATCTCGACGATCCGGCGCTCACGGCGTCCAGCTCGCGGTAGAGCGCGATCGTCGACGCGCACATCTTCGCAACCGAGAAGTTCTCGCGGACGGACTGGACGGCGGCCGTGCGGACGGCCGCCTTCCGGTCTTCCGGCAGGTCGAGGATCTCGTCCAGCTTCGCGGCCATCGCCTTCGCGTCGCCCGGCGGTACGAGCCAGCCCGTGGCGCCGTCCTTGATCGTCTCGCAGGCGCCGCCGTGGGCCGTGCCCACGACGAGGCGGCCCATCGCCTGGGCCTCGGGGATCGTGCGGCCGAAGGCTTCGGGCTGGTCGGACGAGGCATTGACGACGATGTCGCTCAGCGCGTAGACCTTCTGCATTTCCGAGGTGTGGTCGCGGAAGACGACCTGCGTTTCGTCCGGCAGCTTCGAGGCGAGCTCGCGCAGGTGGTCCGAATAGTCGGTGCGGCCCTGGTCCGAGCCGACGAACAGCACGCCGAGGCGCTTGTGCTTCATCCGCGTGAGCGCTTCGAGGAAGACCTCCTGTCCCTTCCAGCGCGTGAGGCGTCCGGGCAGGGTGACGACCGGAAGGTCGGCGGGAAACCCGTAGTGCAGCGTCTTCTTCTCGAGCGCCTCCTCCGTCGTGACGGCGTCGGGGCGGAAGTAGTCCGTATCCGCGCCGCGCGGAATGCACACGAGCTGTTCGGGCCGGACCTGGTAGGTGGCGAGCACGTGGCGCATCACGTAGTGGGAGACGCAGATCGTGCGGAGGCCCTTGAGCATTACGCGGTTGTACGGGATCTTGAGCAGCTTGGGTTCCGTGCCGTACACCCCGTGGAAGGTCGCCAGCCACGGAATGCCGCAGGCCTTCGAGGCCCAATAAGTTGACCACGCGGGCGCGCGCGAGCGCACGTGCAGCAGCGTGAAGCCCTCCTTCTGCGCGAGGGCGGCCAGCTCCTTCGCGTTCGCCCGGATGCGGAAGGGGTTCTTGCTCATCAGGGGAAGGGTGTAGTGCGTGACGCCGAGCTGCGCCAGCGCCTCGATGAGCGGTCCGCCCTGCGAGGCGACGGCATTGGGAATGCCCGCCGCCTGAAGGGCCTGTGCCATTTCAATCGTACCGCGTTCGACGCCGCCCATCTGGAGGGACGGAAGAATCTGCAAAATCTTCAGGGTCGGCTAGTATACCATAACGGGCGGTGAAGGGGAAGGCGGGAAGGGGATTGTCTGATTGGCGGGTCGTCACCCCATTGTCACTTTTCGCTGTCACTTTTCGCTTGCCAGCTGCCGCACGTTTCGGTTATAATCATCGGTAAAAATCAGAGGAGGGACTTCGTTGTGCGGAGGCCCGCTTTTGTTTTTCGTATTCTTTTCAGGGGAATGCCGCCGGCTGATGCGGCACTAAGAAGAGGAGTTGGAGATGAGAACGGACATGAAGGCGAAGTGGTTGGCGGGCGCGTTGGCGCTCGCGTATGGCTTTGGCGCGCAGGCCCTCGAGGTCGCGGGCGGTCTTGTCGTCGACCTCAACATGGCGAACGTCACGGGCGTCGCCGAGGGCGCCTACATCGGCACCTGGGTCAACCAGGCGACGGGGGCGGACAAAGTGGGCGACTTCGTGCCGGTCAACGCCGGGAAGGGCGGCAAGTTCGCGCGCGTGAACGGCGTGCCGGCCGTGCTGTTCGAAGGCAACGCCGATTCGACGATGTGGTGCCCCGACGCGCTGCCGGCGACGGTGGTCGGGGCGGACTCGTGGTCCGCCGAGGTGTGGATCTACAACCCCTCGCTCACGCAGGGCGTGGAAACCTATTTCTCCTGGGCGTACCGCGGCAGCACCGACCACTGCATGGAGATGCGCTACGGCACGGACAACGGCAATGCGATCGAGCACTACGCGAACAACATCGGCTGGAACGGCGTGCCGCCGGCCAACAGCTGGTACCATGTTGCGATTACGCGTGACGCGAACGGCAACGAGGCCCTTTACGTGAACGGCGTGAGGCGCACGACGAAGGACGGCTATACGGCGCTCGACCTGCCGACGGGCGGCAACTTCCACATCGCCGGCGTCAAGAACGGCAGCGCGACGGGCGGCTTTGACGGCAACATGTTCTTCTCGGGCTACCTCGCGATGATCCGCGTGCATTCGGACGGCCTCACGGCCGCGCAGGTGAAGGCGAACTACGCGGCCGAGCGCGCGGCGTACCAGGGCATCTGGGCGGGCGGCGACGGCGACTGGAACGACGCCTCCGGCTGGGAGGGGGGCACGTTGCCCACCACGTCCGCCGTGTTCCCGAACGGCGGCACGGCGCGCGTGACGGACGCCGTCTCGATCCTGTCGCTCAACCTTTTCAACGGCGGCATCTGCGTGGACGGAGGTTCGCTGGAATACCCGTCGCAGCAGGGCATCCTGAGCCTGAACCCCGAGACGGGATCCACGGCGCTGACGGTCAAGTCGGGAGCCTTCACGTGTTCGAACGTGACGACCGAAGGCACGACGGGCGGCGGCACGTTCACGCTCACGGTCGGCCATCCCGGCGCGGCGGAGGGCACGGCGACGGCGCTCTTCAACAAGGGGCTGAACCTCGCGCATGTCGGTACGAGCCGTTTGGTGCTCGAGGACGGTGCGGCGATGCAGGTCAACGGCTGGTTCCGCGGCGCCTACCAGGGCAACGCGACGGCGGAAGTCGTCATCAACGGCGGTCAGCTGACCTGTACGGACTGGTTCCTCATCGCGACGGACGGCGGCAGCGGCACCGTGACGATCAACGGCGGACATTTCCTCTGCCCGGGCTTCGAGTTCACCTACGCGGGCAACGTCGAGACGCAGAGCGGCATCCTCACGCTCAACGGCGGCACGCTTGAACTCCAGCGCTTCCAGAACGCCAACATGGCGGGCCTCCAGTCGATCATCTTCAACGGCGGCACGCTGAAGGCGCGTCAGACGAACGGCAACTTCCTCGAGAACCGTTACGACCAGTGTCTCGTGCAGGCCGGCGGCGCGATCTTCGAGACGCCGCAGAACTACGCGATCGACGTCAAGAACCTCTTCACGGCCGATTCGGCTTCGCCGGGCGGCGCGGTCGTCAAGCGTGGCTCGGGCCGTCTGAACCTGGGCGACGGCTTCGACTTCGCCGGTCCCGTGTCGGTTGAAGAAGGTTCGGTCAAGTTCGTCCAGAAGGCGAACCTCGCCTCGGTCACGTCGCTGACGGTCGCTCCGGACGCGGTCGTGATGTGCACGGAGGCGGGCGGCATCCAGGCGATGCTCGCGAAGATGCCGGCGGACTGCGCGTGCACGATTCTCATCACGAACGAGAACAAGGACGACAACATCGACCTCACGGGCCACCCGAACATCAAGATCGGCTACTCGGGCGCCTTCACCTATACGGGCACGATCACCTACGATCCGGCGGCGACGCCGGTCTATTCGTTCCTCCAGAACCAGGGCGCCGTCGACGTGACGGACGTGCTCGCCGACCAGGGCGGCCGTACGACCCGGCTGGACGTGAGGGGCTTCGCGGGCACCAACTTCAAGCTCGTTCTCAAGGCGAACACCACGTTGACGGGCGGCATCACGGTCGATACGGCCATGCTGCAGAGCGACAGCGTGCAGGGCTTCGGCACGACCGGGCCGATCACCCTCCTGAACGGCGCGAACCTCGTGTTCAACCAGGCCGACATCGACGTCCAGGGCGTCATCGACCGCATCACGCCCGACTCGGTGGGCGCGCTCGTCTTCTGCAATAACAGCAAGAAGGACCTGAACTTCTCGCTCGCCGGCCATCCGGGGCTCTACGTGGGTTCCTACAGCGGCCACAACTTCACCTACACGGGCACGATCACGTGGGACGGCGACGAGGCGAAGTTCGGCGGCGGCGACGCCCCCTACACGACCGGCGGCAGCGGCTTCCTCTACCAGCCGGCGGGCGGTCTGGGCGACAAGGGCGCGACGCCGGTGAAGCTTGTCGGCGGCCTGCGCGGCCTCTTCGGCCTGGCGGGCGACAATCCCTTCACGGGCGGCGTCGTGGTGACGAACGACGCGACGATCTTCGTGCGCGCCGCGACGCCGTCCTACGGCACGTCGGCGATGGAACGGGCCGACTACTTCTACTTCGACGGCGGCAACATCCGCGGCGGCGACACGGATTCGACCTTTGCCGAAACTCTCGGCGTGACGGTCGGTCCGCAGGGCCTGAAGGCGCACATGTGGACGAACGGAAGCCAGATGTTCCTTGGCAGCCTGCACGGCGAGGGCCCGATCACGGTCGGCGACGGCGGCTGTCTCGCCTTCGGCGGCGCGGCCAACGACTTCACGGGTTCGGTGAAGGTGAACGACAACGCCCGCTTCCAGATCGGTTCCGACGTCGGCTTCAGCTGGAATTTCGAGACGTCGATGCCCGACCTCAACGCCGCGGCGCGCCTCGTGCTCTACGTGCGCGAAGGCGTGACGCAGGACTTCGGCTACACGCTGCCGAACGGCTGGCTCGCGAAGGACGGTCCGGGCACGCTGACCCTCTCCGCCGCGCAGACGGGCACGGGCGCCATCGTGTCGGGCGGTACGTTCGCGTTGGCCGCAGACGGCCTCGTTCCCGGCGCGCTTCAGGTCGAGGCGGACGGCACGCTCGAAATCCGGGACGGCGCGACGATCACCGTGGCGTCGCTGGACGGCAGCGGCTTCATCACCGCGCCCGAGGGCACGTCGGCGCGGCTGCTCTTCTCGGCGGGCTCCTTCTCCGGGCGCGTCGCCCCGAACGTGACGCTCGTGAAGATCGGCACCGGCCGCGCGGAACTGCTCTTCGACGGCGAGGCGTGCAATTTCGAGGTCCTGGCCGGTACGCTCGGCGTGCGGGCGACGTCGATTGCGCGTCCCGTCGTGGCGGCGGGTGCGACGCTCGAGCTGATGGGCAGCGAGAATGGCCTCGTGGGCAAGTACTACAGCGACGTGAACAACTACACCGGCTGGCAGAGCGTCATCGGCTCGCTTGACAGCATGGCGGCCTTCGAGGCCGCGCGCACGGCCGAGGCCGAGGCGCATTCGACCAGTCTGGGCGCGACGTTCGTCGCCCACGGCAACAACGACCGCTTCCCCGGCGGCTTCGGCTCCAAGGATCACTGGATCGCCATCTGGCGCGGACGGCTCTGGATCGAGCAGAGCGGCGTCTACGGGTTCAGCAGCGCGTCCGACGACGGTTCCTCCGTCTTCATCGACGGCCAGCTGGTCGTGAGCAACATCCGGGACCAGGGGTGGAACGACAACCAGTTCGATACGACCTACCGTGAAGTGGCGCTCGCCCGGGGCTGGCACGACATGGTCGTCGGCTTCTACGACAACACGGGCGGCAACGACATCGGCATCAAGGTGACGCCGCCCGGCGGCACGGCGGACTTCCTGCCGAACGCCTGGCTCTTCCCGGCGGGCGATCCGCAGACGATCCTCATCGGCGACAGTTCCGCCATCGAGGGCAATCTGTCGATCGGTGCCGGTACGCCCGAGATGACGTTCAACGTGGACGAGGGCGAGACGAGGGATCTCGGCACCGGTTTCCAGATCGGCGAGACGCACGGCGAAATCGCCAAGACGGGCGCCGGCACGCTGGTCTACCGCGCGGCGGGTCCGAACCTCCCCACCGCCACGACGGTGCATGAGGGCACGCTGGCCCTCGTCGGCGCGACATCGGTCGGCGCGCTCACGATTGCCGCGGAGGCCAACGTGACGGTGGCGGACAAGAAGGCCGGCGACTACCGCGGCCTGTCGATGGGCTTCTACCGCACGACGGACAACACGTACACGGCCTTCCAGACGCTCGAGGCCTATCAGGCGTTCTTCGACGGCACGACGCCCGATCTGGCGACGGGCACGTGGTCGCTGGGCTGGAACAAGCTGGCGAGTGCGGCGGAAGAGGCGACGATGAACACGTCGTACCGGTTCGTCGGCGACTTCTACAATGAGGACAACTTCGAAGTCGCCCAGCGCGGCTACATCTATCTGCCCTACGACGGACAGTATGCGTTCGGCTTCCATTCCGACGACGGCGTGGCGCTTTACATCGACGACGAGCTCTACTACTACTACGCCGGCGTGACGTCCGGTGCGAACGACAGAAACGGCGGCTGGAAGGTCTTCAAGCGGGGGTTCCACAAATTCGACCTCGCCTTCCGCGAAAACGGCGGCGGCCAGTACCTGAACGTTTCCATCCGGGCGCGCGGGAGCGACGGCAACGGCACCTTGCCCCTGTGGGCCGACTGGACGCTCCTGCCGCAGGATCTGCTCTATCCGGCGATGTCCTACACGACGGGCCTTGCGGGCGCGGGCGCGCTGGCGCTGGGCGACGCGGGCGAACTCTGGGTCGACCAGGGCCCGGACGGGACGTTCGCGGGTGCGATCGCGGGCGGCGCGGCGGCGTACTTCGTGAAGGGCGACCAGGGCACGCTGACGCTTGCGGGCAGCCTCGACGCGTTCGGCGGCACGCTCGTCGCAACCGAGGGCACGCTCACGCTGGCGCCGGCGGAAGCCGTGGCGAGCGGTGCGAAGCTCGTCGTCGAAGCGGGCGCGACGCTGGTCGTCGACACGGCGGAACCCGTGACGTTTGCGGGCGAGCTCGTCGGCGCGGGCGCGGTGGTCGTGCGGGGCGGTGCGGTGTTCACCGTGGCGAAGAGCGAACACTTCACGGGCACGGTGAACGTGATGGACGGACGCTTCCTCGTCGCGGCGGCGGAGGGCCCGAGCGCGCAGGGCTTCTCGTTCGCGGCGGCGCCGGGCGCGGCGGCCGGCCTGACCGCCGGCCGGGCGGACTTCGCACCGAGCACGACGGTTGAATCGCACATGTTCCGCGACAAGTTCTTCCGCCTCACGGTGAAGCGCACGCACGGCGGCAACGATATTCTGCAGATGTCCGAATTCTCGCTCTACGACAAGGACGGCGTGCGCCAGAACCTGGGGTTGACCAAGGCGGCCGTGGGCACGGCC
>CADCPA010000121.1 GCA_902803135.1 uncultured bacterium
CCCGTCTGGAACGCGGCAATCGTCCGCTGCTCGCGCTTGAAGCCCGGCTTCTCCGCGACGAGGCGGAAGGTATGCGCGCCCGGCAGGAACGTGAGCGTGCCCTTGCCGTCCTTGTCCAGCACGCGGGTGTAGGCGCGCTTGTTCGCCGGATCGTGCAGCGTGATGCGCGCCTTCGGCTCGCTCGTGAACGAAACCGTGTTGAGCGTGCCGCCGAAGATGTACTTGTAGAAGTTCTGCGCCATCAAGGTGTAGCCCGTCAGGTTGCCGTGCAGGCCGTCCGCGAGAATTTCGGGCTGGCCCCAGAGCAGACGGTTCGTGTCGACGACCGGGAGCTTGAGCTTGCGGGCGAGCGCGACGACGCGGTCGTGCACCGGACCGTTCACGTTGCCGTCATGCCAGCCGTTTTGGGCGTACGGCGGCGTCGAGACGACGACGAGCGCACCTTTGTCGCGGAACGGCTTGACGAGGAATTCCTCGTAGTCGCGGTCGAAGTAGTTCTTCCAGTTCGCCCAGTTGTCGAAGAGCGAATCGTTCGTGCCCATCTGGACGATCACGACGTCGGGCGTGTAGGCGAGCGACGACCGGTAGCTCGGATCGTCGTAGTAGAAGTAGTCGTTCTTCACGCCGTCGCCGTTGACGTCCACGTTCTCGCGCACGTGGCGCACGGCGGCCGCGCCCTTGCCGTGGTTGCGCACGGCGTACGTGCGGCCGTCGGCCTTGCCAAGCGCCTCAAGGCATTCCGCCAGGTACTTCGGGTAGTTGAACGCCGGCGTGCCGGCGGTGATCGAGTCGCCCACGCACGCGACGCGGATGACGCCGTCGCCGTCGACGTCCTTGACGCGCGAGACGATGTCAAGGTCCGTCGCGTTGTCTGTGGGCGCCGCCGCAAAGGCCGCGCAGCCCAGGGCGAAGAGCGTCGCGGAGAGGAGTGTTTTCTTCTTCATGGTCCTGTTTCCGTGTGGTGTGAAACCCGATTAGTCGAAGGTGAAGCTCTGTCCGGGGACGGGGGCGACGGCGTCGGGGCAGCCGTGCGCCTCGAGCAGCTCGACCATGGCGTTCACCTTCTCGGGTTCGCCATGCACCGCGAAGGCGTGGCGCACGTTCTTCTTCACGCCGTCATACCAGTCCATGAGGCCGTTCTTGTCCGCATGCGCCGACAGGGCGTTGATCGTGTGCACGCTCGCCTTCAGCTCGACCTCTTCGCCGAGGATCTTCACCTTGTCGCCGTACTCCGCATCGACGATGCGGCGGCCCAAGGTGTTCTCGGCCTGGAAGCCGACGATGAGGATGACGTTCCGCGGATCGGCCGCGCTCGCCTTGAGGTGGTGCAGCACGCGCCCGCCTTCGCACATGCCGCTCGCGGCGATGATGATCATCGGTCCGCGCAGGTCGTTGAGCGCCATCGACTGCTGCGGCGTTTCCACGAACTGGAGTCCGGGGAATTCGAGCGGATTGACGCCGCTTTTCAACAGCGCCTCGGCTTCTGCGTTGTAGCAGCCCGTGTGCGTCTCGTAGATGCGCGTCGCCTTCTGCGAGAGCGGCGAGTCGATGTACACCGGAATCGGATAGATCCGTTTCGCGGCGAGCAGGCGGTTCAGATAGTAGAGAATCTGCTGCGTACGGCCCACGGAGAACGCGGGGATGATGAGCTTCGACTTCTGGCGCACGATCTGGTCGTAGAAGGCCTTCAGGCGTCCTTCCACGTCTTCGGCGCTCGGATGGAGACGGTCCGCGTAGGTGGACTCGAGAAGGACGATGTCCGCACCCTGCGGATACTCGGAGTGCTTGAGGATCGGCTGGTTGGGCTGGCCGACGTCGCCCGAGAAGAGCAGACGGTGGTTGTGTCCCTTGCCGCCCGTCACGTCGAGCTGCGTGAGCGCGGAACCGAGGATGTGGCCCGCATTGTAGAAGGTCAGCGTGATGCCGGGGAAGATCTCGCGCGGCGCGTGCATGTGGATCGGCGCCATCAGCGCGATGAGCGCGTC
This sequence comes from uncultured bacterium, assembly GCA_902803135.1. Lineage (GTDB taxonomy): Bacteria > Verrucomicrobiota > Kiritimatiellia > RFP12 > UBA1067 > RUG572. The sequence goes on from CADCPA010000121.1 coordinate 1,986, forward strand.
GACGTCTGCCTCCTCGTACAGCGGCTCGAAGAGGTTCTTGCCCTGCGCGCGGCGCTTCTTGTTGACATACTCGAGGTCGCGCTTCTGCAGGAAGCAGGAATCCTTCAGCATGACGCTGCAGAGGTCCACCGTCGACTGGCGCGCATAGACCTTGCCGTGGAAGCCGTGGCGCACGAGCTGGGGCAGGTTGCCGGAGTGGTCGATGTGCGCGTGGGAGAGGATCACCGCGTCGAGCTTCGCCGGATCGAACGGGAGATTGCGGTTCTTCTCGAACGCCTCCTTGCGGTGACCCTGGTAGAGTCCGCAATCCAGCAGAATGCGCTTGCCGTTCGCCTCCACGAGATGCATCGAACCCGTGGTCGTCTGCGCCGCACCGTAGAACGTGATCTTCATTGCGCGTCTCCTCTCGCGAGTTTCAAGTTTCAACCTTCAACCAGTCAAACACTCGCCTTCAAGGCGCCGCCGAGCACGCCGTGGCTCGACCGGGGAAGCACCGTAACCGTCGCGCCCTTGAGGTCGGCCGGCAGACGGTCGCGCGCGAGCACGAAGTCGACGGACGCCGTCGCCTCCGGATCCGTCACGGCGCGGTGGTAGCCCGGCGCGAGCAGATGGAACGTCTGTTCCTTGCCGTCCGCAAACGCGAAGCGCACGACATAGTCGTAGACGCGCGTCTTCGCCGCGAGCGCCGCGGGGAACGCGACCTTCAGGGCGGCCTTCTTGTTCTTGCCGACCGTCGTCTCCGCGGCCACGGCCTGCGCGCCTTCCGGGAAGGCGGGCGCGCCCAACGCCTTCGCACGGGCCGCAAACGCGAACGGACGGTTCTCCGCCACCGGCAGCGGCATCACCCAGTCGTCGCCGAGGCCGGCGTCGCGCATGAAGTCGCGGCGCGTCAGGGCGACCTGGTCGTCGAACACCTTCACGAGCAGGCCCTGACGGTTGTCGAACGTCTCGATCTTCGGCATCAAGCTGCCCTTCTTCTTGTTCTCGTAGCCGCCCTCCAGCGCCTCTTCATAGTCGCAGGTGTAGCGCAGAGACGCCGTGCCGATCGAGGTGAAGGCGCCCTGCCACACGCTGCGCTCGTCTGTCAGCGTATAGTGGGAATGGCCCGAAAAGGCAATCGCGTTGGAGAACGGCGAGAGCGCCTTCGTCGACTGGCCGCAGTCGCGTCCCCACGCCGCGGCCCCGTAGCACGTGTCCTTCGGGTGCGGATGCTGGAAGTAGAAGAACGGACGGCTCGGATCGATTTCCTTGCCATGCGCGGCGAAGAAGTCTTCGACGCCCGCGATGCCGACTTCGTCCTTGCCGCGGCACCGGTCGGCGGTCCAATGGCCGCCGACAAAGTCGTAGCCCTTCACGCACTTCTTCCACACGGGCGCAAACGGCTCCTGCCAGATGCGCTCCCAGTTGCCCTTGTAGTCCGCCGCGAGAACCTGCTTCGCGCGTTCCGCCGCGTCGGGAAACACCGTCTCGGCGAACTTCCCGTACTTGTACCCTTCCCAGTCGTGGTTGCCCGCCACGAAGAGGCGCGCCACGGAACGTCCGTCCGGCGCCTTGTCGTTCGGGAACACCTGGAACCACGCATCCGCCACGGCCTGGAGCTCGCCGACCATGCCGTGGTCCGCGATGTCGCCCGCAATCATCACCGCGTCGACGCCCTGGTCGCGGAACCACGTCAGCGTCTTGACAAGCGTCTCCACGCTATGGGTCTTTTCAATGCCCTTGCCGGACTTGTCCAGCCTGACGTGGACGTCGCTGACGACGCCGAAGGTCAGCTGCGGCGTACCGGCCTTCGCCGTTCCCCGAAGAAAACGGCATCCGCTGAAAGCGCCAAACGCGCCGAACGCGCCCATGCCCCCTAAAAACAACCGACGTGAGACTTGCATGATCTACCTCCTCTTTTAAGATTCAACCTTCAACCTTTTCAACTTTCAACCCTCAACTGACTCAATAGCCCAGCTCTTCATCGACGAGCACGACTTCCGCCGCGATGCCCGTGGGCTTGCGGTCGAAGACGACCGTAACGTTGCACATGCGGCCCGGCACGTTGCAATCGGCGCAGACGCCGGTCGCGCAGGGCGTGGTCTTGCCGAGACGGCGCGCGTTCGGCGGGCACGCACAGCGCTTGATGCGCGCGAGGGCGTCGTCAAGCCCGCCGTCGACGAGCTTGTTGCGTCCGACGACGTAAAGCACCTTCTTCGGACCGTTGATCGATGCGGAGACGCGGTTGCCGTTGCCGTCGATGTTGACGATGCGGCCGTCCAGCAGCAGCGCGTTCGCGCTCAGCAGGAAGAGATCGACCGCGCTCGCGCGCGCGGGCGCCTTGCCGAGGGCCGTCAGCGCCTCGACAACGCCGATTTCCTTCAGCGTCATGCTGCCGCCCTGGCCGATCGTCGCCGCCCCTTCGGCGACTTTCAGCACGCGGGCCTTGGCCTCGTCGCGCGTCGCACAGCACGTGACCTCGAAGCCGCGTGCCCGCAGCTTCTCGGCAACCTGTTCAATCATTTCGTTCACTTTTCAACCTCCGTCTGTTCGTTCTTCGTGGCACGCGCACGGGCCGCGGCGGTTTCGCGCACGACCTCGAAGGCGATTTTCTTCATGAGCTCGCCCTTGGGTCCGCGCAGATGCCCCGGCGCATACGAGGCCTTCGTCACGTCGGCGCCATAGAGCGCCGCCGTCCACACGAGCGCCTGCAGATAGCGTCCGTCGCGGTTCAGATGGAACACGTCGCCCTTCGGCGTGAAACCGCCCCGCCCGTCCGGCACGAACGTGGCCTCGCCGCACACGTCGCCGCCGAAGGAGTTGGGCGCGTAGGCGCCGGGCAGCTCGCTGCGCCACCGCTGCACGGCCGTACCCATCGGAATGATCGGGAAGTCGTAGTCCTTGGCGAAGGCCGCATAGGCCGTGTGGAGCTTTTCGTACATTTGGACCGGCGTGAGCTTCCAGCCGGCGAGACGCTTGTCCCACGGCGTGTAGCTCCACGTCTCCTGCACGTAGATCTTCGCCTGGGGGGCGAGCGCGCGCACCGTTTTGACGAGCTCGTCGCCCGCCGGGTGGTAGGATTCCGGCTTCCAGCTCTCATGGGAACACTGCTGGATCGTCACGACGTCCCATTTGTCCGCCTTCAGCATCTCGGGAATGTTGCCGCGCGTCTCGGGCCGGTGTTCGCCGTCGACGACGCGGCGCACGCGATAGGGCCTGAATTCCGGATCGCCGGCCTTGCCGACGTTCTCGACGTGGCGCTGCAACGAGCAGCCGCCGATATAGAGCGAGCAGAGGTCCAGACCGAGATCAAGCGACCGCGCCACCCGGGGCATTTCGTCGAGGCAGCAAACCGAAAAGCTGTTGCCGATCATCAACACCTTCAGAGTCCGGGGGTGCGCGACCTCCGGCTGTTCCCCTCCCACGGCATTCGCCACGGCTGCCGCAATCGCCACGACACACACAAGCAATCTTTTCATGTGTTCCATTATACCAAAAAACAGTCGTTCCCCCCAATCAAACAATCCAAACAATCAAACAATCAAACAATCCAAACAATCAAACAATCCAAACAATCAAACAATCAAACAATCACACAATCAAACAATCAAACAATCACACAATCAAACAATCCCTCACGTCCCATTCCCCTTCTTGAGAATGACATTTCCGTACTGCGCGACGTCGCCCGTGGCGACGACCGCGTACGCGCGCCGCGCCCGTTCGTAGAACGCCTCGCGTTCAATGCGCTCGACCTCGCCCGCATAGCCGAGCGCGGCGCGTACGTGCGCCTCCGTGCGCGGATCAAGCGCATCGCCCGCCACGGCGGCCATCATCACGACGGGCGTCGCGTAGCGGTCGAGGTCGAAGAGCGGCGCAAGGCCCGTGAGGAGGCGCGGAATGTCCACACCGTCCGCCCGGAGGCAGATCGCCCCGCCGGCCCGCGCGACCGCAGCCGCCGGGAAATGCGCATCGGCGAACACGATCTCGTCGCCATGCCCCATCTCGCACAACGCCTTCAAAAGATCGGGGCCCACAACCGGATCGATACCCTTTAACATGGCAGATTCCTTCACTTGGATGGACGAGGTAACGGAAACAATCACAACCGGATGCTTCCGTCGGCGACGGCGGCGCGGTATTCTTCGACCGTGCGGGCGAGGCCCTCTTCAAGGTCGATCTTCGGCGCCCAGCCGAGGGAACGGATCAGCGACGTGTCGCAGAGCTTGCGCGGCGTGCCGTCCGGCTTCGTCGCGTCCCACACGATTTCCGCGGGACACCCCGTCGCCGCCTTCACCTTCCCGGCCAGCTCGCGGATCGTCACTTCGCGGCCCGAGCCCACGTTGACGAGGTCCGGCGGATTGTCGAGCTCCAGCATGAAGAGACACGCCGCGGCCAGGTCGTCCACATGCAGGAACTCGCGCAGCGGCGTGCCCGAGCCCCACAGCGGCACCGTGGCGTCGCCGTTCACGCGCGCCGTCTCGAACTTGCGGATCATCGTCGGCAGCACGTGCCCGCCCACGATGTCGTAGTTGTCGCCCGGGCCGTACAGGTTCGTCGGCATCAGCGAATGGTAGAGCACGCCCTTGTCGCGGCGCAGGAACTCGCAGAGTTTGAGCCCGGAGATCTTCGCGAGCGCATAGCCCTCGTTCGTCTTCTCGAGCGGACTCGTCAGCAGCGCGCTCTCGGGAATCGGCTGCGGCGCGAGGCGCGGATAGATGCAGGTCGAGCCCAGGAAGAGCAGCCGCTTCACGCCCGCCCGGTAGGCCTCCATGATCGCGTTCATGCCGATGAGGATGTTCTCGTAGAGGAACTCGCTGTTGCCGGCCGAATTGGCGCCGATGCCGCCCACGCGCGCCGCGCAGATCACGGCGACGTCCGGGCGCTCCTGCGCGTAGAAGGCGCGCATCGCCGTCGCATCGAGCAGGTCCAGTTCCTTGTGCGTGCGCACGACCACGTTCGCATAGCCCTTCGCCGCCAGCGCACGGCACACGGCGCTGCCGACCATGCCCCGGTGGCCCGCCACGTAGATCTTGTCGGTCTTGTTCATCTTCCCCGCTCCTTACTTGACGACGCCCTTCTCGAGGTATTCCGCGAGGTTCAGGCGGATCTGCTCCCCCGCGCGCTCCACGGCGACCTTCGCCATGTCGTGCTTCACCATCAATCGCACCAGCTCTTCGAAGCTCGTCTTCTGCGGATTCCACCCCAACTCGCGCTTCGCCTTCGTGGGATCGCCCCAGAGGTTCACGACGTCGGTCGGGCGGTAGAAGTCAGGGTTCGTCTCGATCACCACGCGCCCCGTCTTCTTGTCATAGGCCTTTTCGTCCATGCCTTCGCCGCGGAACTCGAGCTCGATGCCCGCCTCCTTGAACGCCAGCGCCGCAAATTCGCGCACGGAATGCTGCACGCCTGTGGCGATGACGAAGTCTTCCGGCCGGTCGTGCTGCAGAATGAGCCACATGCACTCCACGTAGTCCTTCGCATAGCCCCAGTCGCGCAGCGAGGACATGTTGCCGAGCAGCAGCTTGTCCTGCTTGCCCTGCGCAATGCGCGCCGCCGCGAGCGTGATCTTGCGCGTCACGAACGTCTCGCCGCGGCGCTCCGACTCGTGGTTGAAGAGGATGCCCGAGCAGGCGAACATCCCGTACGCCTCGCGGTACTCCTTCACGATCCAGTAGCCGTAGAGCTTGGCGACCGCATAGGGCGAATAGGGATGGAACGGCGTCTTCTCGTTCTGCGGCACTTCCTCGACCTTGCCGTAGAGTTCGCTCGTGGAGGCCTGATAGACGCGGCAGGTCTTCGTGAGGCCGTTGAGACGTACCGCCTCGAGAACGCGCAGCACGCCCGTCGCGTCCACGTTCGCCGTGAACTCGGGCGAGTCGAAGCTCACCTGCACGTGGCTCTGCGCCGCGAGGTTGTAGATTTCGTCCGGACGCACCGTCGCCACCACGGCGAACAGGCTCGTGCTGTCCCCCATGTCGCCATAGTGCAAATGGAAGCCCTCCTGGCCTTCGAGATGCGCGATGCGCTCGCGGAAGTCCACCGAACTCCGCCGGATGATGCCATGCACCTCATAGCCCTTGCCCAGCAGGAATTCCGCCAAATAGGATCCATCCTGCCCCGTAACGCCGGTAATCAACGCTTTCTTTTTCAGATTCATACGACTCTCCTTTAGCAAATGAATCTCACTTCCTTTCCACGGGTCTTCGCAGGAAGGCCACGGCATAGACGAGGACGACGACGAAGCAGAGGGCGGGGATGGCGAAACTGGCGCGCAGGCCCAGGTCGCTCGTCATCAGATTGACATCCCACGTCGCGTCGGCGCCCTTCACCAGCGCGAAGAACACGCTCTCCTTCGCGCCCAGCACCTTGCCCATCCACGGCGTGATGATCGCGCCACCGAGGATGCTCATGATCAGGCCCGCCGCCGCGAGGCGGAACGCCGTGGGATCGAGATTCTCGAGGGCAAGGCCGTAGATGGTCGGGAACATCAGGCTCATGCAGCCGCTCACGGCGACGAGGCACAGCACATTCGGTGCGAAGGCCATGCCGCCCGCCGTGAACCACACCGTCGACGGGGCGTACATGACGCCGGCGGAGAAGACGATCGCGGCGAGGGAGAAGAGCGCGAGCAGCAGGGCCGGCTGAACGTACTTCATGAGTCCCGTCGCAATCCAGCGGCAGGTCACGAAGAGCGCGATCGAGACGAAGTAGTAGCCCGCCGCCGCGTCGGCCGCCACGCCGAGTTCGCGCTGGCAGTAGACGTTGAGCCAGGTCCAGACCGCGATCTGCACGCCCACGTAGAAGAACTGGGCCACCACGCCGCCGAGGTAGCGCGGACGCTTCAGCAGCACGCCGAGCATCGCACGGTAGTCCGGCACCCACACGACATAGGCGATCGGGCCCAGCATGCCGAGAAGAATCCAGACCACCTTGTCCATGTTCGGGAAGAGGAAGTAGAGCACCGTCAGCGGCACGAGCGCGAAAAGCCCCGCCATCACGACGCGGGCGATGCCCTGCTTCTTCTCGTCGAACGTGCTCATAAAGGGATTCATCTTCAGGAAGAACACCCAGATGCAGAGGCAGAGCGCGCAAAGGCCGACATACGGCACGCACACCCAGAAGAGCTCGCCGTTGACGATCGCCTGGAGCTGCGCCGGCTCCATCGCCGCGCGTTCCGTGGCCGTCGCCGGATTGAGATGGGCGAGGATGAGTCCGCGCGCCAGGTAGGCGCCCATCAGGCTGCCGATGGGATTGAAGGCCTGGGCGAAGTTGAGCCGTCGCACGGCCGTCTCGGCCGGTCCCAGCGCCAGCACGTAGGGATTGCACGTCGTTTCCAGTAGCGAACACCCGGCCGCCACGACGAAGATCGCGATGAAATACGTGTCGAAACTCGCGAACGTGCAGGCGGGAATGTAGAGCAGGGCGCCCGCGACGTACACGGCCAGTCCGATCAAGACGCCGATTCGGTAGGAGAATTCCTCCACGAGGATGCTCGCGCAGATCGCCAACACGGCATAGGCGCCGTAGAACGCAACCTGGATCAACCCGGCCCGCGACTGGTCCATCGTGAAGATCTTCTGAAATGCGGGCACCAGATTGTCCGTCATGTTGTTCAAAAGTCCCCACAAGGCGAAGCAGGCGATGAGCATCGCAAAAATTCCCATCCGCTTTCGGGCCGAAAACGTCATCTCCAGCAGTTGTCTCGTCTGTTGCATCGCCGCATTTCCTCGCAGTTGTCGATTGCCTGATTGTCTAATTGCTTGATTGCCCCGCCGAAATCACAACACCGTCACTTTCAATCCGCACGAATCGACCGCGAAATCGAAAAACCGCGCGGCGGCATTCGGCGGGTCGGCCTCCAAATCGGCGCGCATCCGACGCGCGGCGGCCACGCTCTTCGCGACGACGAAGAGGAAGCCGCCACCGCCGGCGCCCATCAGGAGCACGGCCGACGCCTCCTTCTTCACCCGCGCCAGCAGCGCCTCGATTTCCGGATTCGTCGAACCCGCATCGATACGCTTCTTCAGCACCCAGTAGTCGCGCACGCCGGCGATGAAGCCGTCGACGTCGCCGGCCTCCAGCGCGTCGGCCATCC
>CADCPA010000122.1 GCA_902803135.1 uncultured bacterium
ATCGCCGCCATCATCATGATTTTCTTCATTTTGATTCTCCTTTTACTGTTTCTCGAATTTTCCTGTTAGGGGATTCCAAATCTGGATGCCGTCCGCCGTCTTCCCTGTGGTCGGAAGAGCACCATCTGCTTTTGGGAGCGGAACGATACCGTAAACGATGAGAAAGAATTTCGCGCCATCTGCGGTCTGCACGACCTTGTCGTAGATTGAGCGACTTCCAGCTGGCAACGGGCCCTCGGCTGATACCTCGCCCAATGCCTCGTATGCCGATGCGAGCGGATCGCTCTCGGCCAGACGCCCCCGGGACATCATCAGTTCTGCCTTTTTTCGCATCGCCGCGCGCCCGAACAGCGCCAGCTGAAGGTTTTTCCGCGCCCAGAGATCCGCCAATCGCGACGCCGCATTGCGCTCCAACGGCGATGCTCCGCCCAAGGCGGCCACGCCCACGCCCAGCCGGTGGAAGAATCCGGCCGAGTCGACAAACGCCACCGTAGGCGGCAGCAGTTCGTCGCCCCAGTTTCCCAAATAGGTTTTCAACTCCTCAATCCATACCGACGCCGGACGAAGGGCGCCGTCCGCTGATGCGCGCGCACGGCGCTCCAGCTCCGCGCTCCACGTCATCGCCACGGCCACGATGCACCGCGCGCCGTCATTCAGCTCGCACGTGTCCACAACGATGCATCCGTCCATGTCCGATTTCGAAAGAGTCTCCACGAATGTCCGAACGGTCTTGACCGCCGTATCGTCCACATGGTCACGTTGCACGGCGGTCTGTCCAGACATTGTCTGGCCGCGCATGTTTAGGATTTGGTGGATTGCCTTCAGCTCTGCCAGACGGTAACAGGCGACGCGCTGGATACAAGAGGCGTGCGAGCCGGGTTCGCCCCCCGACTTCACCGCGCTGGCAATCACCGTGTAGGAACCCGTCTCCGCGTCAATCCCCATGTGCAGCCCCCGCTGCACCACGCGGCGGCGCACGGCGGCTTCGGCATCCATCTGCGAAATCGCCGCACAACAGACGCCACCACACAGGCAGAACGCGGCAACGATGACCAGCCGGGACGTCATTTCGCCTTCAACACCCCTTCCGCCTGAACCTTGCACCACCCATCCGTCGCCAGGCCGTATGCGACCATCGCGGCGGCGGCGGCGAGTTCACGCCGACCCATCGCCTGATAGGTCAAGGCGAGATTCGTAAGCGCAAACTGGTATTCGCGGTCGAGCCACAGCGCGTTCCGGAAGCAGATGCGCGCGCCGACCCAGTCCTTCTTGCTCTGGAGCAGGCGCCCGTACAGGTTCCACAGCACCTTGTCGCCGGGATTCTCGCGCAGGGCCTCCAGGATGAGCCGCTCGCGCTCCTCCGGCGCGCACGCGCCGTAGAACGCCCGCTCGGCGACCTTGCCGCGTTCCGTACGCGCGGACTTGGCGTTCGGTTCCTTGCCGCCGGAGAGGAACAGTCGCTCGAACTTGGGCGATGCGCGGTAGTCGCGCGCGATGCGTTGGACGAGGATTTTGCGCGTGCGCACCACGGTGCACGTCTCGACAGTCGTGATGATCGACTCGTCGCTCCGCACGTTCCGCTCCACCACCGTGCCCCCGGCGGGCATCACGGCGGTGATGCCGTCAAACGACACGGCCGCGACGTTCGTGACGGCATTCGCCGCTACGGCATGGTTCGTCGACACGTTAACCGTCACGTTCGTGACGAAGCTCTCCGGCGGCGCGACGTACGCGACGTCCAGACGGTTGGCGATGTTTTCAAGTTCCTTTTGCACGGCGCGTAGTTCCTTGGCGAGGCTGGAGGTGGCCAGATAGTCCGCCGTCTCCCGCGCCACTTCCATGTACTCGCGGTAGGCTGCGCTTTCGGTCGCGGGGCCGGACTTCGGTGCCTTCCCCTTGCCGCACACCTCCGCGCAGTCGAACAATCCAACCTGTTCCATGAACGGCACGTTGACACGCTTCGCGTAGCATTCGCCCACGAGTTCGCACGCGCCCGCCAACCATACCTCATCCGGGGCCGAATCAAGGAACGCCGCCGGCATCGTCGCCTCAACGGCCTTTTTGTCACACACGACGCACGCCACGCGCTTACCCTCTTCCTCGCGCGAGAAGGCCTGACCGTCAAGTTTGTACTCCCAGTCGGCCGTGAACTCCCACATCGGATAGTTAGCCCGCACAAGGCGCCGCACGCGATCAAGTCCGAACGGCAGCTTCGAATCGACCTTCCGTTCGGCGGCACGGGCCGCCAGCCAGGCGTACAGCTCCTGGTGCTCGGCGAGAAGGGTGTTCGCGTCAATTCCCTCGCCGGCACCCTTCGCGTACGGCACGTGAACCTGTACGAACAGCAAGCCGCCCTCCGGCCACTCGTAGACGCCCTGAGGCTTGTCCTTCAGGTGGCGCTGGTAATAAGCCGCGGCGGAAGCGGAAGGCGCACCTTCCGTTCCGCACACGCCCGAAAGGGCGATCGCCGCATACGCAGCCGCGAGAATGAACTTAGAAGTCATCGGTGAATTTCTGTCCGCCAATGATGACGGCCGGCTTCGGCTTGCTGGCAGCGGGCGGCTGCACGACGGGGGCGACGACGGCCGGAGCCGCGGGAGCCGGCGTCGGCGGCACGGGCGGCTTCAGCGCGTCCAACACGGCCTGACGACCGGCTTCGAGCCCCGACTGCGCAGACACGTTCGAGTCCACCACTTCCTGATACGCCTGTGACATGCCCTGCACCTCGGTGCCAAGATACTGGCTCATCGCAACGGCCTTGGCGGCGCCGGCGTACCACCCGCGCAGGATCTCGCTCGACTTGCCCGCAAGCACGCTGTCCACTGCGGCTACGGACACATAGATGTCCTTGCCCGAAATCTCATGGCGGCACGTGGCGCTATAGACGGTTCCAAGGCCGCTTATGGACAAGGTCTTCGGCATTTCCTGGTACATCTCGCCAGCCCCGCTCTTCGCGGCATCACCTGGCTTGAAATTATGCTTTGCCAGTTGCAACTTGACGCGCGTCGAACCCTCTCCCTGGCTGAACAGGTAGAATCCAACGGCCTGCTGCGCAAGCAGGTCGGCCTGATCGCGGGCACCTTCCGAATTGACGGCTCCGGTGGGCAGTTCGACGGCGGAGAATCCCAGCACATATTGGCGGCCTTTGTCATCAATGTACTGCTTCGTACCCACCAGGCGAGCCAGTTCGCCATTATCCTCTTGTTCCTGCAACCAGGCGGCGAGAGACTTCGAACCCTCATTCCCACCGACCGGCGCGCCGCATCCAAGTGTCAGAAGTGCGCGTTCCTGCAGTTTCGGGCTCCACACGACGGCCACGGCGACGCTGAACACCTTGCCGTTCCAGCATTCCGCCTGAACAAGGTCGACCGCGCCGCAGAGCTTCATCTCGGCGTATGACTCGGCCTCCGTCTCCACCGTCTTGCACGGATAGAGGTCGTCCTGCTTCTTCGTCATCTCGTCGAGCTGGGTCTTGGCCTGCTCGTAGGCGGCCTTGACCTTAAGATACTGCTGCTGCTTCTCGACCGCGATGTCTTCTTTGTTGTACTTGGCGTCGAGCCTCTTGATGATGGCGTCCATCAACTTCACCCACTGGTCATCGACCGAGACGTTGGCCAACTTCCGGCTCTCTTCCTGTTCCAGCATCTGGAGCAGTTCGGCGACCTTCGCCTTCTGCTGCCCGATGGCGGCGATCTGATCGGCGAACTTCGCCATGAAGTCATCCCTTTCCTTCGTGCCGAGCGTCTTGACGCGCGTCGACCCCTTCATCTGCTGGCGGACGGTCTGGGCAATCTTCATCTTGGCATCGAGTTCGGCTTGGCGCACGAGTAGTTCGCGAATGATCATGAAGTCAGGAGAAGCCGGATCTTCCATGACATCTTCCGCGTAGCCGATCTTAATGAGGCTCCCCCGCTCTGGCTGATAGTTCTGATCGAAACCACGTGCCGACAAGGCTTTCACCACGGCTGATTTGGCGTCCGTCGGCGCCTTGACCGTCGGGGCGAACTCTTGGTTCTTGGCTACAATCGCAGGGCCATTGTCCGCAGGCACCGCAAGGACCGGCATAGGCGCCGCGGGAGCGACCGGCGCGGCAGGGGCCGGCGCGGCGGGAGCTGCGCCCATTTCCTGGGCCGACAGGACACCGGTGCCAAGGGCAACCGCCGCAAGTGCAAGTTTCATCTTCGAGAAGTTCATTGTCTTTTTCCTTTCTGGTTGTTCAATTCTTCTTAATCACCTTTTCCACGGGGGCGTCACGGTGCCGTCGGGGCTCACCTGCACGGGGGAGATCGCGCCAGCCGGAGGCGCACCGGCGCCCACCGGC
>CADCPA010000123.1 GCA_902803135.1 uncultured bacterium
ATCCTCGATGACGGTGCGTTCTACCACACGGAGCTCAAGCCGTACCAGACGGCGGGCCATGGCCTCTACATCGGCAACGGCGGGCAGCATGCGCAGGGCATCCTCGAGGTGCTGGACGGCGCGACGATCTCGAACCGCATCGGCGTCGCGATGGGCTCCTATTCGCAGGGCGCCGTGTACCAGCGCGGCGGCGAAATCGTCAACTGGGCCGGCCATAGCTGCGACGGACGCGTCTCGGCCGGCGACCACGCGTACGGTTATTGGGAAATCTCGGGCGGCGAGACGTACTTCATGGGCTATTCGCAGGTTGCCGTCAATCCCGCGGGAGCCGGCATTCTGTCGATCAAAGACGGTGCCTTCCACCAGAAGACGGAGCTCGGCGGCTTCCTCGGCGTGAGCCGCGGCGGCGCGGGCGTCATCCACCAGACGGGCGGCACGTTCGACAGCGTGGACAATCTCCATATCGGCGATTCGAACGACAATAACGCGAATGGCGGCTCGGGCGTCTACACGCTGGCCGGCGGCACGGCCGTCATGGGCACGGCCGAGAATCCGCGCGGCGTGCAGCTCTGCCAGCGCAACAACTTCGTCGGACAGCTCAACCTCAACGGCGGCGAGCTGACGGCGGGCAGCGTTTGGAAGCAGGCGGGCGACAATTCGCAGGCCAACGTGACGTTCAACGGCGGCACGCTCAAGTCGATGACGAGCAACAAGAACATCTTCGGCGACGAAGGCTATTACCCGACGACCGTGCGCGTGTTCGGCAACGGCGCCATTTTCGACACGGACGGCAAGGACACGAACACGCAGGTGCCGCTGCTGGCGCCGGAGGGCCGGGGTGTGAAGGCGATCCGCTATACGGCCGAGAACCTGATCGGCCCGCCGAACGTCTCCATCACGGGCGGCGGCGGCACGGGCGCGACGGCGATTGCCGACTTCGATTCCACGAGCGGCAAGGTCAAGGGCATCATCATCACCTGCCCGGGCTGGGGCTATACGTCGAAGCCCACGGTGACGCTCTTCGGCGGCGGCAAGCGCACCGACCAGACGGTGACGATCCCCGAGACGTCGATCGATCTGGGCGTGAACGCGGCCGGTCCGGTCGTCAAGAAGGGCGAGGGCACGCTGAACCTCGGCGGTGAAAACACCTTCGTGGGCGTGACGGTCGAAGGCGGCGTGCTCTCCGCGATGGGCAAAGGCGTCACGCTGGCGCCGGGTCCGCTGACGCTCGCCGGCGGTACGTTCCGCGCACCGAGTTTTGCGGCCACCGAGCTGGTCGTCGAAGGTGAGGCCGACACCGTGTCGACGCTCGATGCGAAGCTGACCTTGAGCGGCGTAAAGCAGTCCGCGCGCCAGCCGGGCCTCTACATGCTCCTCCAGAACGGCGACATCGACAACAACCTCACGGCGACGGCGGCGAACTGCACCGATGTCGTGAACAGCCTCGCGTATGTCGATACGGCGCTCAACGACAACGTCAACCCGACGGTCGGCTATCCCCTGAACAACAACACGATCAACTGCGTCTACGACGGCTACATCTGGAACCGCACGGGCGAGACGGCGACATGGACCTTTGCGGAACACTTCGACGACTACGTCTATCTGACGATCGACGGCGGGGAGGTGCTGAACAACGGGGCGTGGGACGGTGCGTCGCTCGGCACGGTGACGGTCGATCCGGGTCCGCATACGTTCCATCTCATCGTGCACCAGGGCGGCGGCGGTTCGGGTCCGTCCGGCGGCGGCGGCGACGGCAGCGCCTGGATGCGCGAGACGGGCCTCGGCATCGCCGTCGACTTCCAGGGCCGCGGCGAGCAGGTCGCTGCCAACTTCCAGAAGCTCGAGGATGACGGCAGCGGTGTTCTTTTCACGCTCACGACGGACGACGTCGCGTCGCAGGACTTCGCGCCGGATGCGGCGGTGCACGTGAACGGCGGCACGCTGAAGCTGGCCCAGTCCCAGCCGGGTCTGTTCGGCGGCTTCATCGGGAACAACGACTGGCGCACGGTGTCTGCGCCATCGGCCCGCGTGTGGTCCGATCTCGACTACGCCAACACCCCCTATCAGGAGGCGGACGTCGTCGACGGCGTGCAGAACCGCGATATCGCCTGCGTCTACGAGGGCTACATCTGGAACCATGACACGCGCGACGTCACGTGGACGTTCGTCGAAAACTTCGACGACAACGTCTACCTGAAGATCGACGACACGGTGGTTCTCGACGATGGTGCCTGGAACGAACCGACGAAGGCCAACATCACGCTCGCCCCGGGACCGCATGCCATCCATCTCGGCGTGCGCCAGGGCGGTGGCGGTTCGGGTCCGTCGGGCCAGGGCTGGATGAACGACAACCGCATCGGCGTCGGCATCGACTTCGAGGGCCGCAACGCCGACGTGGTGAACAACTACGTGCCGCTGTCCGCGACGGCGCAGGGCGGTACGCTGCCGCTCCTCACGACGGCACCCTATCTCCCGGGCGAGCAGCTGATTCCGGCGGATACGCCGTTCGCCATCAGCGGCGGCGCGAAGGTCGACCTCGACGGCGCCACGTTCACGCTCAACAACGTGACCTCCGCGGCCGGCGGCTTCGAGAACGGTTCGCTCGTGCTCGACGGAACCTGGACGCTCGACTACGCGGATGTCGTCGCGGGCAAGACGCTGACCGTCTCCGCCGCCGACCTCTCGCACACGACGATCGCGTTCACGGGTACGCCGGTGCTCGACCGCAGCGCGCGCTATCCGATCCTCGTCTCCGAGGAAGCCCTCACGGGTCTGCCGACCGTCGAGACGGAGCTTCCGCGCGGCTGGGGCGTGAAGGTGCGCGGCGGCACGTCGCTCAACCTGATGTACTCGGGCGGCACGATCCTCTACCTGCGCTAAACGCGGCGAAGAGCGTCGACAGGGGCGGCAGGCGAACAGCCTGCCGCCTTGCGTTTCGCAGGTTGGCGTATCGGCACGCGTCGGCCGTTCAGTCCTGTGCGCGCGCGTCGTTTTTCAAGTGGCAGGACGCACGCGGCTGTGTTATAATCTTTTTGCAACCAATTGGTTTTGAAAGGAAAAAGACGATGACGTACGAACAGGCGAAGACGCTTCTGGCGAAGAACGGCCAAGAGCATGTGCTGCAATTCTGGAACAAGCTTTCGAAGGCGGATCGGGCGGCGCTGCTCGCGCAGATCGACACGATCGACTTCAAGGAACTCAAGCGTTGCGCGTCGCTGCTCGGCGACACGGCCGCCCCGGCGGCGAAGAAGGGCAAGCCCACGGCGCCGAAAGTGGCGGAGCTCAAGGGCGCCGCGCTGAAGAAGGCGGCGGCGGCCGGCGGGAAGGAGCTGGCCGCGGGCCGTGTGGGCGTGCTGCTTGTGGCGGGCGGCCAGGGTTCGCGTCTGGGCTACGATGGTCCGAAGGGCGCCTATTCGATCGGCCCGATTACGGGTTCGTCCCTTTTCTACTTCCACGCGCGCAAGGTGCTCGCGCTCTCCATCAAGTACGCGTGCCGTCTGCCGTTCTACATCATGACGAGCCAGGGCAACTACGACGCGACGGTCGCGCACTTCGAGGAGAACGACTACTTCGGCCTCGATCCCCGCGACGTGATCTTCTTCAAGCAGGGCATGTGGCCGGGCATGACGCCGGACGGCAAGATCATCCTCGATGCGCCGGGCCACATCTTCATGAGCCCCGACGGCCACGGCGGTCTGATCGGCGCGCTCAAGGCGGGCGGCTGCTTTGCGGACATGAAGAAGCGCGGCATCAAGACGCTCTTCTTCTTCCAGGTGGACAACCCGATGGTGGAAATCGCCGATCCGGCGTTCATCGGCCTCCACACGCTCGAGAAGAGCGAGTACTCGCTCAAGCTCACCGCGAAGCGCGAGCCCACCGAGGGCCTCGGCATGGTTGTGAAGCGCGACGGACATTTCGACATGATCGAATATACCGAGATGACGGACGAGATGAACAACCGCCGCACGAAGACGGGCGACCTCTACTTCAAGTTCGGTTCGCCGGCCATCCACGTGTTCGACCGCGCGTTCCTCGAGCGTCTCGCCAACAAGGCCATGCCGCTCCACCTCGCGCACAAGAAGATCGCGACGGTCGACGCGAAGGGCCGGATCGTGAAGCCCGCGGCGCCGAACGGCTATAAGTTCGAGAAGTTCATCTTCGACGCGCTGCCCGAGGCGAAGGGCGTCACCTGCTTTGCGTTCGACCGCGCCGAGGAATTCTCGCCGGTCAAGAACGCCGAAGGCAAGGACTCCCCGGCCACGTGCAAGGCCGACCTCCAGGCGAAGTGGCGCCGTCAGCTCGCGGCTGCGGGCATCCAGGTCGCCGAGACGATGCCGGTCGAACTCGATCCCGTCTATGCGCTCGACGCCGCGGACATCGCCGAACGTGGCCTGGTTTTGCGGATGGGCTGAAATCGTCTCGTGAAAGGATTGTTCCCCGCCATGAAGTTTCCATGGAAGTTGTCGGGATGGGTTGTGTTGGCCTGTGCGTCCGTCTTTGGCGCACCTCGGGACGAGGAAGGTCCGCGGCGGCCGGGAGGGGAGCTGGCCGCCGATTGGATCGCGCAGGACGGCGAAATGCCGGAAGGCATGGCGCGCAAGGCGTGGCGGGCGGAAAAGCTCGCCCGCCGCGCGGAACGCCTCAAGCCGGTTGTCGCGCTGGCGACGCGTTGGGCCTACTGCCGCCACTATGTCATGGGCGGTTCGCACTATGCGTATACGGAGGCGCTTTCCGATGCCGCCGCGGAACGGACGTTCCCGGCGCGTATCGGTTCGTCGCTCTGTCTGGCGGACTACAATCCCGACGGACTCTGGGACGAGACCGTGCTGCTTGAGTCGGCGGAGGGATGCTTCCGCGACGTCGACGTGTCGCCGGACGGCAAGCGTCTGCTCTATTCGTTCAAGGCCAGCGATCGCGGCGACGATTTCCATCTCTATGAAATGGATCTCGCGACGCGCGCCGTCAGGCAGCTCACGTTCGGGGAGGGCGTGGCGGACTACGAAGGCTGCTATCTGCCCGACGGACGCATCATCTTCAATTCCACGCGCTGCATGCAGATCGTGGACTGCTGGTGGACCGAGGTCAGCAACCTCTACCGTTGCGATGCGGACGGCTCGAACATCACGCGCCTGACGTATGATCAGGTCCACGACAACTATCCCGCCCTGACGTGGGACGGCCGCGTCCTCTACACGCGCTGGGAGTACAACGACCGGTCGCAGATGTATCCGCAGCCGCTCTTCGGCATGAATCCGGACGGCACGAACCAGCGCGCCGTCTACGGCGGCAACTCCTGGTTCCCCACGACGCTCATCCATGCGCGCGCGGTACCCAACAGCGCGCTGTTCTTCGGCATCGCGACGGGCCACCACTCGCTGCAGCCGGGCGAACTCATGCGCTTCGATCCGCGTCAGGGCCGAGAAGAGACCCAGGGCGCGTGGCAGCTTGAGCCGCTGCGCCCCGCGAAGTTCGCCAAGATCGACGCCTACGGGCAGACCGGCCGCGTGGCCGCGTATCCGTACCCGGTCAACGAAGACGGCGTCGTGCTGTCCTTCCTGCCGGAAGGCTGGGATCGCGACGGCAACGGCAATCTCCGCCGCCATGAACGCAAGGCGCCGTTCGGCCTTTACTGGACGGACGTCAACGGCGCGCGCGAACTGCTCGTGGCCCGCCGCGGCAAGGTGCCGTGCGGTCGCCCCGTGCCGGTGTGCGCGCGTACGCTCCCGAACCGTCCGTCGGCGCGTCCCGACGAGACGCTGACGAGCGGCGTCTTCGCCGTCCGCGACGTCTATGTGGGCGACGCGATGAAGGGGGTCGAGCGCGGCACGGTCAAAGCGATGCGCGTGTGTTCGCTCGACTATCGCCCAGTCGGCATCGGCCAGAACGGCAACGGAGGCCCAGGCGGCGGCGGCCTGTCGTGCACGCCGCCGGCACTCGGCAATGCGACCTGGGGCATCAAGCGCGTACTCGGCGAAGTGCCCGTGGCCGAAGACGGGTCCGTGGCCTTCGAGGCGCCCGCCCGCACGCCGGTCTTCTTCATTCTGCTCGACGAGAAGGGCCGGATGGTCCAGACGATGCGCAGCTGGACGGTGCTCCAGCCCGGTGAGACGGCGAGCTGCATCGGCTGCCACGAATCGCCCAACCTCGCGCCCGACTTCAAGCCGCACGACACCCTTCAGGGCAAGGCGCTCGCGTCGCTCAAGCCCGCCGCGCGCGGCTTCAGCTTCCTGAAGGACGTGCAACCGATTCTTGAGCGTCGCTGCGTGGGGTGCCACAACCCCGAGAAGAACCCCAAGCTGCCCGATTTCACCGCGACGCCGGTCGAAGATCCGCGCTCGAAGCGCCTGTGGACGAAGTCCTACGTGTCGCTCACCCGTGCCCGTCCGGACGGCGTTGGAAACGACCGCCGCTGGGTCGGCAACCCCGACAACCGCGTCGTCAACTGGGTGCACTCGGCCTCCGCGCCGACGCTGCTGCCGCCGATGACGAACGGCTCCCGCGTGAGCGAGCTCTTCACGAAGCGCCTCGACAAGGGGCACGCGCCCGGGCTGACGGACGCGGAAGCCCGCACGCTCGCGTGCTGGATCGACCTCGGCGTGCCGTTCTGCGGCGACTACACCGAAGGCGCGAACTGGAACGAGGAGGAGCGCGCGCGCTGGGCGAAGGCCGTCGAGAAGCGGGCGCGTCTGGCGACGAAGGGAGAGCCGAAGCGATAGGCGCAATCGGCCGCACGGCCTTTGCCGCACTTTTCGCATCCGGACGACAGGAGGGGAAAATGACTTGCAGGAAAATCCAGCCGTGCGTGCTGACGATCGCAGGGAGCGATTCAGGCGGCAACGCGGGCGTCCAGGCCGATTTGCGGGCCTTCCATTGCTATGGCCTTCATGGCTGCACGGTGTTCGCGGCGCTCACGGCGCAGAATCCGCGCGGGGTGAAGAGCGTGCATGTGGTGCCGCCGGCGTTCATCGCGGACCAGCTGGACGCCGTCTTCGAAATGTATGGCATCAAGGCGTTGAAGACGGGCATGCTCGGCACGGTCGACGTCATCGACGTCGTCGCGCGCAAGCTCAAGGCCCATCCGCGCGTGAAGAAGGTCATCGACCCCGTGATGGTGGCGACGAGCGGCGCGAAGCTGCTGGCGGACGATGCGGTCGAGGCGATGAAAGAACTGCTGCTGCCGCAGGCCACGCTCATCACGCCGAACCTCCCGGAAGCCGAAGTGCTGCTGGGGCATCCAATCGAGAACGCGGACGAGGTGCGCGCGGCGGCGAAGGAACTGGCGAAGACATTCGGCTGCACGGCGCTCGTGAAGGGCGGCCACGCCGTCGAGGCAGGAGCCACGCGGCGCGGCGCCGATGTGAAAGTCGCCGAGGATGTGCTGTTCGACGGCCGCCGCCTCCATGCCTTCTCGCGTCCCGTCATTCCGCATCCTGTTTCGACGCACGGAACGGGCTGCTCGCTCGCCGCGGCCCTGGCTGCCGAGCTCGCGCTCGGCCGGTCGCTCGCGAAGGCCGTGGACGGGGCAAAGAATTTTGTTTACGAAGCCATTCGTTTATCGTATTATACTGGTAAAAATTGTGGCGTCTTGGGTATGCCGCGTAGGGAGACTTGAACATGCCGACCGAAAAAGAGTCCAGACCTGTCGATTTGGACGAAGACGAAATCGTCATCCGCAAGAAGAAGCAGCCCGAGCAGAAGACCGGCGTGACGGTCCAGAGCGTGCTGAAGACGGCGGCCGCAGCGCTGGATGCGCTGCGGGCGAAGAAGCCGCTTGTGGCCTGCATGACGAACAACGTTGTCACGAATTTCACGGCCAATGCGCTGCTCGCGATCGGCGCGGTCCCCGCCATGGTCGAAGACATGGGCGAGACGGCCCAGCTGATGGCGATGGTCGACGGCCTGCTGATCAACGTGGGCACGGTGACGAAGGCCCAGGCGGACGCCATGCGTGCGGCCGTGTCGCATGCGAACATGAAGAGCGTGCCTTGGACGCTCGACCCCGTCGGCGTGGGCGCGCTTCCGCTCCGCACCTTCACGGCCAAGGAGCTGATGCGCCGTTTCCCGGCGTTCATTCGCGGCAATGCGTCCGAAATCGACTTCCTCGTCAGCGGCGTCGGCGGCAGCCACGGCGTCGAGACGGCGGTCTCCAGTGACGATGTGGCGCAGTCCGCGCTGCGCCTGGCCGGTGTCACGCGTGCGGCCGTGCTCGTGACGGGCGCGACGGACTACGTGGCCGTCGAAGGCGCGCCGCTGGTGGCGATCGCGAACGGCAGCCCGTTGATGACGCGCGTGGCGGGCGTCGGCTGCTCGCAGGGCGCGATCGGCTCGGCGTTCCTGGCGGCGCTGGGCGGCCAGAAGCGCTGGGAGGCCGCGCTCGCGACGTCTCTTGTCGTCGCCATCGCCGGCGAAATCGCCGCCGGGAAGGGCAAGACCCTCGGCGCGTTCCCCGCGGCGTTCATCGACGCGCTCGATGCGATCAAGCCGGCCGACGTGCTCAAGCGCGGCAAGGTGAAGGTCCTTCACACATCTTAAGAATCTCCAATGGCCGACAAAGAGTCCTCACTCGCGCTTCGCTTGTCGCTTCGCACATTTCAGCCGCTTTGAAACCGGCTCGTTTTCGAAGACGCCGCGAAAGAGCTGGACGGATGTCGTGGGACTTCAACCCCGACCGCGTCGAGGGACGCTCAAGAAGTCCGGCGAGACCGTGAAGAACATCGAAAGCCACCGCTTCTCGAACAAGGGCGTCGTGAAGTGCGGGCGCCTTTGCGACGGTTGCGACATGCGGTTCTACTGCAACTACAAGTGAGACGAGAGGGGAACGTGGCTATGTATGCCTGCGGCGCTAAAACACGGAGATGTCGGAGACGCGAAGACGCGGAGTTGTCTTATGGTTCGATGAGACGCGTCGTTCCGCTTCGCCGCGCTCTAGCGATTCGATTGACTCACGCAGAACTCGTTGGTTCGCTTCGGACCAAAAGGGATCGTCTGTTTTGGGTTTGGAATTTAGAGGAGTAAGGAGAACCCGGTCGATACCTTCTTTGAGAGTTGGTCTTCCGAAGTTTAGGACTAGACCTGTTCTTAATCCAGTCATTTTCAGATATGTCAAGCATTGCGCTCTGAATACAGGGTCGCGGGCAGAGGCCAATGCCTTGCATTCCACCACGACAGCATCCCTCACAAGCAAGTCGATTCGCTTGGGGTGGTTTGAATCTCCTATATCAACGCCCTTATATGTCACTTTGACGGGAACCTGGCGCTTGCATTCAATACCTCGTAGGCCAAGTTCGACTGCGAGCGCAGCCTCGTACACTTCTTCTTTTAGCCCTGGGCCAAGAACTTTATGTACTTCTATTGCCGCGCCGATAATGGCTTCTGTAAGTTCATTTTCTGGAATCTCATCAAGCATGACATTTTCTTCCTTTTCAGGGAATATTATATCACAACTCCGCGCCTTCGCGGCTCCGCACGCTCCGTGTTTGTGCGCCGCAGGCGAAGTTGCCGCCCCGAGTTTGCCACTTCATTTTTTGAAAAGTGCGCTTTGAGCCAATGTTCAAGCGGGTCGCGTGAGAAATCAGCCATAATTTTATGTACCTACGCCTCAGAACACCTTGACCTTCGCCTTGAGAGCCGCTATGCCTCCCTTCGTGTAGATTGCCGGGCGCAGGTCTACGCCGAGCGCCGCGAGGATGCGCCGGATGTCCTCGCCCGACGAGTTTACCATCTGGTACAGTACAGGTCGCAGATTCGCGGCCTTCATGTCGGGGTGGAGGACGCCAACATGCTCGCAGGGTGGAGGGCGAAGTACGAGAATGAGATTACAGAACGTATGAAATCGCGGTGATAGCGGTGGATGACGCGAAGGCGGGACGCCGGGTAGGCGAAATGCCGAAGAAGGCCGAGAAAGGCCGAATCTGAAAGAGTAACAGGGTGGGGGAAGTGCCAGGGAAGAGGATGCGATGAAAAGCGGAGATGCGCCTGCCGCCTTTCCGCTTTTGACGGAAGAGCTGATTCATGGTATTATTTCCGTCAGACGCTTGTAAGATTTCCACCTGACCACCGAGAGTGATTGGTGGAAAGTGCAATCCTGGAAGGAATGAAGACGATGAAGAAGAATCTGATGACGGCTTTGATGGCGCTGGGCGCCGGCGTTCTGTCGGCGAAAAACGTCGGACCGGCGGTCGTGCCGGTGCCGCGGCCGTTCCCGCGGCCGGTCATTGTGGTGGAGAATCTCCGGGCGGAGGAAAAGGAAATCGAGGTGAAGACCGACAGAGAGACGGTTGCCTCCAATGCCTACTACCGCCTTGAAAAGACGACGTTCACGTTCACGAATCCGAACGGACGCGCGATGGCGGGCGAACTGCAGTTTCCCGTGCCCGAGGGCGGCGCGGTCTGCGGCTACGCGCTCGAACTCAACGGCGAGATGGTGCCCGGCGTCGTGACGGGCAAGGAGGAGGCGCGCGTCGCGTTCGAAAACGAGATGCGCAAGCGCGCCGACCCGGGCCTGGTCGAGAACGTGAAGGGCAACCTGTGGAAGACGCGCATCTTTCCGCTCGCCCCCAAGACCCCTCGCAAGGCGACTGTGACGTGCCTTGTGCCGCAGACGGTGGCGCCCGAGACGCCTGTGCTGTTCGAATGCGACGGGAAGGACGTCTTCGAGGCGAAGCCCGCGGCGGCCGGGGGGCAGGCGAAGAAAGTCAAGCTGCCGAAGGCGGCCTGGATCTTCTGGGATGGTTCCGCGTCGTTCGCCGGGGCGGCGAAGGCGGCGCGCAAGGTGGTGGCGAAGGGGCCGAAGGAAGGCAACTGGCAGTTCGTCGTCTTCCGCAACGTGCCCGAGGCTCCGATTGCGTGCAAGACGCGCGACGAGCTGCTGGCGGCAATCGACGCGGTCGCATACGACGGCGGCACGGACCTTGCCGCCCTCCGCACGCTCAAGGTGAAGAAGGGTTTCAAGAAGGTGCTGTTCTCGGACGAGCTCGACACGCTCTCTGAAGAGGCGCCGGATCTCGCGGGCGACACGTCGTTCGTGCTCCCGCTGCGCAAGCAGACGGCGCGCACGTGCGAGGTGCGCAAGCTGCCGGCAGACGAAGCCGCCGCGCACAAGGACGCGCCCCGCGGCACGATTCTCGCGACGGCGTGGGCGGCGAATCATATTGCGGACCTCTCCGCCCAGGCGGACGCCCGCAAGGACGAATTTCTCGCGCTCGGCCGCAAGTATGGCGTGGCGAGTCCGGTGACCTCGATCCTCGTTCTCGAGACGCTGCAGCAGTGGCTTGACAACAAGATCGAACCGCCGAAGGAACTTGCCATCCACAAGGAATGGGTCGCGCGGCGTGCGGCGGAGGACGACCCGATTGCGGAAAAGCGTGCCAAGGCCGAGTTCGACGAGCGTCTGCTGGCCCTCTGGGAGGAACGCGTGAAGTGGTGGAACAATCCGATTCCGCCGAAGCAGTCCCCGCGCAGCGGCGTGTTCGGCGACGGTCTGGCGGCTGGCGCGGCGCGACTCTTCGGCG
>CADCPA010000124.1 GCA_902803135.1 uncultured bacterium
ACCGCGCTCCGCAAGCCACGCATCATCGTGGTTGCGCTCGTGCTGCATGCGGCTGTTGAGCGCGACCATCGCGAGGTTGTTCGCGTTGGTGATCGCGTCGATGTCGCCCGTCAGACCGAGCGAAAGCGCCGTGAGCGGCACGACCTGGGCGAGACCGCCGCCGGCAGCCGAGCCCTTGATGTTGAACGTGGGACCGCCCGAGGGCTGGCGCACGCAGCCGACGACCTTCTTTCCAAGGCGGCCGAGACCTTCCACGAGGCCGAGCGTCGTCGTCGTCTTGCCTTCGCCGAGCGCCGTCGGGGTAATCGCCGTCACGTCGATGTACTTGCCGCGCTTCTTCTCGCCGAGGCGCTTCAGCACCTTCGTCACATCGACCTTCGCAAGCACGCGGCCATACGGGGTCCACTCGTCTTCCTGCAGACCGAGCTCCGCGGCCAGGTCCTTGGCCGGACGCAACGTCGCTTCCGCCGCCTCGGCGATCTGCCAGTCTTTCATCTTCGTCGGATCAAGCTTCATGTTTTCCTCACTTGCGCTACTCACAACTCTCAACTCTCAACTCTCAACTCAGAAGAGCCTCTTCTTTTCGTAAGTCACGTTGCCGCCGACCACGGACCCCGTGAACTTGCTTTCCGGCGGCACGACGAGCGCCGAGCGGGAGAGTTCGATGAGACCGTTGCCGGACACGTTGTACAGGCGCCCGCCGATGCCGTCCAGCTGCAGGCGGCCCTTGCCGCAGACCTCGATCGGATAGTCGGCCGAGAACGCGCCGCCCGGTGCGAGCGGGAACCGCTTGCCCACCTCGGCGAAACGTTTCAGCGGCGCCTCGAAACCCTGTTCGGAAGCCACCATGCCCCAGCGGATCTTGCCGTTCAGCTTCGTGCCGATTTCCAGCGTCCAATCGCGCGGGTCGCGGCCGGGGGCGTCGTTCGCCGTCGCAAAGGAGTAGGCATCGAACGTCACTTCCGTACCGAAATCGAGAATGAACGGCGTCGCCTTGTAGCACTTCGTGCGCAGATTGCCGTCGAAGCCCTTGTCCGCACCCTCGGCATCGTCGTGGCCCACGCTCGTCGAAGTCGTCGTCGGCGGAATCGCAACAGGTTGACCCTTGTAGAACAGACGAAACTCGCTAAATTGCGGACCGGATCCCGAATATTTGGCGTTCGGGCGCGTTCCCGTGATCGTCCAGCGGAGATGACGGGTCTTCACCTGCGTCGGCGCGCCCTTCGCAAAGGCGGAGAAACGCACCGTGCCCTCGCGGATGACAAGCCCGTCGTTCAGCAGCGGCACCGTGCTCAGGTCGAGGATGCCCGGACCTTCCTTCACCAACACGCCGCCCGTGAGCGCCTTCGTCGGACGCACCGCCTTGCCGGCGGCGACCGTGATGGTCGCCGCGGACAGCGAACAGGCGAGAGCTGCCGCCCAAACGGCAGACAGAAGGATGGTTGTCTTCATCGGGCAAGATTATAGCACACTCCCCCTGCCCAAGGCAAGAGGCGTGCGGCCTTTCGCGCGGGGATTCCCCTCAAATCAGCGGAAGACGATCGCCAGCGGCGCCGCCTTCGCATTGAGAATCACCAGCTCGTTGTTCTTCACCGCCAGGGCAAGATCTTCGAACGGCTCGCCCGCGAGCGTGCAGGCGAGACGGCTCTGAAGTTCGTCCTTCGAGAGGTTCTGCAGGCCAAGCGGCGCGCAGCCGAGATAGTAGCAGGAGAACTTCGGCTTCTCGTCCAGCGTGACGGCGAGCTTCGCGCCCGCGAGCGCATTCTCGTCCGGGGCGGACCACTTCACGGTCTCGACGTTCTTCTGCGCCGCCGCCACGTCGATCTTCCACGTGCCGAGGAGCTTGTACTTGCCGTCCAGGGTGCCGGTACCGGCGAGCGTGCCCGTCATGTCGCAGGCCGTGTCGGACGCGTTGCTCAGCACCGAGCCGGCGTTCAGCTCGACCTCGCCGCCGATGAAGCCGTAGGGGTCGGCCGTCATCTGCACGTTGCGCTCGTCGAACGGCACCTTCGCGGCGTCCGTCGGACGCTTCACGTAGAGGCCCGCGCCATAGCCCGCCACACCGCTCCACGACCAGCCGCCGCCCGCGTCGCACGTCGTGATCTTGAACTTGTGCCAGCCGGCCTCCACGTTCGCCGTCGCCGTCTTCGCATTGTTCCACGACACGTTCTCGAACACGATCGCACCGTCGATCTTCACGCCCAGACGGTCGTCGAACACACCGGAGAACTCCCACGTGCCGGCGTCTTCGGCTTCGACATAGGTCCAGAACGTCCAGCTGTTGAGCGAACCGTCGTTCCAGATCCACACGCCCTGGCCGTTGTTCAGGTCGGCCTTGTCCGTATTGTGGATCGCCTGCATCGAGTTGGTGACCATCGAGAACGTGTAGGTGTCGTTGGAATGCCAGTCGTCCGGCACCGCGTCAGACGTGTAGCGGTGGTTCCAGCGCACGGACGGGACGGGTCGCAGCTTCATCGTCGTCGAGTCGATCGGCTGGTAGTCGTCGGGGTCCGTCGAGGTGATGGCACCCTTGTGCCAGCCGGCCGCCATGCCCTTCTGACGCCACTTCTGCGGATCCGGGGATTTCTCCGTATTGGTCGTGGGGCCCGCGCCGCCGCCCTGGTCATGGCAGGTCACGTTGATCCGATGCCAGCCGACGTCAAGCGCGATCTGGCCCGACTGGACCGAGTTCCAGGACTCGTTGAAGCAGACGCGGGTACCGTCGACCACGATGTCGCCGCGGTCGTCGTAGGTGACGCAGAACGTGTAGGTGCCCGCCTCGTCCACATAGAACTCGGCTTCGTTGCGGAAGGCCGTGTAGGTCGGTGTCGCCGTGAGCGTGATGAGCTTCTGGACGTTCTTTGTGAAGAGGTTCGGGAAGACCGAATCCTTTTCCCAGAAGTTGTTCCACGTAAACTCGTTGCCGCTCGCGTCGCCGTTGGCGTTGCAAGACACGGCCAACGACGAATAGCGGGTACGTTCGCCGATGTCGATTGTCGCCGTCGCGCCCTCCGCGAGCGTCAGGCCCCTGGCGAACGCCGCGGCGTTCTTGAGGTTCGCCGTGCCGGCGGTCGCAATCGTCCAGTGGCCGCCCAGGCCGCCCTGCACATTGTAGTCTGCCGTGAAGCTGCCGTCGCCCGTGATCGTCACGTTCGCATTGCCCTGCAGCGCGGAGCGGAATTCGACAGCGTGGCCGTTCGTGTCGAGCGTGAAGGTCTTCTTCGTCTCGTCGCGCGAGTCGCCCCACGTCTCGAACGTCGCGACCTGATAGAAGTCCGTCTTCCAGTCGGCCTGGCTCGTCAGCGTGCCGCCGCCCAGCCAGATCTGCGGGATGTACGGATAGGTACGCTCCGTCGTGAAGTCGCCCGACAGCTCGACCGTACCGCCGCTCATGCCGAACACTTCGTAGCCGTAGGGCACGTAGGCCTTGTAGTCGGTCGCCTCCATCGGCACCATGTTATGCTGCTTGTGGAAACGCGTCGCCACGCCCGGCAGCCTTGCGGTGCCGTCCTTGACGAGCAGCTCGGCCGTACGCGTGTCGTAGCCGACGCGCGGCGCACCCGCTTCTGCCGTCACGTCAAGCGTGCCGCCGTCCACGACCAGACGATGGCGATGGTTCGCCGCACCGCTCCAGCGGCCCAGCAGGATGTTGCCGCCCGCATCGCCGCCGCCGCCGACCACCGTGACGGTCGCGCCCGTCGCAATCGTCAGCGTCGCGTCTTCCGGCCCCTCCCCGTTGTCGCCGAGGTAGATGCTCTTCACCGTCACCGTCGTGCCTTCGCCGAAGGTCGCAAAGCCCGTCTGCTCTTTCATGCCGAACGAAATCGTCCCCACATCGATCGTCGAATTTTCAATCCGCGTCTCCAGCGTGCCCGTGCCCTGGCGGGACGGCACGAACGTACCGTCGCCCTGGATGTCGTAGCCCGAGTAGACGTTGGCGCCCGTCGGCGTGAAGGCGAGGTAGTTGCCCGTCACCGTCGTGTTCTTCGAACCGTCGCCCGTAGCCGTCACGTTGTCGTAGACGGCCCAGCCGCCCGTCACCGTGAAATGCGGCACGGCGATGTTCTTGAAGATGTGCGTGCCGCCCGTCACCTTGCCTTCGCCGTCGCCCGACACTTCCGCCGTATAGGTGGCCGTGGCGCCGTCCTGGTAGGTCAGCGTCGCGCCCGCGGCGATTTCCACCGGGCCGCTCACCGTCACCGTCTGGTTGCCGTTGCCGATGCGCGAATTGCCGTCCACCGCGACGATGCTGGCCGTGAACGGCTTCGCCCAGTGGTTCCAGAAGTAGAGGTGGCCGTTGCCGATTTCGCACCCTTCGGTGATGATTTCCTCGGTGGAGCCTTCCAGCGAGATCGTGCCGCCCTCGATCAGCTTCAGCTTGCGAAGCTTCACGTCCGCGTCGATCACACAGACGTTCGCATTGCCGTCCGCAAATCCCTTAACGGTCAGCGTTGCATCCGGGCCGGTCACGTACGGACGCGTCACGTTCTCGCCGTCGTTGCGCTGGCGCATGTCCCAACGGCTCTTCGCCGTGAGCGTCGCATCGGCCATGAGCTCGATGCCGTGGACGCGGCCCAGGGTACTGCCGAGGGGCCCGAAGTTGCCGAGCGCGCCACGCCCGTCGAAACCGTCGCCGCTGATGCGGAACGTCTTGTTGTGCGTCATCAGCGCGCGATTTTCCGTATTGGTCGTCACGTTGAGGTCAAACGTGCCGCCGTCCAGCACCGTGACCGCCGCCGCGCCGAGGCCCAGAGCATCCTCTATGAGGCTGTCGCCGGGGCGCACCGTACCGTTCTCAATCGTAATCGGCTGGGCGTCCAAGCCGCCGTCGACCGTCACCTGCGCCCCGCCCTTCACGACCATCGGCGCGCCGCCGAGCAGCCGGGCGCCCTGGAGCGTGTAGGCGCGCGCCGTGTCGAACGTCATCGTGCCGACCGTCAGGCCTTCGGCCGCCGTCACCGTCGACGCCGCGTCGGAACCGTCGAAAAGCACGTTCGCGAAGTCCGAAAACAGCGAGGGCACGCCGTCCTTTTTCCAATTGCCGGCCGTCAGGTTCCAGTCGGCGGCATCCGGCGTGCCGGCCCACACCAGGTTCTCCTGCACGTAGTCCGACGACGTCACGTTGTACACGAGGTCGCCGTCTTCGAGCGCGAGATTGCCGCGCATGCCCGTCGCCTCGACCGTGTAGAGGGAGATGTCCGTCAGGCGCGCCCCCTTGATCAGCACGAGCTTCTTGCCCGCCGCCGGCGGCATGTCGCCCGTCAGCGCCACCTGGAGGCGGGCCGGGAACGTCGTGTTCGGCGCGACGAGCGTGCCCGAGCCATTCGGCGTCGCCTCGATTTCAAGCCGGGCCCCCTCGCTCCACACGAGCGAGTTGCAGGTCACCTCGGCGCCCGTCGGCACGACCAGCGTCGAACGGGAAGACAGCGTCACCCGCGCACCGACCGTCACCGAGCCGGCATAGCCGAACCGGCCTTCGTCGACCGTCAGATCGCCCGTGTAGGCCGAGGCGTCCGCCATCGCGAACATCGCGCGGCCCGCACCCGTCTTCGTCACCGGCGCCGAACCGGAAAGAACCGCCGTCACCAGCAAGTCCGCAGCCGCACCGTCCGGCGTCTCCGCCCGGAACGTCGTCGCCTCGGCCACCACCGCCGTGCCCTTGATTTTGGCGCCAGCCGCCGTCGCCGGCGCGATCGTCGTGCCGAGCTTCGTCGCCGTGCAGACCATGTCGCCGGTGCCGACGAAGAGCGGCATTCTGACTGTTTCCTTCATGGCGGCGAGCACGAGGGCGTGCGCCGTGACCTTGGCCGCCGGGCTGCCGTCGAGCGCAACCAGCGTCGAATCGTTCGCATTCGACAGCTTGAGTTCGCCGTTGACGGTGAGCGGCCCGGCCAGATAAAGGTGGAAACCGTTGCCGGCGGTCTGCCGCACGTCGCCGTCGACAATCACCTCGCCGCCGTTCTCGACGAGCACGCGCGAGTTCCAGCCATGGTTGTTGTCCGCAAGGATGCTCGCCATCCGGGTCTTGCCGCGGATGACGAGATAGCCGTCGCTGCCGTTGGGCACGACGTTGCCGCCGAACGTGTAGTCGCCTTCGAGGATGATCACGTCGCCGCGCTGATTGCCCGTGGCGTCTTCCAGACCGCCCGTAAACGTGTTCACGCCGTCGCCGCGCAGCCAGTAGGTCATCTGGACGTTTTCATTGTTGTTGCCGTCGGCGTCCTTGCTCCAGCCGGACTGCTTGTAGACGCGCGGCGTCACCGTCAGCGGGTTGCCCTGCAGCACCAGATTGCCGTTGAACGAATTGCTGCCCGTCAGCGTAACGGCAGCCCCCGTGCCGGTCGGTGCGAAATCGCCGCCCGCCGTCGCATCCTGCAACGTCAGGCCGCCGCCGATCGCCGGTGCAAACGCACCTTCCGTTTTCAATCCCGTCAGGGCCTGGGGATTGCCAGAGGCGTTCGTGAAGCTCCCGGCCAGCGCCAAATCGACAAAAGTGTAGGAACCCGCGGTTTCGCCGACGGTCACATTGCCGAACGTCGCACCGGCGAGATCGTTCACAACCGTGCCGCCCGGACCATTGAAGAAAAGCGCGGAACCGCTTGCCGGCACACCGTCCTGCCAATTCGCCTCGCCGGAGAACGAGCCCGCGCCGACGGTCCAAATGCCATCCGCCAGACCAACCGTCCCCACGAAGCCCGTCGCGAACGCAATCATCAGTTTCTTCATTTCTGAACTCCCCTTTCAATCACGCCGCCAATATCGACAGCTCCATTGTACGCGGATAGAATAACACATTCCCGCCACGCGACGCAACGAGAATCTTGTTTCCCGTTGACCGCTCTCGTCCAAAAAGGTACAATACCCCCATGCCTCGCTACACACCATTTCCGTCCATGCCGCGGCGTCCGCGCCGCCTGACCTGGTACTCCGTCATCACGCAGATCTTCACGCTGCTCGGCCGTCTGGTCGGCCGGGCCGCCACCGGGTCCGGCTCGACCTCGACGGCTACGCGCCGTCGTGCACCGGCGTCGACCACGCGCCGTTCGACCTACCGCCGCTGATGCCTCGCGCCGCCTCCAACGAAGTCCGTCCGCGCCGCCGCCTCGGCCTTGCCGTCTCCGGCGGCGCCGACTCGACGGCCCTGCTCGTCCTGATGGCCGGGCTGCGGCGCGCGCTTGACTTCGAGGCGGTCGTGCTCCACGTCGACCACGGCCTCCGTCCCGACTCGGCTGCCGACGCCGCCTACGTCCGGAGCTTGGCCGCGCGCTTCAACTTGCCCTTCCACATGACGCGCGCCCGCATCGTGCGCCGTCCGCGCGAATCGCTCGAGATGGCCGCCCGCCGCGTGCGCCTGGCATTCTTCGCGAAGATGATGCGCACGCTCGCGCTCGACGCCATCGCGACGGGGCACCATGCGGACGACGTCGCCGAGACGTTCATCCTGCGCCTCGCGCGCGGATCGGGTCCGGACGGCCTCGCCGGCCTGAAGCGCATCTCCCATGTGGACGGCATCACGTTCATCCGCCCCCTGCTGGATCTGAACGGTGCGACGCTGCGCGCGTTTCTGCGCGACCGCGGACTCTCCTGGCGCGAGGATTCGACCAACGCGGACACCTCCATCCCGCGCAACAAGGTCCGCCACGTGATCCTCCCCTGGCTGCGCGCGCATCTCGATCCGCACATCACGGAACACATCTGCAAATCGGCCGCCATCCTGCGCGGCGACCTGACGCGTCCCGCCGAAGACGCGCCGGCGGATGTGCCCGCGCCGGCAACGGCCCCGCCGTCCGGCTTCACGCTTTCCATTGCCCCGACGACGGGGTTCGCACGCATGCCCGCGGTCATCGGCGCCCTGCCCGCCTCCTGCGAACTCTCGCGCGCCGCGCTGGCGGGCCGCACCCTCGCCCTGCGCCGCTGGCAGCCCGGCGACCGCATCGCCCCCACGGGCATGAACGGACGCTCCCGCAAGCTGCAGGATGTCTTCGTCACCGCCAAGGTGCCGCCCGCCGTGCGTGCGACGCTGCCGGTGCTGGCGGACGCCGCCACCGGCGAGGTCCTGTGGGTGCCCGGCTACCGCGTCGCCGCGTCCGTCGCCGTCGAATCGTCCGCCGCCCCCGCGTGGCGCCTTACGCTTACGTCCAACCCGTCATGAAACTCTCCTTCGTCATCCCCGTCCTCAACTCGGCCCGCACCCTCGGCGCGTGCCTCGACGCCATTCTCGCGCAGGACTGTCCCCGCGCCGATTACGAGATCGTCATTGCGGACGCCGGCTCCGCCGACGCGACGCTCGACATCGCGCGCGCCAAGGGCGTGGACGTCATCGTGCCGAACCCCCTCAAGACGGGCGAGGCGGGCAAGACGGCCGGCATCAAGGCGGCCCACGGCGACCTGATCGCCCTCGTCGACTCGGACAACATCCTGCCCGACGCCACCTGGCTCACGCGCATGCTCGCCCCCTTTGCGGACGCCGACGTCGTCGCCTCCGAGCCGATCGAATATACGGCGCGGTCCGAAGACCCCGCCCTCACTCGCTATTTCGCCCACTTGGGCATGAACGACCCCATCTGCCTCTTCACGGGCAACTACGACCGCATTTCCGCCATCACGGGACGCTGGACCGGCCTCGCGCCCGACACGGAGGACCGCGGCGGCTGGCTCAAGCTCAAGCTGACGGGCACGGCGCTGCCGACAATCGGCGCGAACGGCTTCGTCTTCCGCCGCACGCTCCTCGACGGCGCGAACTGGGACCCCTACCTCTTCGACATCGACGTGCTCTACGACCGCATCCGGCGCGACGGATCGGTCTGCGTCGCCAAGGTGAAGACGGGCATCGTGCACCTCTACTGCGCGCGTCTCGCGGACTTCTCCCGCAAGCAGAAGCGGCGGATCCGCGACTTTCTCTTCTTCGCCCAGGAAAAACGGCGTTCCTATCCGTGGGACAAGCAGCGCCGCACGGGCATCGTGCTCTTCTGCCTCGCGACGGTCTTCGTGCTGCCGCTCCTCTGGCAGACGCTCAAAGGTGCCGTCCGCCGCCCCGACCGCGCCTGGCTCTACCATGTGCCGGTCTGCTGGATCACGCTCTGGGTGTACGGACTCGGCACGCTTTCAAAGGTGTTCGGCGGCAAGCAGGCGCCCGTTGACCGCTCCTCTTGGCAAAAACAGTGAAAAGTGAGATAATACAGACCCATGGAAACAAAGCCCGATTTCTCGAACTCCGCCTACCTCTTTCCGCACATTAACAAGGAAGGCATCCGATTTGGGTTGATCGCCGTCGTAATCGCGCTGGCGGACATGCTGGCGGCGGCGCTTCTGCACAGCGCCCTCTTGAGCGCGCTCGCCCTTCCCCTCCTCCTGCTCGCCTACGGCGTGTTCCTCTTCTTCCGCGACCCTGAGCGCTACCCGCCGACCGATGACCCGAAAGCGGTGCTTTCACCGGCGGACGGACGCATCTGCCTCATCCAGGATGTGCCGCTTCCCGAAGAGCTCAAGCCGGAAGAAACGTCGCTTGAGGACTGGAACAAGGAGACCTTCACGCGCGTGAGCGTGTTCATGAGCGTGTTCAACGTGCATGTGAACCGCATG
>CADCPA010000125.1 GCA_902803135.1 uncultured bacterium
CCGCGTCTCGTTCGCGCCGCCGTACCAGCCGTTGCCGCCGTTCGCGCCGTCGAACCACACCTCGAACACGTCGCCGTATTCCGTCAGGAGCTCCTTGAGCTGATTGCGGAAATACTCGACATAGGCGGGACGGCCGTATTCGGGATGGTTGCGGTCCCACGGCGAGAGGTAGACTGCGAACTTGATCCCTTCGGCGCGGCAGGCGTCCGCGAACTCGCGCACGACGTCGCCCTTTCCGCCCTTCCACGGCGAGCTCTTGACGGAGTAGTCCGTGTACTTGGACGGCCAGAGGCAGAATCCGCAGTGGTGCTTCGCCGTGAGAATCGCGCCCTTCATGCCGGCCTCGCGGCAGACCCGCGCCCACTGTCGCGCATCGAGTTTCGCCGGGTTGAAGAGCTTGGGATCCTCGTTGCCGTAACCCCATTCCTGGTCCGTGTACGTGTTGAGCGAGTAGTGGATGAACGCATACGTCTCGAGGTCCTGCCACCACAGCTGCCGCTCGTTCGGCAGCGGCCCGCAGGGCGCGGGAGGAGGAACAGCTCCCTTCGCCAGAACGGCCGCAAGCGCAAAGCCCGATACGGCTGCGAGTTTCATTTTAGTCGCCATTTTCATGTCGAATTCTCCTTAATCGGATACTGGAAAGCGCTGTGCGCTACGCGCGACCACGAAAAATCCAATTCCCGTCAACATTATACCAATTTCGCGGAAATCCTCCTATGGGCGCCAGTTGTCGACGCCGGCGATGATGTCGGAAACAGCGTTGAATCCTGCTGCGTGCAGACGCTCTAAAAGCTCATCCTTGCCGCCGACTTCGATGTGGGCGGGACGCGTCGTTTTCCCTTTCGATGTGCAGCAGTACTCCGCCGAACGATAGACGCGCTTGCCGCAGTCCGTCGTCCAGTCGCTCCATCCCTGCGGAATCACCGCGTCACCAAAATCGCAGCCGATCCACGTCACGTTGGCGTAGGGACGCCACGGACGCCCCAAACTTGTCTTCTTCCCCTCGACGCATGTGACGCGGCAGTTCTCGAAGACATACCCAAACGGAAGGCCCGCCGCATGGCTCCCAGCCGTTACGAATCCGCCGTTAACAGAATGAATCTCGCAATCCTTGAAAAGCGCAACCGCACCACCGAAGATAAAGTCCACCGATCCTTCGATGCGGCAATTTTCGAAGTACTGTCGCGCCGGCGTCTCGCCGACCGACCCGCCGGCGAAAATGGTGTCCTGCCAGCCGAGGAACCGGCAGTTGCGGAACACGTTGCGGTCGCCCTTCACAAGAAGCGCCACGCACTGTCCCGCCTGCTCCTTGCCGCCCGTCGCGGCAAGCCGCTCGGGCGTCCCCGTGTTCTCGACAGTAAAGCCCTCCATCGTGAAATCGGGAATGTTCACCGTCATCGTCGCCGAACCGGAAGTGCCAAGCCCCTTTCCGTCCAGACCAGGCGTAGACGGCGTGTCGTTCCAGCTGATGACAGTCTTTCCCGGTGCAGGATCGTCCGCAACAAGGCCCACCTTCGCGCGGCGTCCTCCGAGCTTGACCTTCTCGCGGTAGCGTCCAGGCGCGACGCGGACGACGTACGGACGCGGCGAGCTCTCCGGAATCGAATCGAGCACCGCCTGGAGCGAGTCACCCGCCGCAACACGCAGCGTCGCGGACTCAAGCTTTGCCAGGCGCTCCTGCCAGCGGACATATTCCTTCTCCATCTTGACGCCGCTGCCGTTGAACCACTGGTAGCTCGTGTTCTCGCCGCGCTCCATCTCCTCGAACGTGAAGCGCTTCTCGCCCTGGCGCGTGCCGGTGAATGGACGATTGTCGTCCAGCGTGTAGTAGCGGCACCAGAGGCGGTCCGCCTCCGCCTCGGGAACCGGAACGAGCCGACGCGAGAGGATGCCGTCGTCCCTACGGTAGTTTTTCTCGAACTTGAAGCGGCGGATCTCCGTCTTCGCGTACCACTCTTTAGCGCCTTCGATCGCCGCTTCGATGCGCGCATAGTCCGGACGTCCCTTTCCAACACAGTCCGCCGGATCGAGGCTCATCAAAAGCTCGACGATTCCAAGCGACTCGTAGGAGGTGAGCGCAGGAAGCTCGAATGCGCGCCCCTGGCACGGCGCAAGAGTCTCCTTGTCGTGCTGCTGACACCAGACCGTGAGCTTGCCGTTCTGCTTCACCTGCGTCGCCAGGATGCAGCCGACGCCCTTCCAGAACGCATCGCGCGCAGCCGCGCGTTTCGCGTCCGGAATCTCGATGTCGAACGGCGCGCGGCTGTCGAAGACGTCGCGCAGAAGGTTCAGGACGTTCATCATCGCGCCGTCGTTGAAGGTGATCTGCGCCCAGTAGCCCTTCTTGGACGGATCGAACTGCGGCCAGCCGCCGTTCGGATACTGAAGGTCGAGAAGGAAGTCGATGCCGCGCACGACACCGTCGAGATATTCCTTACGATCTGTCGCCTTGTACATCCGCGCGAGGAAGCGCATCTCGGCGAACGTCGCACCGTTGTCGATCGTCGCACGCTTGCGGTCGCCCTTCATCGCGAGAACCGCCTTGCGCTCCTTCGGCGTGAGCTTCTCGTACATCGGAACGTTCTTCGGCCAGCCGCCCGTTTTGAGCTGCCAGTCAAGGACGTTCTGCGCGATGCGCGCCGCCTCGGACGTCGCGAGGAAGGCGTCGGGAAGGTGAGCGGCGTAGCTCGTCCAGTCCTGGTTGCCGGAAACGCCCTTGAACTCCAGCGTCTCGCCGGGTTCGGTGTCGAAGTCGAAGCAGACGGACGAAAGCGGATTCTTCCTGCGCTCGAAGCAGCTCTCGGGGAGCGCGTCCGTCGGGGCGTCCTTCGTCGCGGCGATTGCGGGATTCGGACAGTCGCCCTTCGCCTTTCGGAGAAGCGGCGAGCCCATCCCGGCGTAGGAGCGGACGCGGCAGACGCCGCCGCTCGGAGAAAAGACACGCATCTTCGTCATCTTGTTCTCGCGCCATTCCAGGTCGAAGACGAATCCACCGGACGCTTCAACGCCCGAGACGTGCCCACGCGGAATCTCTTCGAGCGTCAGCGCGGGAAGAAGCTGTATCTCGCCGCTCCGCGACTGGATGTAGCGTTCGGGATGCTCAACCGCCGCACAGGAGCGGAGTGGATCCAGCACAAGCGCGCCCACGGGCAGCGCCGACACCAACATTACAGATCTCACGGAAGCAGAAAACAGTGTTTTCATGCTCTGATTATATCACACACAACGACCGCCCGACAACCCCCATACGGGGTACCAAACATCAAAGCGCGCCGCCATTCCCCGAATGGGCGAGGGAACGAAGGTTGAATGTCATTTTTCGAAGCGTTCCTTGAATTTGAGATAGAGCGTGGCGCCGACGATGAGCAGGATGCCGACCGCGGCGAAGACGGCCACGCGCACGGGCATGACGAGTCCGGCCGTGTCAATCAGCAGCAGCTTGCCCACGGAGACGGCGAGCAGCCCGAGACCGGCCAGGCGCAGCGGCTTCATCCGCTTCACGAGGCCCAACCACAGGCTGCCGAAGGCCACGGACGCCCAGGCGAGCGTCACCACGCCGCCCTTCGCCATCGGCAGGAAGGTCGCGCCGAAGAGATGCGCCTCGCCCGTGAAGGAAAGGAACGTCAAGGCGCCTGTCACGTACAGGAGCTCGCGCGGACCCGTCCGCAGCCCCACGAAGGCGAGTGCGGCAGGGAACGTCCAGAGCCGCACCAGGCGGAGGGCGAACGCACGACACCAGGCGGCGCCTGTGGTCGCCGGCAGGAAGAAGGCGTGGGCGTCGTGCGTCAGTCCGGCAAAACCCGCACAGATGAGCACGAGGCAAGCCATCACCTTCAGCACCCCGTTCTCCGTGCGATGCGCGACTTCGGCCATCGCGACGGCGAGAAGCGACCACGACACGGCGAGCCACGAACCGTCCAGCAGCAGAACCGGCGCCAGCGCGAGGTCGACGAGGGCAAAGGCGAGCAGAAGGTCGACGCCGATGCGGTCGAGCCTGCCGCAACGGTTCGCGACGACCGCAGAGGCGATGTAGACCGCGGCCACGCCCAGCAGCACAAAACCCGTCGTCAGGCCGCCGCAGACGGAACGGAACGGAAGGCAGACCCATCCGAGATAGACGAGGGCATTGAGGCAGAGTCCGACCCATCCGTAAACCCGGCGAATCATGTGTTTCTGTTCCGCGCCGTCGCCGCATCGGCCGCCGACCACGATCGTCGCCATGTACAGCAGATGGATGATCGACACGAAGACGAGCAGCGTCGTCATCGCCCCCGTGCCGATTGCGGCGTGCCGCCCGCACCAGATCGAGATCATCAGATAGGCGAAGCCCGTCGCGAGCAGGTCGAGGCCCGGCCAGCGCCGAAGATGCGCCACCGCGTACGCGCCGAGGTTCAGCAGCGTGAGGTAGAAGCAGAGGCCGAGCGGATTGCCCGTATCGCGTCCCGCAATCACAGGCACGAGATAGCCGCCGACCAACCCCATCACGGCGAGCGTCGAGGACGGCAGCACCACCGACAGAACGCCCGCGAGCGCCGTCACGCCGGCAAGGGCGGCGAAGGCAAGGCCGGCGGAAGCGATCACCGGCGGATCGAAGAGGCGATGGCCGAAGCCGAACCCGAAGTAGAGCGAGATGACGCCCAGCGCGGCGAGGGCGTGGCCGATCAGCGCGTACTTCGTCTTCTTCACGAGCCACGTGCCGCCCGCGACACCCGCCCCTCCCCAGAGCACCATGCAGACGACGCGGGCCTGCGGCCCCATCCAGCCCCGCGCAATCGACAGCTTGACGAAATAGACAAGACTCGCGAGGATCATCACGATGCCCACGCGCACGAGCCAGCGCGTCGCCACGGCAAACTCCCGCGTCATGCCCTTCGGCGCGAACTCGCCCCGCACGGTGAACCAGTCCTCGACCTTGATCCAGAACGCCTCGACGGCACGATCCCACCCGCTCGTCCGGCATTCCGGCTCCTTCGGCCGCGCAGGTTCATCCGGCTTCGTCCACGGCGTTCCCGGCGCATGGCGGATCGCAATCGGCTGCGGCTCGACAGGCGGTTCCACGAGCGGGACCGCGGTTCGACCATCCTCCGTTCCCCCTTTCTCCTCTTCCCCTTTTTCCTCTATCTTTTCCTTTGCCCCTATTCCTTTTCCCTTTTCCTTTTCGCCGGGGGATTCCTTTTTCTTCGCCTCGCCCTTGACCGAAAGCAGATGCAGCAACACCGTGAATTCAGCGAGCTGGCGTTCGATCGCGGTCAGGCGACACGCATTGCAGATCGCCACGAACGGCAGACCGATCAGCCAGACGACAACGAGCAGTATGAGCAAACCTTCCATGGTGAGACCTCCTTTTGTTAGCACGTGCTTATTATAACACGCGGCAGAAGGTCCCGTCAACACCCAACGCAAATTATTTTAAGCAGTCGTTTATCTATTCAGGAAACGCTGCGCGGTTTCGAGCGCGTTCGCGATCGACTTGTCCATGTCGTCGTACTTGTAGCCGCCAAGGCGGCCGCCCACGATGAGGTTGGGCATCTGCGCCGCCGCTTCCCGGTAACGCGCGAGGAGCGCGCGGGAATCGGCGTTGTCGACGGGATAGTAGGGCTCGTCGCCGGGCTCCCAGGTCTTGGGATATTCGCGGCAGATGATCGTGGAGGCGGACGCCATGACCGCTTTGTCTTCGGGGTGATAGTGCTTGAACTCGTGGATGCGGGTGAAGTCCACTTCCGGCCCCGTGTAGTTCATGACGCTCGTGCCCTGCCAGTCGCTCACGTTCACGCGCTCGATTTCGAAGCGGAGGGAACGCCACGGAAGCGGACCGAACCGATACCCGAAAAGCGCGTCGATCGGGCCCGAATAGAAGACCGGTCGATCCGCGAGACCTTTCGCCTCGGCCGTTTCGCGCCACGCAAGCCAGTCCGTGTTGCAGCGCACGGCAATGTTCGGATGGTCGAGCAGACGGTCGAAGAGCGAATTGTAGCCCGTGAGCGGGATGCCCTGGCACGTATCGCTGTAGTAGTTGACGTCGTAGCTCGCGCGCACCGGCAGGCGGCGGATGATGTCCGCGGAAAGGTTGCGCGGATCCGTCCCCCACTGCTTGCGCGTGTAGTCGCGAATGAAGGCCTCGTAGAGCGGACGTCCGATGAACGAGATCGCCTGGGTTTCGAAATTCTCCTCGCCGGCCGGCACGCCGCCGTCCTTCGCCGCCTCCTGCGCGATGAAGGCGGGCAGTTCGCCCGGCGTAAGGTTGAGTCCGTAGAACTGGTTGACGAGCGCCAGACCCAGCGGCAGAAAGTACGTCTTGCCGTCGCGGCGCGCCAGCACCTTGTGCTGGTAGCCGTTGAAGGTGACGAAGCGGTTGACGAAAGCCCACACCCCGTCGAGGTGCGTATGGAAAATATGCGACCCGTAGGTATGGATTTCGATGCCCGTCCCGGGATCGGTCTCACACCGCACGTTGCCGCCCACGACGGACCGCTTCTCGAGCACAAGCACCCGACGCCCCGCCTCGGCCAGCACGCGCGCGACGGTGCATCCCCAGATGCCCGCCCCCGCCACAATGATGTCAATCTGCTGCATGCCGAAATTATACCACACCTCCCTGCTTCATGGGCGCTCTTCAGACATTTTCTCCGTTCTTTCCAGAGGATGGCTGCGGCTGAGGGATTGCTTTCGCAGGGCCGTTATGCGATAATACGGCCGATGGAAGAAACAAGGCGAGAATCCGTGCGTTGCGCGGGGATTTGCGCGCACTGTCCGCGGGCGGGGGATTGTCCGACGCGACGGGCCGCCGAGACGTCGCCCGTGCTGTTGGCGGGGCGACGCCCCACGGCGTCTGTCCGTACGGAAAGCGGCATCGGCTTCGCCGTCGACCTCGGCAGCACGACCCTCGCCCTGGCGCTCTACGACCTTCCGACCGGCGCCCTGCTTGCCGAGAAAGGCTGCCGCAATCCGCAGACCGCCGTTTCGCCCGACGTCATCGGACGCATCGCCGCCGCCGCGACGCCCGCCGGACTCGCCCGGCTCCGGCAGCTCGTCCTCAACGCACTCGGCTCCCTGCTCGGCGAAGCCTGCGCCGCCGCGCGCTGCACGCCCGCCGATCTGCGCGACGGCGTCGTCACAGGCAACACGGTCATGCTCCATCTGTTCGCCGGACGTTCCCCCGAGGCGCTCGGACACGCCCCCTTCCAAGCCGACTGGCTCGCCGGCGAAGAGGCTGAACTCTTCGGCCGCCCCGTCTGGCTGCCGCCCTGCATCGGCGCCTTCGTCGGCGCCGACCATGTGTGCGCTCTGCTGGCCGCCGACTTCACGCCGACCGGCCCCGCCGCCCTTCTCTGCGATCTCGGCACCAACGCCGAGGTCGCCGTGCGCGCAAACGGCGTGCTCTACACGACCTCCACCGCCGCCGGACCCGCCTTCGAAAGCACGGGCGTGCGCGGCTCGGATCTGCTCGACGCCCTGGCCCGCTTCCGCGCCGAGGGCGTGATCACGGCGTCAGGCGAAAGCGATTCGTCCCATCTCGTGCTCGCCGACGGACGCCGCCTGCGCCCCGCCGACGTGCGCGCCGTCCAGCTCGCCAAGGCCGCGGTCGCCGCCGGTACGGCCGCGCTCCTCGACGCGGCGGGCCTGGCGGCGACGGATTTGACGGAAATTGCGCTGGCCGGCGGCTTCGGCTGCGCACTCAACCCCGCTTCGGCGAAAGCGCTCGGCCTTCTGCCAGACGTGCCCGACGCGCGCCTGACACCGCTTGGCAACGCCGCACTCGCAGGCGCGGCCGACCTGCTGCTTTTTCCGGCGCATCGCACGGACGCCCTCACGCTCGCCCGCACGGCGAAACGGGTGGAACTCGGCGGTTCGGACGCCTTTGCGAAACGGTTCCTCGGCGCAATGGCCTTCGAACCCTGGCGCTAATCGGAAACGCCTTCGTCCACGTCCGTACGCGAGAAGAACAGGACCAGGTCGTCGCCGCGCGCCGAACGGTCCGAACCGTCGATCAAGCCCGCCTGGCGCGCCAGCCGGCGACGGCGTTCGCTCCAGCCCGTCGCCCCCCAGAAGTTCGTCGTATTCGCGCCGAAACACGGCGTCGAGAGAATGCCGTCCGGGCCCGCCGAGACGACGCGCGCATAGGCGAACCGCGCCGCCTCCGACACATTCGTCACGTCGGAGAAGGCCTGCGGCGGCGGAATCTGCACCACATACGGATTGCCCCAGGGATCGAGCAGCGTCGGTTCGCCCACGAACCCGTAGATCGAAGCGCGCGCCGGCTCCTTGAACGCCTGGGGCAGGCGCAGATGCGTGAGCGCGGGGAAGAACCCGCGCGCGGCGAAAGACGTGTCGTCGCGGAACCGCACCGCGTCGCGGGACGGGAAGAAGCCCGTCGCGTCCTTGAGGTAGGGTCCGCGCCAGCCGCGCTGCCGCGCTTCGTCCCATGAAATGAATGCGGCCGGCAACGCCCGCCCCTCGGCGAGGCAGGTCGCCTCGCCGCCCTCATCCACGCGCACCGCGCGCGTCTCCGTGCCGTAGGCGTTGCGTCCGACGACGGCCGTGCCGAAGACATTCGTCGCGACGAAAAGGTTGCCCGTACGCAGGTAGGCAGGCGAAAAGCCGGGGATGCCCGAGAGATCGTGCAGATAGCCTTGTTCGGGCTCGATGAACGCACTGCGGATCGTCTGCAGATCCGCCTCGGCGCGCGTGACCTTCGCCGTCTGCGCCACGCGCAGGCACCGGTTCACGGCGAGAGTCGCCAGCACGGCGAGGATCGCCACCACGAGCATCATCTCGACGAGGGTGAATGCGGAACGGGAGTTGGAGAGGCCTTTCATCATGTCTTTAAACGCAGGCGAGACCGCTTCGGTTCAGGCCGGACGCGGCAGCACAAGGCGCAGCGTCCACACGCCCGCCGCCAGCAGCGGATGGCGGAAACTCAGGGGGAACGCGGAAATCGCCTGCCGCACCACGGGGTCGCACGCATAGGCGCGCACCTGGCGCAGACCGGCGCGGAACGGCGCGCGGCCCGTGAGAACGATTTTCAGCATCTCGAAGACCGAGAACACATGCGAGGCGGCCGCAAGGGGCGCGAGACGTCCGCCCGACTTCGCGTCAAGCTCCTTGCGCGCGCGCAGCAGCTCCAGCTTGTTCGCGAGTTCGCGTCCGCTCCGCCGCAGGCGCGTCATCGCGCCCGTCGGGGCAAGATGGTAGTCGTAGAGCGGCTCGTCCACGCACGTCATCCGCTGCGCATGCAGCATGTAGGCGCAGTTGAACATCGCATCCTCATACAGGACGATGCGCGTGTCAAAACGAAGATGGTTCGCCTCGATCACCGACCGGCGGAACGCGCAGCTCCACACGCCGCCGTGCACGCGATGTGCGAAAAGCGGCGTACCGGCATACCAGGCGCGGACATGGTCGAACGAATAGCCGAACATGCGGCTCAGATGCTGCGCGACGATCTCGTCGTTGGACGCATAACGGCAGGAACCCTTGAGCGGAACGAACGTGCGCGATTCCGTGCCCTCGAGACACGTGTTGTGGGGAAAGACGCAATAGTCCGCCGCATCGGCTTCGAGCGCGGCGACGCCCTTCGCCAGCATCGCCGGGCGCAACACGTCGTCGGGGTCGGCGAAAAAGACGAATTCGCCCGTCGCCGCGTCAAGACCGGCGTTGCGCGCCGCGCTCACGCCCGCGTTCGCCTGGGAGATCAGGCGGAACTGCGGGTGCGCCGCAACCGCCTTCTTCAGCAAGCTGGCCGTGTCGTCCGTCGAACCGTCGTCGACGAAGATCGCCTCGAAATCGGGAAAGGTCTGCGCCTGCACGCTCGCCAGAAACCGCGGCAGCGTCCGTGCGCAGTTCCAGCACGGCACGATCAGCGAGGCCTTCACGCCGCGCCCACCCGCGCCTTCAGGTACGCCCGCACCTCGTCGCCCGAAGGACAGCCGGCGGCGAAGGCCTCGACGTCCGCGGCGTCGACACCTTCGGCGCGGCCCGCCTCGCGGCACACGTAGATGCGTGCATGGCCCGTCTTGTAGGCGTTCTTCTCGCTGACGTTGAGTTCCTCGAAAAGCTTCTCGCCCGGACGGATCCCCGTGAAGACGATCGGGATGTCGACATACGGCTTGTAGCCCGCCTGGCGGATCAGGTCCTCGGCGAGATCGACGATCTTCACCGGTTCGCCCATGTCGAGCGTGTAGATGCCGCCGCCGCCCTGGGCGGAGGCTTCAAGGACGAGGCCGACCGCCTCCTCCACGCTCATGAAATAGCGTTTCATGTCCGGATGCGTGATCGTCACCGGGCCCCGCTGCGCGATCTGCTCGCGGAACAGCGGCACGACGCTGCCGCTCGAACCGAGCACGTTGCCGAACCGCACGCAGCAGAAGAGCGTCGTGCCGGTCCCGTTCAGCTCCAGCAGCAGGACTTCGGCCAGGCGCTTTGTCATGCCCATCACGCTGATGGGGTTGACGGCCTTGTCCGTCGAAATCATCACAAACCGCTCGACGCCCGCCTCGCGCGCCCATTCGCCCAGACGGCGCGTCGCCACGGCGTTGTTGCGAAGCCCCTCGAGCGGATTCTTCTCGACCATCGGCACGTGCTTGTACGCGGCGGCATGGAGCACGATCTGGGGCCTCCATTGCGCGAACACGCGATGCATGCGGTCCGCATCGCGGATGTCGACCATTTCGGGAATGCAATCCGCGTTCGCCCCGGCCGCACGCATTTCGCGGTCGATTTCATACAGGGCGTTTTCGCCGCGCTCAACCATGATCACGCGCTGGGCGCCGCTGCGGGCGACCTGGCGCACGATTTCGCTGCCGATGGTGCCGCCCGCGCCC
This sequence comes from uncultured bacterium, assembly GCA_902803135.1. Classification (GTDB taxonomy): domain Bacteria; phylum Verrucomicrobiota; class Kiritimatiellia; order RFP12; family UBA1067; genus RUG572. Next base: position 10,821 of record CADCPA010000125.1, read on the forward strand.
GTCACGAGCACGGTCTTGTCGCGCAGCATGGCAAGGACGTCCTCCCCGCCGGCAATCTTCTCCCTGCGCCGCAGCAGTTTTTTCTCGTCCTGACGCGCCTGCGAATAGAACCGCCAGAGGAGGCGCATGCCCAGCACGGAGCAGAAGGCGAAGACGGTCGCGATGACCGTCACGGAATAGGGCGGGCGCAGATGCGCGGATTCCAACGCAGGCAGGAACCAGCGCATCGCCGTGAGCACGACCGCGCCCAGCAGAAAGGACCCCATGTAGCGCGGCAGGTCCAGCGTGCACGTCCGCCGCCAGGGAAGTTTGTAGCAGCCGGTTGCGCAGAGGCACAGAATCTCGACCAGCCAGAAGGAAATGAAACTCAGCGCGGTCGCCCGCCAGCCGCAGAGAGGCTCGGCGAAGTCGAGACGCACAAACACCGCGGCCCAGTAGGCGACGGCCAGCAGACACGTGTCGGTCCCGAGGCCGGCCAACCGCGTGGCGACGAAGAGCGCCCATTGTCTGCCATTGCGATCCATTTGCGCGAATGAAATCGGAGAGGGGGAATGAAAATAGAAAATCCTCCCTGGAGGTTCGGGGGAGACGAGTCTCCCCCGTTCCGTCCAAGAAGGAGTTGGGAAGCTTACTTCTTGAAGCTTTCCTCGACGGCCACGGCCACCGCGACGGTCGCGCCGACCATCGGGTTGTTGCCCATGCCGATGAGACCCATCATCTCGACGTGCGCCGGCACGGACGAGGAGCCCGCGAACTGCGCGTCGGAGTGCATGCGGCCCATCGTGTCCGTCATGCCATAGGAGGACGGACCAGCCGCCATGTTGTCCGGGTGGAGCGTACGGCCCGTACCGCC
>CADCPA010000126.1 GCA_902803135.1 uncultured bacterium
CCGCGTCTCGTTCGCGCCGCCGTACCAGCCGTTGCCGCCGTTCGCGCCGTCGAACCACACCTCGAACACGTCGCCGTATTCCGTCAGAAGCTCCTTGAGCTGGTTGCGGAAGTACTCGACGTAGGCTGGACGGCCGTATTCGGGATGGTTGCGGTCCCACGGCGAGAGGTAGACCGCAAACTCGATTCCCTCGGCGCGGCAGGCGTCGGCGAACTCTCGCACTACGTCGCCCTTGCCGCCCTTCCACGGCGAGCTCTTGACCGAATAGTCCGTGTACTTAGATGGCCAGAGGCAGAACCCGCAGTGGTGCTTCGCGGTGAGGATCGCACCCTTCATACCGGATTCGCGGCAGACCCGCGCCCATTGGCGCGCGTCAAGCTTCGCGGGGTTGAAAAGCCTGGGGTCCTCGTTGCCGTAGCCCCACTCTTGGTCCGTGTACGTGTTGAGCGAATAGTGGATGAACGCGTACGTCTCCAGGTCCTGCCACCACAGCTGCCGTTCATTCGGCAGCGGACCGCACGGTGCCGGCGGCGGAACGCCGTTCTGGGCACCGAAGAAATCGAAGACATCCTTGAGCGCTTTCGGGAACATGTCCGGATGGTTGGCATCGTATTCGCGGTACTGCGCCTTGAAGCCCTCGCGCCGAAGAAAATCCCGAAGCGTCCGGCTCGATTCGAGCGACGCAAACGCCCGCGTTCCCTCCGTTACGAAAATCGGCTTCTCGCGTAGATTCTCCCAGGGATAGCCCTTCTCGGTCACGAACGGACCCGACATAGGCGCAAGAGCGCGCCAGTACTTCGAATACTTGCCGCCGATGTACCACGTTCCGCCGCCGCCCATGGAATGACCGAAGAGGAACATCCGCGCACGGTCAACCGGATACTTTGCAAGGACGATCTCAAGGACGTTGATGACGTCCTTCTCGCTGATCGCGTTCGTCTCGACACGTCTGGCGTCGACCTTGGCAAGCACCTCCGCAGTCTCGTTTTCCTTGCCGAAGCCACCGGGCAGGATCATCGTGTTGCCATAAGCTGCATGTGCGCCTTTTGGCGAAACGAGCAAGTAGCCGTGTTCCTCGGCGACCCTGATCACCTCGCCGTCGCGCTGGTCGATGTAGTTGTTTTCGTTCCCCCAGCCTCCGTGGAGGATCATGACGAGCGGCAGCTTGCTTTTCCCGTCCCACCCTATTGGAGTAATGACGCGGAACGGACTTTCCTCGCCAGCCTCCTCGAACCAGTACGCAAGATGAAGATCGCGTCCGTCGCGCCTGCGGCCAAGCTCCTTCAGCTCGACGCGCTGCGCCAGTTTTGCCGAATCCTCCATCTGCCGCCGGGCGTCGATGTCCGTGCCAAAGACGACTCCAGGATTGCCATGGGGACTCTTGCCGTAAGACCATCCGCCAGATGCCGCAGCCTTGCCGGAACCGGCGGGCACTGTGTCGAAGATCTTCGGCAAGCCGTTGTACGCGACGTTGAGGATCGTGCCGAAGTCGTGTCCGCCCTTCTCGAAGACCATCTTGTAGAGGTTGCCAGTGGAGAAGTTGTCGCAGTACTTGAACATCGAGTCGATCTTTCGCATCTCGTCCACGAGCGGCGTCAAGTTGGGCAAGGCGATGTCATGTCGTCCGGCGCCGGAATAGACGCGGAAGTCTTCCGGGCCCGCACCCTTCGCGGCGAGGTCGGAGGCAAGGCACCTCGCAGTCTTGGCGAAATCGCCGCGTCCGTACGTCCAGCAGTCGCCGCTTGTCGGAATGTAGCACGCGATGCAGTCGGCCATCTGCCCGAATACGGCCCATGTCGCACACGCGCCCATCGAGAATCCGCTGAACGCCCGGTGCCAGCGCGTCCGCGCCAGCTCTTCCGGCGTGACGTTTTCGGCGTATGTGCGGAACGCAGACTCAACGGCGGGAATTATGTCCCGACGCAGCTCGTAGTGGAAGTCGACGCAGTTCTTCGTCGCGTCGCGGCAGTAGGGCGTGTTGTACGTGAGCGAGCAGACGATCACAGGAGCGAGCTCGCCGTTCGCGATCATGTGGTCGAGCATGTGCTTGTAGGACGGAACGTTCGCCGCGCCGTCGCCGATGTAGTCCGTGATCTTCCCGCCGCCGCCATGCATCAGGTAGAGTATGTCGTAGCGCTTCGCCTTGTCCGCGTCGTAGCCGTAGGGCAGGTAGACCATGCAGTCCTTCTTGTAGTCGGCGCTGCCGGGCGTCTGGTTGTCGCGCGTCGTGTACGTGAACTTGAGGACCTTCCCCGGCCTGTCGCACGGACGGAGGTATTCGCCTGGAACCTCGCGGAAAGCATTGTCCGGGAACGCCTTGCGCGTCGACTTCGGCAACCCGTTACCCGTTCTCCGTTCCCCATTACCCAGCACCACCTTCCAGCATGCGGGGAAGTCCTTTACTTGCTCAAGACGCGTCATCGACTCAACCGTCTCATTCTCGAGCGCCTTGAACTTCGGCGTCACGCCGTCCGGGGGTGGGACGAGCGCAAAGGCATAGACCGTCTTGCCGTCCTTGGTCGCAGTGTAGCGGAAATCGTCCGCCGTCGCCGGCGGAATGCGTCCCTCGTTGAAGTTAAAGCCTTTGATCTCGGCGGCCTTTTCGAGCTGCGGACCCTCCCCGCAGACCTTCCACGGAACGGTGTCGTGGATGCCTTCGCCGTTGACCTTCATCCACGCCGCGATGTCCTCGCAGATGGCGCGCTCCTTCTCGTCAATGGAGCCGTCGGCTCGGATTGGAATCGAGAGGCAGAGGTTGCCGTTCTTCGAGACGACGTCGACGAGGAGCCTTAGGACGTAAGCCGCACTCTTGTAGCCGTTCCTGTCGTAGATGCCGCGGTCGTAGTGCCACGAGCCGATGCAGGTGTCGGTCTGCCAGTGCTCGGGCATTGCGGTCGGCGGAATGCCGCGCTCGACGTCCCATGTGAGATACCGCTTCTGCTCGTCGTTCAGGTCCTTTCCTGTCGCTACAGCGTCGGGGTTCGCGGCGTAGAACTCGCGGACGATCCGCCAGCCCCAGTCGGCGATCGGATGGAACGGCAGCACGGAGTCGTCGAAGTAGATGAGGTCCGCGCCGTACTTCGTCACAGCCTCCATCGAGCGGCGGTAGATGCCCTCCATGAACTTTTCGCTCGGACGGTCAGCTCCGTTCCCCCACTGCCACTGGCCGTGGATGCCGCCGGGCTTTTCCCATCCTTTGTTCGGCTCGTGTCCGGCCTGGACGTAAAGGTCCTGCGGGTCGTGCCCTTCCCACCACTTGCCCTTGCCTTCCGCCTTCGTGACGAGTCCGTCGCCGTAGCGCGACGAGTTCATCCACGACCAGGCGTGTGCCGCATGCATGGAGACGCCGAAGCGCATCCCATTTGCCTTCGCGGCCTCGCTCCAGCCTTTGAGGATGTCCTTTTTCGGACCCATGTTGACGGAGTTCCACGGCTGGTATGTTGAGTCCCACATGTCGAAATTGTCGTGGTGATTCCCCATGGCCTGGACGTATCGCGCGCCCATGCGGGCAAAGAGCGAGCAGAGTTCCTGCGGATCCCATTTCTCGGCCTTCCAAAGCGGGATGAGATCCTTGAACCCGAACTCCTTCGGGTCGCCGTAGCGGTTCTTGTGGATCGTGTTGCGCCAGTTGCCGGGGAAGTACATCTCGCGGGCGTACCAGTCGCCCGCCTCGGGGATGCACTGCGGACCCCAGTGGCAGAAGATGCCGAACTTGGCGTCCTTCTACCACTGCGGCGTCTCGTGTCTCGGCAGGGTCGCTCCGGCAAAGCCGGAACCTGCAAAAGACACAAATGACACGGCCAACGCCGCAAGCAAATCAATAGCGAACCGTTTCTTGTTCATCAAATTGTCCTTTCTCACTTTCAAATCACCGACGCGTTTTCTTCGGGGGCACGGCGCGCGTCGTGCATTCCCACACGACGGGCACCTGAGACTGCTTGGCCGAAGGCCCGCCCAGATACTTGCCGGTCGCGCGGTTCTTGAACGTGAAACCTCCCTTGACCTCCTCGACTTCCCAGAGCCCGTCGCCGTCCTGGTCCTGTCCGAATGGATGCTTGCCGTTCTCGCGGCACACGCCCTCGATAAGCCCTCCGCCGGGATGGGCGCAGAGTGTATCCGCGTTGCCGCCCTCGAGCCAGCCAGTGCGCAAGACGCAGTTTGCGCCGTAACAGCGGAGCTGGTAGTACGTCTTACCGCCGACTTCATGCGGCACGGCCTTGAAGAGCGCGGCGAATCCGTCGCTACGTCCGACGGGGTTCTTCGGGCCGTACCCGAAGTCCAGCGAACCGTTTGCAGCCGGAAGATTCAGTTCGTCGTTTCCCGTCGCTAGACGGAAGTATCGCGTCGTCATGTGTCGGACGTGCTTCAGCTTCACCTCGATGCCCTCGAGGGGCTTCGGCATGTTGGCGTCCCGCACCGCGGGCTTGACGGGCTTTTGTCCCGCCCACTTCGCGTACAGGTCGAAAAACGCCTTCGGACTGCACTCGGGATTGGCGTCGAACGGAACGACGATCTTGCCTTCCTTCAGCCAGTCGTCGATCTTGAAGAGAAGGTTGATGTCGCCGCAGATCGTCGAGACGTTGCCGAGCTTCTCGATCGTCTTCAGGTATGCGTTGCCCCACTTCTTCGTCGTGGCCGTTCCCCACGTGCCGTAGTTGGCCTTGACCTCCTTGCCGAACTCGTTGAGCTTGCCCTTGCCGGGCTTCTCCGGGCTCCAGTCCACCTCCGTGACGACGCATGGATAGTCCTTAACCACCGGCACGCTTTCGAGGAAATGCATCATGAAAAGGTCCGGATCCGCATTGTCGTCGTTCTGCGAATACCAGCCGGGGTATACGTGGACGGCGAACCCGTAGTTCTTGAGCGGATCCTTGATCGGATGCTCCGCGAAATCGCGGAAGTTCGACTGGTATCCCGAGCCCGGCACAAGCACAACGCCCCTGAACCCCTTGCGACGAACCATGTCCATCATCTTCTGGCAATACTCCGGGAGCGCAGCCGACGACTTCTGCCCGTCCTTCGTGAGAATGTTAACGGGCTCGTTCTGCAACTCCAGCAGCACCTGTCCAGACATCGCCTGTATGCGCTTGTTCGCGGCGACGACTGACCACTCCTCGATCATGTTCCTGTGGTAGCTGTCGCCGATGCGCACCTCGTGCGGCGCGCAGTAGCTCGGGCGTATGACCACGTAGAGCCCGCGTTTCACGGCGTTCTCGGTGAACGGCACGAGCACCTTCTCGACATAGCGGTCGAACTTCGGACGGTCGAAGGCCGTGTGGTAGTGCGCGTCCCTGGATGGCTTGTGCCTGTCGTCCGAACACCAGTAGGCGTCGTCCGTGACGCGGATCATGTTCGCGCAAAGCCCCTGCTTGCGTTCCATGAGCCCAGCGCAGAGCTTGTCGAAGTAGTCGAGGCACCGCTCGACCGCCGCATCATCATGCCCCGATCCCCAGCGGTTGCCGCAGAAGTACGGATGGAACGGATGCATCGCGCCGGCGAGGCGAACGCAGTAGCCCTTGTTGTCCACGAGGTGGCGTCCCTCGACATGGACAGGCGGAGCTACAGCCGCCGACGCGCCCAGCACGAGCGCGAAGACGGAGGCAAGGTGGAATACCGCGCGATTCATGCCTACATTTTACCAAAAGTCACTAGCATCCCATTCATGACCTGAAGGATACGATTCAGTGTTGCATTTCGGGCGGGTTCCGTGTAACCTACACGGGTGTGAAAACAACCTACCCGAAAGCAACGAAGACAGTATACC
>CADCPA010000127.1 GCA_902803135.1 uncultured bacterium
GTCGTGCCGCTGTCGATGCCGACGGTCGGCCTGCTGCTCTGCCTCTACATCGCGATGGCGTTCGGCTATCTCGACGACCGGGCCGACGTGCCGTGGGGCGAGCTGAAGAAAGGCCTCCTCGACGTCGTCGTGTGCCTCGGCGTCGCGATGTTCGTCTGGACTGCGCTGGAAGGCAAGGTGTGGCTCCCGTTCGTCAAGGGTGAATGGATGATACCCTGGTGGCTCTACATCCCGGGCATGGGCTTTCTGCTGTTCATCGTGATGAACGCGACGAACTGTTCGGACGGCGTGGACGGCCTGGCGGGTTCGCTGACGGTGCTGTCGCTCATGGCGTTGGCCGCGTTGCTCTTCGCCGTAATCGGCAACTGGCGCATGGCCGAGTATCTGAACGTGCCGCACAATTATCTGGCGGTGCGCTGGGCGATTCTGCTCATGACGGTGTCGGGTGGTTTCGCCGGCTACCTCTGGTGGAACGCGGAACCGTCGAATGCCCTCATGGGCGATGCGGGCTCCCGCTTCCTCGGCCTCCTCCTCGGCGCGGGCGTGCTCGTGACGGGCAATCCGTTCCTCCTCTTCGCGTTCGCCCCCGTGGTGCTCGTGAACGGCGGCGGCGGTCTCGTGAAGCTCCTCCTGCTGCGTCTCCTCAAAAAGTGCGGCCTCGAGGTGCGTCCGCCCTCCATGCTCGAACCGGAACAAGAGGAGAAGAAATTTTTCCTCGTGAAGATGCTCCAGTCCGTCCGCTTCCCGCTGCATGACCACTGCAAGAAGACGCTCAAGTGGTCCAATGCGCAGGTGCTGATGCGGTTCGTCCTCCTGCAGGCGTTCTTGATGCCGATGCTCTTCATTCTCCTCGTCAAGATCCGCTAGCATGAAAACGAACAGCCGCAGAACCGCCGCCTTCATCGTCGCGCGCTGGCTGGCGACGCGCGATTTCCCGAACGAGCTGTTGCCGCAGCACGGCGAAGACCGCGGTTTTGTGCAGGATCTTGTCTACACGGTGGTGCGGCGGTTCCGTCCGCTCCGCCTCGTGCTGGGCGAACTGATGAAAACCTGGCCGAAGGGCGAGCTTGAGGCGCTCGTGCTCGTGGGGGCCGCGCAGATTCTCTACATGCCCGACGTGCCGGACTTCGCCGCGGTGAACGAGACCGTGGCGGCGGCGAAGACGAGCGGCAAGGACAAGCGGCTCGACCGCGTGGTCAACGGCGTTCTCCGCAACCTCATCCGCCAGCGCGAGGCTTTCGAGGCGAAAATCGCACGTGAACCGCTCGCGGTGCGCGAAAGTTTCCCGAACGCCCTCGTCAACCGCTGGATTGCCCGCTACGGCGAAGAGAAGGCGGAGGCGCTGGCGAAATGGCACAACACGCCCGCCGAGACGTGGCTGGCGTGGCGTCCGGGCTCGGTTGACGAGACGGGCGCGGCGCGTCCGGCCTACGAGCGACTTGCGCGCGGTCTGAAGGTGACGGAGGTGCCCGGTTTTGCCGAAGGCGCGTTCATCGTGCAGGATCCGGCGACGGCGGGGGCGATCGACCTGCTCGACGTGCAGCCTGCCCGGCGCGTGCTCGATTTCTGCGCGGCGCCCGGCGGCAAGACCGTGCAGATCGCCTGGCGCCTGAAGGGCGAGGGCAAGCTGGTGGCGCAGGAAGTCAACCCCAAGCGCCTGAAGCGTCTGCTGTCCAATCTGTCGCGTCTTCAGCTGGGCTGGGTCGAAGGCGTGCAGAACCTCGCGCCCGAGGCGGGGACGTTCGACCGCGTGCTGGCCGACGTGCCGTGCAGCAACACCGGCGTCCTGCGGCGGCGTCCGGACGCCCGTTGGCGTTGGGAAGGCGAGCATCTGAAGCAGCTCGCCGCGCTGCAGGCGGAGATTCTGGCGGCGGCGGCGGCGTACGTGGCGCCCGGCGGACGCCTCGTCTACTCGACGTGTTCGAACGAGCCGGAGGAGAACGAGGACCAGATTGCCGCGTTCCTCGCGGCGCACTCGGAATTCAAGGAAGTCGGCCGCTTCTCGTCGCTCCCGTGCGACAGCGGCCATGACGGCGCTTTCGCCTGCGCGCTCGAACGCGCGGGGGAGAAGGGTTGAAGATGCAATCGTTCACGACCCAGTCGTTGAAAAGTTCATCAAAAGGAGGCAAGTCGATGAGAGGTTTCGTGAAAACATGTCTGCTGACGGCCGCCGTGCTGGTCGCAGGAACGCTTTTCGCCGCCGACGGCGAAAAGGTCCAGGCCGAGACGAAGGCGACGGCGTCGTACAAGATCTCGGTGTGCGTGCCGGGAGACGACGGGGTGGCCACCAACGTCTACGACCTCGCGCAGATCGCGGCGAAGGACGACGTGAAGGGCGCCAAGGACTACGTGGACGCATACGCGGAAAACGTCCAGAACGACAAGAGCTTCGTCGACCATGAGAAGAAGGCGCTGCAGACGGTGCGCCGGGAAAACCGCTTTTTCGGCACCTGGTGGGCGATTTTTCCGCCGCTGCTCGCGATTTTTCTCGCGCTCATCACGAAGGAGGTCTACTCGTCGCTCTTCATCGGCATCGTTTCGGGCGGCCTCCTCTACTCCTGCTTCGGCTTCGAGGGCACGCTCACGCATACGATGCAGGACGGCTTCATCAAGTCGATTGCCGACGGATACAACATCGGCATCCTGCTCTTCCTCGTGCTGCTCGGTTCGCTCGTCGCGATGATGAACAAGACCGGCGCCTCGGCCGCGTTCGGACGCTGGGCGCAGACGCACATCAAGAGCCGCGTCGGCGCGCAGGTCGCGACGATCGTCCTCGGCATGCTCATCTTCGTGGACGACTACTTCAACTGCCTCACGGTGGGCTCGGTGATGCGTCCCGTCACCGACGCGAAGAAGGTTTCCCGCGCGAAGCTCGCGTACCTCATCGACGCGACGGCGGCGCCGATCTGCATCATCGCCCCGATTTCGTCGTGGGCCGCGGCCGTCGCCGGCTTTGCGAAGGGTGCGGGCGCGGAGAGCGGGTTCTCGCTCTTCATCAACGCGATTCCGTTCAACTTCTACGCGATTCTCACGATCGTCGCCATGTTCTTCTTCGCGATTACCGGCCTGAACTTCGGGCAGATGAAGAAGCATGACGCCGAGACGGCGGCCGGCCGGCCTGACCTTGGCGCCATCGAGGACGCCACCGAGGCGCTCGCGAAGAACGACAGGGGCCGGGTGATCGATCTCGTGATCCCGGTTGCCGTGCTGATCGTCTGCTGCATGCTCGGCATGATCTACTCGGGCGGCTATTTCGGTTCGGATCATCCGGGCTTCGTCAAGGCGTTCTCGGATTCCGACGCCTCCGTCGGTCTCGTGCTGGGTTCGATCGTCGCGATCGTCTTCGCCGTGATCTTCTATCTCTGCCGCCGCGTCATTTCGTTCCGCGACTGCATGGACGCCTTCCCGGAAGGCTTCAAGGCGATGGTTCCGGCCATCATGATTCTCTGCTGCGCCTGGACGCTGAAGGCGATGACGGATTCCCTCGGCGCGAAGATCTTCATCTCCGACCTGATCAACGGTCCGGCCGCCGGCCTCTGGAACTTCCTGCCCGCGATCATCTTCGTGATCGCCATCGTGTTGGCGTTCTCCACGGGCACGAGCTGGGGTACGTTCGGCATTCTCATTCCGATCGTTCTCGCGGCGATTCCGGGCAGCTCGATGACGATTATCGCCGTCTCGGCCTGCATGGCCGGCGCGGTGTGCGGCGACCACTGCTCGCCGATTTCCGATACGACGATCATGGCGTCCGCCGGTGCGCAGTGCAACCACGTCGTGCACGTGAACACGCAGCTGCCGTACGCGCTCCTCGTTGCCGCCGTCTCGTTCGTGGCGTATCTCATCGCGCCGTTCGCGAAGACCGCCTGGATCGCGCTGCCGGTCGCGGTCGCGCTCATGCTGGTGACGCTTGCCGCGCTGAAGCTGCTGCTCAAGGGCGCCGTCTCGGAAGAGTCCATGCCGGTGGTCTTCCGCAAGTTTGCGCAGAACGTCGGCAATGCGGCGCTGTCCGTGGCGATCGACAAGATGGCGCAGGGCATCCTCGCCGACGGCAAGATCGACATGGCCGAGAGCGAGCAGCTGCTGAAGCTCATCGACGGCATGGAAGGGCAGGAGGAGTTCCGAGAGGCGCTCGAGGCCGCCCGGAAGGACGGCGTGATCACGCTCGAAGAATCCGCCAGTCTCGAAAAGTTCATCTGGCGTCTCGCCAAGGGTCGCAAGTAAGACCGTGGCGCGCGAACAGACAGCCGGCGAGGAAGTCGCCAACGCCGTTACGCATGTCGTGGGCTCCCATCTCGGGGCGGCGATGACGGCTCTCCTCGTCTGGGAGGCGGTGAGATCCGGTGTGGACCTGCCGTGGAAAATCGTCGGGGGGTCGATCTTCGGTCTCTCGATGATTTTGCTTTATTCCGTTTCTTCGGCCTATCACGCGGTGACCTATGCGCCGGCGAAAAGCGTGCTGCACAAGATGGACCACATGGCCATCTACTTTCTGATCACCGGCAGCTATACGCCATTCTGCCTCGTGTCGCTGCGGCCCGATCATCCCATTCTCGCCTGGACGATTTTCGGCATCGAGTGGGGCGCCGCGCTGGCGGGCGTTCTCTTCAAGGTCTGGACCACGGGCCGCTTCCGCTCTGTTTCGACCGTCGCCTACGTGCTGATGGGCTGGGTCGCCGTTGTCGCAATCGTGCCGCTCATCCGGTCCCTGCAGGGATGGGGCACCATGTGGCTGACCGTTGGCGGCGGACTCTATACGCTCGGCTGCATCTTCTATCTTTGGAAGTCGCTTCCGTATTCCCACATGGTGTGGCATCTGTTCGTTCTGGGAGGGACGATCTGCCACTTCTTCTGCATCCTTTGGCATGTCATGCCGTGTACGAACCAACTTTGAAATCAAAAGGAGAGACTGTCATGAAGAAATTGTTTCTGTGCGCGGCGGCGCTGGCCGCCGCCGGCTCCGCGTTTGCGGGCGACTATCCGTTCCAGCCTGCCGAGATGACGAATGTCGCGATCCGCGCCGGCTTCTGGCTGCCGCGGTTCGAGACGAACCGTCTCGTGACGGTGTGGACCGATTTCCGCAAGAGCGAGGAAACGGGCCGCATCGGCAACTTCGAACTTGCCGGCCAGCGCGCCAAGGGCGGCTTCCGCGGCATTCCCTTCGACGATTCCGACGTTTTCAAGATCGTCGAAGGCGCGGCCTACACGCTCTCGACGCATCCGGATCCGAAGCTCGAAAAGTATCTCGACGACCTGATTGCGAAGTTCGCGAAGGCGCAGGAAGAGGACGGCTACCTCTACACGGCCCGCACGCTCGGTTTCAACTACGGCACGAAGAACGGCAAGACGGACTATGGCATGATGGGCCCGGAGCGCTGGAGCAACTGCCCCTCGAGCCATGAGCTCTACAACGTCGGCCACATGTACGAGGCCGCCGTGGCCTACTACCAGGTGACGGGCAAGCGCACGCTCCTCGACGTGGCGATCAAGAACGCCGACCTCGTGGACAAGGTGTTTGGTCCGAACCCCGACCAGCTCAAGCACGTGCCGGGCCACGAGGAAATCGAGCTGGCCCTCTGCAAGCTCTACCGCGCGACGGGCGAAGAGCGCTATCTCAAGCTTGCGAAGCACTTCCTCGACCAGCGCGGTGCGGACCACTCCGGCATGACGTCGAAGATTTTCGCGCAGTCGGGCAGCCTTACGCAGGGCGACGAGATGACGGCGCACGGCAACTACAACCAGAACCACCTGCCGGTCATCGCGCAGCGTGAGGCCGTCGGCCACGCCGTGCGCGCCGGTTACCTCTACTGCGGCATGGCCGACGTTGCGGCGCTCACGGGCAACGACGCATACATCAAGGCGATCGGACGCATTTGGGAGAACGTCGTCGGCAAGAAGCTCCACCTCAACGGTTCGATCGGCGCGCGTCACGCAGGCGAGGCGTTCGGCAAGAACTACGAGCTGCCGAACGAGAGCGCCTACCTCGAGACGTGTGCGGGCATCGCAAACGCGCTCTGGAACCAGCGCATGTTCCTTCTCCACGGCGAGGCGAAGTACATCGACGTGCTTGAACGCGTGCTGTACAACGGTTTCCTCAGCGGCATCTCGCTGGGAGGCGACGAGTTCTTCTATCCGAATCCGCTCGCGTCCACGGGCGGCTACAAGCGCTCGAAGTGGTTCGGCTGCTCCTGCTGTCCGGTGAACGTCGTGCGCTTCATTCCGCAGGTCGCCCAGTTCGCCTATGCGACGCGCGCGAACGCGCTCTACGTGAACCTCTTCGTGCAGAGCGACGCGAAGCTCGCGCTGAGCTGCGGCGAGGTCAAGGTCGCGCAGACGACCGAATATCCCTGGGAAGGGACGACGCGCCTCGCGGTGACGCCGCCGAAGGCCGGCGCGAAGTTCGCGCTCAACGTCCGCGTGCCGGGCTGGTGCGTGGGCCGTCCTGTGCCGAGCGACCTCTACACGCAGGTCGTGCCCGGCACGCTTGCGGACTTCACCGTCAAGGTCAACGGCCAGCCGTTCGCCTTCACGCCCGAGAAGGGCTACTGCGTCATCGATCGCGCCTGGCAGCCGGGCGATACGGTCGAGGTGGCGATGAACATGCCCGTGCGCCGCATCAAGGCGCATGACGCCGTCGCAGACGACCGCGGCCGCCTCGCCGTCGAACGGGGTCCGATCGTGTACTGCGCCGAGGGCGTGGACAACGACGGCCACGTGCTGAACAAGATTCTGCCGGCCGACGCGACCTTCGCGCAGACGACATGCAACATCCTCGGAAATGTCTATCCCGCGCTCAAGGCCGACGCGCTGATCCTCAACCGCGGCCTTGCGAAGTGCACGACGAGTCCGACGTCGCTCACGCTCGTGCCGTACTTCGCCTGGTGCCATCGCGGCGCGGGCGAGATGCAGACCTGGTTCCCGGCCGAGGCGGACCCCGCCAAGGCGCCGCGGGGCTACCAGACGACGGTTTCGCACGTGTGGAGCAGCGACACGCCGGCGGCGCTGAGCGACGGCCGTCTGCCGAAGTCTTCGGGCGACGCCCGTCTGCCCCGTCTCACGTTCTGGCCGCATCGCGGCACGAAGGAGTGGGCGGCGTACCACTTCCCCACGGCGGAGACGGTGAAGAGCGCGTCCGTCTACTGGTTCGACGATACGGGTGTCGGCAACTGCCGCGTGCCGGCCGCGTGGTCGATCGAGTACCGCGAGGCGGATGACGCGCCGTGGCAGAAGGTCGACGTCGCCTATCCCGTGAAGCGCGACGGCTTCTGCACCGTCGAATTCCCGCAGCCGGTCCGCGCGAAGGACATCCGCCTCGTCGTACAGTCCCAGCCGAATTTCTCCTCGGGCGTGCTCGAGTGGATCGTGAAGTGATCAAAGCGGGCGCGTCAGCACGAACCGCACGGCGTCGCACAGGGACGCCGCCACATGATAGCCGGCCGCCAGGAGGCGGTCGGCTGTTTGATGTCCGCCGTCGACGAGGACGGGCGTGGCGCCGAGCGCCCTGCCGACCTCCGCATCGTGCAGGGTGTCGCCGATGAAGTAGAGCGGATGCCCCGCGATGCGTTCCTTCAGCGCGGCGAGCAGGTCGTGTCCGCGTGAGAGCTTCGTCGCACCGTCGAGATTGTCGACGCCGTAGATTTCGTCGAAGAAGGCCTGCACGCCGGCTTTCCCCGTGTCGCGGAGCAGCAAATCCTGGCGAAGGGCGCTGAGGATGGACTGTCCGAGCCCGTGATCGCGGGCGAGCGTGAGCGCGGTGACGGCGTCAGGGCGCACGGCCTGCGGCGCGGCGGCGAGATAGTCGTGGAAGTCGATGCAGATCTTCTCCCATTCGCGGTCGGGGTCCATGCCGAGCTCGGTATAGACGGGACGTACCGGAAAACGGAAATGCGCGCGGTAGAAGTCGCGCGTGATGGTGGGAAGGCCGCGTTCGGTCAGCATGCGGTTGAGGGCGGAGACGGACGCGTCCACATCGTTGAGCAACGTGCCGTTCCAGTCCCAAATGAGATAGGGTGCCATGCAGGTATTATATCATCCGTCCGGCGTTTGTGGTATAATGTCTGTATGAAAATGCCAACCTCTTCGATGGCTTTCCTGCTGATGGCGGCCTTTTGCGCGATGGCGACGCAGGCGGCGGAACACGGGACCCCCTGCGGTTGGGGCGGCGGCTGGTACTGGAGTGGTAAAGACGTGAAGACATGACAGAAGGGAATCTTAAATGAAGAGAAACTCGATCTTGATGTATGCGGCCACGGCGCTGCGGCTGGCCATCGGCTGGCATTTCCTCTACGAGGGCCTGTGGAAGCTGGCGCAGGGTGGCGGGTGGAGCTGCCGGGGCTATCTGCGATTGAGCCGTTGGATCGCCGCGCCGATGCTCAATGCGATTGCGGACAACGCCACGCTGACGTCGGTCTGCGACGCACTGGTCATCTGGGGTCTGATCGCCATCGGTCTTGGGTTGATGACGGGCGTTCTCGCGCGCGCGGCGTCGATTGCCGGCATTGCGTTGCTCACGATGTTCTATGTGGCGATGCCGCCGTTCGTCCAGGCGGGCGGCCTGCACCACTTCCTCTTCGTCGACATGGGCGTCATCGAGGCGCTCGCGCTCGCCTGTCTCGCGGTGCATCCGGGGCCGGGGCTGTGGACGGTTGTGCGCGCACTCGCACTGAAAAAGGCCCGGCCTGCCGAAATGAACGAGGAAGGGGGACAGTCCCCTGCGGAGACGAAGGCCGGTGGCCTCGCGTCGCCCGAACGCCGCGAGCTGCTGGCGGGCCTGGCGTGCCTGCCGGTACTCGGCGTCTTCGGCGGCGCGTTCGCCGCGAAGGACGGCGTGAAGAAGCTGCCGGACGGTGTACGTGTCTCGTTCGGCGGCAAGCCGACGGGCAAGGTCGAGACGGTGACGAGCGCCTCGTACCGCTTCAAGTACCAGGACGTGAACGACCTGAAGAAGAAGTTCGACCAGACCGTCCAGATCGGCTCGTTCAAGATGAGCCGCATCACGCTCGGCGGCAACCTCATTGGCGGCTGGAGCCACTCGCGCGACCTCGGCTACGTGGCCACGCTCATGAAGGCGTACAACACGGAACGGCGCATCTTCGACACGATGCATCTCGCGGAGGCGTGCGGCGTCAACACGATTTCGACGAATCCGGCGCTGATGAACTTCATCACGCGCTACTGGAAGGAAGACGGCGGCACGATCAACTTCGTCTCCGATTGCGGGCACGAGGACGTCAACGGCGAGATGGGCGTTGTGGTGGGGGCGAAGAAGAGCGTCGACGGCGGTGCGAAGCTGATCTACATCCACGGTTTCGGCGCGGACGCCTGGGCCGTCAACAACGACTGGAAGTCCATGGAGAAGGCGATGAAGGAGATGCGCAAGCTCGGCGTGCCCGTGGGCATCGGCGCGCATTCCTTCAACACGCTGAAATTCTGCGTGGAACACGACCTTATTCCGGACTTCTGGATGAAGACGTTCCATCCGGGCGGCTACTGGAGCGCGCAGAAGTCGCCGACGGATGCGGGCGAGGGCGAACCCGGTTCGCATGAGAAGGGTTGGAACGACAACAACTGGTGCCGTGATCCAGATGCGCTGAGCGCCTGGTTCGAGAAGCGTCTGGAACCGTGGATCGCCTTCAAGACGATGGCCGCGGGTGCGATCCATCCGCGCCAGTCGATTCCGTTCGTGTTCAACGGCGGCGCCGACGCCGCGTGCATGGGCATGTTCGACTTTCAGGTTGTGGAAGACGTCAACCTCGCCAACGATGCCTTCGCGAAGGGCTTCCCGAGCCGCAAGCGCCCGTGGTGCAAATTCGGCTGATCCAATCGTCCATTTGCGGGGGCCTGTCCCCATTTGCGGGGCCTGTCCCCATTAGCGGTTGAGGAAGGCGCAGAGGGCGGGGAGATGCGCGCGGCCGAGGTCGTGGCCGATGTCGTAGACGCGCTGCATCGTGGCGGGGTCGTGGCAGACGCGGCCGATGGGCAGCGTTTCGGGGGGACAGACCAGGAAGGCCGCCCCGGCGGCGACGCGTTTGTCGATGTAGGCGAGCGTCTCGTTGTACCAGCGGTGGCGGGTGGTGAGCGCCTGATAGATGGCGGGGTATTTGCGCAGCCAGGGTTTGACGATCCACATTTTGGCCGAGGGGAACTTCCGATAGCCGTGGGGGCGCGTCGTGATGACGACGTTGCGTGCGAAACCGAGCGACTCGAAGTAGCCGAGGGGGATGCCGTCGGAGAGGCCGCCGTCGAGATAGTCGCCGCCGTCGATGCGGACCGGACGCGAGACGACCGGCATGGAGGCCGAAGCCTGTATCCATTTGAAGGCCGTCTCGTCCGCCTTGTCAAGTCGGCGGTAGACGGCTTTCCCCGTCGCGCAGTCTGTCGCGGCGATATGGAATTCCATTGGATGGGCTTCAAAGGTCTTCGCATCGAACGGGTCGAGCGTGGAAGGGATTTCCCGGTAGCAGAAGTCCGCGTTGAAGATGTCGCCCGTGCGCAGCAGCGAGGTCCAGCTGCAGTAGCGGGAATCCTTGGCAAAGCGCTTGTTGTAGCGGATGACGCGTCCGGGCTGGCGGCTCTTGTAGTTGCAGCCGAAGCAGGCGCCGGCGGAGACGCCGACGAGCCCGTCGAACGGGATGCCGGCTTCCATCCAGGCATCGAGAATGCCGGCGGTGAAGAGTCCGCGCATGCCGCCGCCTTCAAGGACGAGTCCGTATTTCATCGGGAACGAAGCTGTTTCATCGATTTCATGTTCTTGGTCTTTCAAAACCGCTGTCGACGGCCTCGGCCTGTCTGACAGGAAAGAGGCGGCTAGACGAATGCAGATATGATATACTATGGAACATGAAAAGTAAACTTCGTTTTCTGTTCTGCGCGGTCGTCCTCGGGACGGCTGCGGCCTCGTCTGCGCAGCTGCCCGACGCGTGGGACGTCGCCACGCTGGACGCCAACGGCGTGAAGGTCGCGGACTGGATGCTCGAGCATCCGCGCCGTGCGAACCACAAGGACTGGACCTACGGCGCGTTCTATGCCGGCCTTGCGGCGTTCGGTCTCACGGAGCCGTCGCGTCCCTACCTCGACGTGTTGCGCGAGGAGGGCAAGACCTACGCCTGGCAGCTCGAGGGGCGTCCGTTCCATGCGGACTCCCACTGCATTGGACAAGCCTGGCTCGAACTTGCGCGCGCCGACGACCGTCCGGCGGCCCTTGCGCCCACGCGCGCGGCGTTCGACCACGTGCTGGCCAACCGCTCGCGCGTGCCGCTGGCGCAGCGGACCGGACTTGGCAAGGAGCTGCGCCAGAACTTCGACCGCTGGTGCTGGTGCGACGCGCTGTTCATGGCACCGCCGGTGTGGGCGAAGCTCGCCGCGCTGACGGGCGAGGAGAAGTACCGCGACTTCATGATCGGCGAGTACCGCGCCACGCATGCGCGCCTCTACGACAAGGACGACCACCTCTTCTATCGCGATTCGTCCTACATCGGCAAGACGACGAAGAACGGCGCGAAGATATTCTGGGGGCGCGGCGACGGCTGGGTGCTGGCGGGCCTGCCGCTCGTCATCCGCGAGCTGCCGGACGACCTGCGGACGCGTCCCTGGTTCACCGACCTCTTCAAGGAACTGTGCGAGAAGGTAAAGACGCGGCAGCGCGAGGACGGGGCCTGGTCGCCGAGCCTGCTCGACGGACAGGATCCCGATTTGCCGGAGATGAGCGGTACGGCGTTCTTCTGCTACGCGTTCATGTGGGGCGTCAACAACGGACTGCTCGACGCGGCGGACTATCTGCCGCGCATCCAGAAGGCGTGGGCGGCGATGTGCCGCTGCACGGCGGACGACGGCAGGTTCGGGTGGGTGCAGCAGGTCGGTTCGCGTCCGGCGACCGACTTCGGCGCCGATTCCACCGAGGCGTATGCGGTTGGCGGCTTCCTGCTGGCCGTCTCCGAAATCCGCAAGCACGCCGTGCTGGCGGCGCATGCGGATGCGAAGCGCGTCTCCGTGGCGCCGGTCGCGAGCTACCGTCTCGACACCGTGGAGGTGCCGTGGAAGGAACTCGGCCTTTCCGACCAGAACCTGGTCGTGTTCGACGAGCGCGACGGTGCGTGCCTGCCGTACCAGCTGTGGGATGAAAACGGCGACGGCCAGCCCGACAAGCTGCTCTTCGTTTCGACGTTTGTCGCGGGCGTGACGCGGTCGTTCCGCGTGTTCAACGATGCGGCGCTGCCGAAGCCCGACCTGACGGCCGTCTGCTTCGGACGCCACGCGCCCGATCGCCTGGACGACTATCTGTGGGAAAACGACAAGACCGCATGGCGCGTGTACGGTCCGGGCGTCGCCCAGCCGCCGCCGAAGGGCGAGGGCCTCGTCTCGAGCGGCGTCGACGTGTGGAGCAAGAAGGTTTCCTATCCAATTATCGATAAATGGCTCAAAATTGGTCATTATCATACAGATACGGGCGAAGGCATGGACAATTACAAGGTTGGAACGGCGCGTGGCTGCGGCGGTTTCGCCGTTTGGCGCGGCGGCAAGGCCTATTGCGCCGGCAACTGGGCCTCGCAGAAGTGCCTGGCGACGGGACCGGTGCGCACGGCCTTCGAAGTGACCTATGCGCCCGTGGAATGCGACGGCGTGACGGTGGAGGAGAAGCGCGTCGTGACGCTCGACCGCGGACGTCGCTTTACGAAACACGCGGCGACGTTCACCGTGAAGGGGGCTTACAAGGTGTCGGGCGGACCCGGCCTCAACGTGGCCGCCGCGAAGGAACACAACGGCGAGTTGACGCTGCGTCCCGACCAGGGGTGGCTCGCGAACTTCGAGCCGGCGCAGAAGGACGGGAGTTCGATCTTCACGGCCATCTTCACCGAGGGTGAAAGCGCCGTCGCGACGACGGCCGAAGGCGACCTGCTGCTGGTGCGTCCGATCGACGAGGGCCGGCCCTTCGTGTGGTGGGCGGGGCAGGGGTGGACCGGTCGCGGCGAGGTTCTCGACGCGCGGGACTGGGCGGCGGCGACGGCACGGGAGCAGGCAACGGTCCAAACGCCGATTTCCGTCACGATACATTGAGAAATCCCCGCCGATTTGCTATAATCCAACTTCCTGTTTTTCAAAAGGAGTAGAGAACATGGGCTGGTTCGAAAAGAAGGCAGAAAAGGCGAAGATTCCGCCGACCAAGGCGCTGTGGCAGGTGTGTCCGCGGTGCAAGAGCTACATTGCGAAGGATGCGTGGACGAAGAACAACTGCATCTGTCCGGAGTGCAACTATCATGGCCGTCTGGGCGCGCGGACGCGCATTGCGCAGCTGTCGGACGAAGGTTCGTTCGTGGAAGTGTTCCGTGAAGTGAGCTATTCCGACCATCTGGACTTCCACGACGCGACGGGCCCGTACAAGGCCAAGGTCGAGGCGACGATCGCCAAGAGCGGCGAGACGGAAAGCATCGTCATGGGCACGGCCACGATGGGCGGCGTTCCGGTGATGCTCGGCGTGATGGATTTCGGCTTCATGGGCGGTTCGCTGGGCACGGGCACGGGCGAGCGCATTGCGCGGGCTTGCGAGCAGGCGATCGCCGAGAAGCGTCCGCTGATCCTCTGCAGCGCCTCGGGTGGCGCGCGCATGCATGAAGGCATCCTGTCGCTGATGCAGATGGCGAAGACCTCCGCCGCGGTGGGCCGCGTGAAGGAAGCCGGCCTTCCGTACATCAGCGTGCTGACCGATCCGACGACGGGCGGTGTTTCCGCCTCCTTCGCGATGCTCGGCGACATCAACATCACCGAGCCGAAGACGCTCATCGGCTTCGCCGGCCGCCGCGTGATCGAGAACACGATCCACCAGAAGCTCCCGCCGGATTTCCAGTCCGCGGAATACCTGCTGGCCCACGGCTTCGTCGACAAGATCGTGGAGCGCGCGGAACTCAAGAACTTCATCGTCAAGATGCTGAAGTATTTCGGCTTCTGAGAAAGGACTTTTCAGATATGGCTACCAAGAAGGCAAAGGCGGCTCCGGCGCCGACGGCGATGGACCGCGTGAAGCTGGCGCGCGACGCGAAGCGTCCGCACATGCTCGACTTCCTCAAGTACATCTGCAGCGACTTCGAAGAACTGCACGGCGACCGTCTCGTGAACGACGACAAGGGCCTGATCGGCGGCTTCGCCACGATCGACAAGGTCAAGTGCCTCGTGCTCGGCCACCACAAGGGCGCGACGATCGAGGAAAACCTCGAGGCGAACTTCGGCATGGCGAACCCCGACGGCTACCGCAAGGCGATGCGCCTGGCGAAGCTGGCGGAGAAGTTCCACCTGCCGGTCGTGACGTTCGTGGACACCCCCGGCGCCTATCCGGGCGACACGGCGGAAGCGCGTGGCCAGGCCGAGGCGATTGCGAAGTCCCTCGAGTTCTTCTCGCTCCTCAAGACGCCGATCGTGGTCGTGGTCACGGGTGAAGGCGGTTCGGGCGGCGCGCTGGCGATCGCCGTGGGCGACCGCATCCTCATGCTCGAGAACGCGGTCTACTCCGTGATCTCCCCCGAAGGCTGCGCCGGCATCCTCTGGCGCGACGGCGCCCAGGCTCCCGCGGCCGCGGAAGCGCTCAAGATCACGGCGTCCGACCTGAAGCGCCTCGGCGCGATCGACGAAGTCGTCGCCGAGCCGGCCGGCGGTGCGCAGAAGGACCACAAGGCCGCGGCGCTCGCGGTCAAGAAGGCCGTGCTCGCCGCGCTCAAGGAGCTCGCGCAGGTCCCGGTTGACGAGCTCGTCGACCGGCGCTACGCGAAGTTCCGCGCGATGGGCAACTTCTTCTAGACTTTTAACTCGACAGGCGGAGACAAGGAAATGAAAACGATTCTTCTGATTCTAGCCGGCATGCTCGTCTGCTGCGATGCCGCGGCGTTCACACAGCGTCGGAGCTTCCGCGGCGGCTATCCGGTGGGGACCGGCGGCGGCGCGGCTGCGCGCGTCAACCGCCAGGGGGCGCTCTCCGAGAACATGGTGCCGGGCGCCGGCAAAACGACGGGGACCGGCCGCAAGAAGAACATCCATGTCGTCAAGGCCGAGCAGAGCTTCGCGATCAAGTGCGCGAAGGGCGACCCCATCCATGTCGAGCTGAAGGAGCCGAAGGGGACGCGGTGGATCATGCCGCCGACCTCCGGCAAGTATTCGTGCGATATCGTGCGCGGCGCCACTGCGCGCCAGCGCACGGGCAATGCCGCGGGCGGCGAAGGCACGGCTGTGGCGACCGTGCGCCGCCTCGCCGAAGGCGATGTGGAAATCAATCTCAAGTTGATGAAGGTCGGGGCGCCCGCCAAGGCGGACCCCGAAGACACGATGACGATCGGCCTGGTGGCCCCGTGACGATTTGACAGAGAGACACCCGAAGATGACGAATGACTTGAACGCGCAGAAGGTCCTTCCGCGCCTGACGGCCGAACTTGGCATTTCCGGCGGACAGATCGCCGCCGTGGCGAAACTCCTGGGCGAAGGCAACACGATTCCCTTCATTGCCCGCTACCGCAAGGAGGCGCACGGCAACCTCGATGAAGTGCAGATTTCCAAAATCCAGGAACGTCTTTCGTACTATGCCGAGCTCGAGGACCGCCGTGCGACGATTCTGCGGTCCATCGACGAGCAGGGCAAGCTCACGGACGACCTGCGCGCGAAGATCGAGGCGTGCATGCAGAAGAACGCCCTTGAGGACCTCTACCAGCCCTACAAGCCGAAACGCCGCACGCGCGCCATGATTGCGAAGGAGAAGGGGCTCGAGCCGCTCGCGGACAAGATCTGGAACCACGAGGCGTACGAAGGTTCGGCCGAAGACCTCCAGGGCGCGCGCGACATCATCGCCGAACGCATCGCCGACCTCGCCGAGGTGCGCGGCCTCGTGCGCGACACCTTCGCCCACAAGGCCATCGTGAAGAGCGAAGTCGTCACGCCGAAGCCGACGCAGCCGACGAAGTTCGAGCAGTACTACGATTTCCAGGAACCCATTTCCGAAATTCCGAGCCACCGTTTTCTCGCGATCCGCCGCGGCCAGAAGGAAGGCGTCCTGTGGATGCGCTTCGTCGTGGACAAGGATCCGCTCGTCCATCGCATCGAGGCCATCATCGACGCCCGGGACGACGCGAATCTGAACCTCGCCGCCGAAGACGCCTACAAGCGCCTTCTCGCGCCGAGCTGTGAAATCGACGTGAACGTCGAGAAGAAACTCGAAGCCGACCGTGCCGCCGTCGAAGTGTTCGCCGAGAATCTGCGCCACCTGCTGCTCGCGGCGCCGCTCGGTGAAAAGAAGGTGCTCGCCATCGACCCCGGCATCCGCACGGGCTGCAAGGTCGCGATGCTCGATTCGACGGGCAAGTTCCTTGTGAACACCGTCATCTATCCGATGCAGCGCAAGGCCGAGGCGCAGGAGACGATCGCCCGGATCGTCGAGCATTTCAAGCCCGAGGCGGTTGCCGTCGGCAACGGCACGGCCGGCCGCGAGACCGAGGCGTTCGTGCGCGACGTGCTGAAGCTGCTCGGCGCGAAGGACATCATGGTCGTGAGCGTGAGCGAATCGGGCGCGTCCGTCTACTCCGCGAGCGAAATCGCCCGTGACGAATTCCCGGAACTCGACCTGACCGTGCGCGGCGCGATTTCGATCGGCCGCCGTCTGCAGGATCCGCTCGCCGAGCTCGTGAAGATCGAGCCGAAGGCGATCGGCGTGGGGCAGTACCAGCACGACGTGCACCAGCCGCTCCTTGACGCGAAGCTCGACGAGGTGGTGGTGAGCTGTGTGAACAAGGTCGGTGTGGAGCTGAACACGGCTTCGGCGCCGCTGCTGACGCGCGTCTCGGGCGTGGGCCCGAACCTCGCCAAGCGTATTGTCGCGTGGCGCAACGAAAACGGCGCCTTCAAGAGCCGCAACGATTTGAAGAAGGTGAGCGGCCTCGGGCCGAAGGCCTTCGAGCAGTGCGCGGGCTTCCTGCGCATCCGCAATGCCGCCAACCCGCTCGACGCCTCGGCCGTGCATCCCGAACGCTACGCGCTCGTGGAGCAGATGGCGCTCGACCTGGGCGTGAAGGTGGGCGAGCTCGTGGGCAATGCGCAGCTCGCGGCGAAGATCGACGTCAGGCGCTACATCACGGACGAA